>JASGCJ010000065.1 GCA_030054195.1 Minisyncoccota bacterium
GTCGAAGCCCTGCTTCCGAAGGCCTGACCCCCGCTCCCACACAACTTCAGGCGCGTTGCGCAGGTTCGTGCTACCCAGCCGATCCAAAGGAGATCCTACAGACCTTTTCGAAGGCTCTGGAAAAAGTATCTCCTGTCAAAAAAATTGCTCACGACCTTCGCTATCCGATCGTTCCCCACATCGATTTTCGGGTGAACTTCGATCTATACGCCCAAACCTACGCTCTTTGGCGCGACGCAAACTGGTTTCCCTCCCGTGTGGTGATTCTGGGTGTCGGGCATCGTTGCCCTGCAGAGTTGGCCAGCCTCCCCGCCGGCTACCGAACCCCCTTGGGAAAGATAGAAGCCGATGCCGACCTTTTTTCCTCCCTTTCCTCCACCTGCCCCTTCCTCGATTCAGAGGCTCGGGGCTTTCAGGGAGAACACTCGATCGAATTTGTTGTGATCTGGCTTCAAGCCCTTCGCGATCTCTTTTTTCCAGGTCGCTCCTTCACCATCCTTCCTGTCCTCTGCGGTGGACTCCAACACGCCGTGGAAGCAGGAGCTCCGCCTCGCGAAACTTCTCCTGAGTCAGTTTTTGCCAGATCTCTGGGAAAACTGCCTCAGGAGCCAGACACTGCGATCGTCGCCAGCATCGACGGATGCCATGTCGGTCCGCGCTTTCAACACCCCTTTGCCGCAGACAAAAAAGTTCAAGCTCAAGTCTCGCGATGGGAAAAAAAGCTGTGGACCCTTGCCTCCACCGAAACACTCCCCGAATTTTTTCAGCACTTAGGCACAAATCAAAACGGGTTTTACTTCGATGGCGTCGGAGTTCTTCACGCTCTTCTCGCCGGTCAGAACCTTCGCACCAAAACCCATCCCCCCGTTCAATCGTACGAATCATCCGATCAATCGATCGTTACCTTCTCCCGCGGTCACCTACTGCCTCTAAAATAACCCTCAACTACTCTCCGTTCCCCCTCTCTCCTAACACCCCCACACCCCTACCTCTACAAAAACCACCCCCCAAGCTATTGCCCCGCAGACAGTTACATGGGGTCAGAGGTCTTGCAACTCGTTCACTAACAATATTTTAAATAGCTGATTTTAGGAAGTGGGGTCAGAGGTCAAAGTGGATATTGTATTAATAATCATCGGTTTATGAATACTGCTCCTCCATTTATAGGAATGTGGAGTTAAGCCCTGCCTAGTTGTAGGGACAGTTTTCTGATAGACTTTTTTTCATGTCTCTCGATTCATCCTCTTACCTAAATCGTGAGCTCAGTTGGCTGGAGTTTAATCAGCGCGTTCTTGAAGAGGCTCAAGACCCGACCCAGCCTCTGCTCGAACGCCTCAAATTCCTCACCATCGTCAGTTCGAACCTGGACGAGTTCTTCGAAATCCGCGTCGCCGCCCTCAAACAGCTCGTCGACAACCGAAGTGATTTTCATGGTCCTGATGGTCTCCGCCCCCCGGAAGTTCTATCCGCCATTCGCACCCGAGTCCTCCGCATGGTTGCCGACCAGTACCAACTCCTTCACGAAACGCTCCTCCCAGCCCTAGCCCAAGAGGGCATTCACCTGCGCCCGATTCAGCAGTTGAACGAAACCCAGATCGCTTGGGCTCGCGAACTCTTCCAACGCGATATTCTCCCAATCCTCACCCCGCTCGCCGTCGATCCCAGCCACCCCTTTCCCCAACTCCTCAATAAATCGGTCAACCTAGTGATTCTTTACTCGAAACCAGGCCAACAGGAAACCACCCGCCACGCCTTCGTTCAGATTCCCCGCGGCATTCCCCGCCTCATTCCTCTTCCCAGAGATAACCCCAACCCACGGGAGTTCATCCTTCTCTCTGAACTGGTTCGCCACTTCGTCGCGGAAGTTTTCCCAGGCATGAAAATCCACGGGGCCTGGCCCACTCGGATTACCCGAAACAGCGAGCTCTATATCGACGAAGAGGAAGCCCACAACCTCCTCCTCACGATCGAGGAAGAACTACAAAAGAGAAATCGAGGAGCCGCCGTTCGTCTTGAACTCACACAAGATTGCCCCGTCGAAATCGAAACCTATCTCCTTGGTCATCTCGGACTCACACACGAAGACGTTTACCGTGTCACGGGGCCCGTCAATCTGACTCAGCTCTTCGCTCTTACCGAATCAGGCCGTGGCCTCCCCCACCTCCACGATCCCCTCTTCACCCCTTCCCTCCCACCTCCACTTCAATCCCCAGGGCGCAGCTTCGAGGCGATCCGCCAAAACGATATCCTCCTGCATCATCCCTACGAAAGTTTTCAACCCATCATCTCTCTTCTCGAACAGGCTGCCGTCGATCCTCAAGTCCTCGCAATCAAGATGACCCTCTATCGAACCAGCGGGGACTCCCCCCTCCTCAACGCCCTCATCACCGCCGCCCGCAACGAAAAGCAGGTTACGATTCTCGTGGAGCTGAAAGCCCGCTTCGACGAGGCCAATAACATCGCTTGGGCCCGCAAGATGGAGGAGGCCGGCATCCACGTCGTATACGGATTGGTCGGCTTAAAAACCCACTGCAAAGTCCTCCTCATCGTCCGTCGGGAAGAGAGCCATCTCCAATCCTATCTGCACCTCGGTACAGGAAACTATCACCCCCGTACCGCACGCTTCTACACCGACTTCAGCTTACTCACCTGTCGCCCCGCCCTGACCTCCGAAGTCGCCTCTCTCTTCAACGTCCTCACGGGAATGTCGGAAACCGCCCACTTCGACGAGCTCCTCGTCGCCCCCTTTAATTTTGCCCCTCGCCTCCTCGAACTCATCCATCGGGAATCGGCCCACCACCGTGCCGGCCGCCCTTCAGGAATCTTTATTAAAGCCAACGCCCTCGTCGACCCGGAGATCATTCAATCCCTGTACGCCAGCTCTCAGGAAGGAGTCTCCATCCAACTCCTCGTACGCGGGATCTGCTGCCTCCGCCCCGGTGTCCCCGGATTGAGCGAAAATATCCAAGTCCGAAGCATCGTGGACCGTTTCCTCGAACATAGCCGCATCTATGTCTTCACCAATGGGGGGGATCCACTCGTTTTCCTAGGCAGTGCCGATCTCATGCCCCGCAACCTCCATCGCCGTGTTGAGGTGGTCTTCCCTATTCTCGACCCGGAACTCCGTCGCCAATTCCTCGAGATTATTGTTCCCGCTTATTCAAGCGATAATCGGAAAGCCCGAATTTTGGGCCAGAATGGCCTCTCCACCCGTGCCCCTCTGCCCGAAAACACCCCCGCCCGCCGTGTCCAAGACGAGTTTCTTCTGCGCTACAACCCAAACTCTTGCGACATTCCTCAGATCACTCCCGCCCTTCGCCCCATCCCCAATCCCGTCCGCTCCGTCAACGCCTAGCTTCTTTCCGCACTCACCGGCTTGCTGCCACGAATGATTGCCCCCAGATCCAGATGCTTTGCGATCACCTCCTGAATCATTAAAATCTTCTCCTTGTCTCCCGGATCGGTCTTCACCGTCATTCTTTCAATCTTCGCTGCCACGGTGTAGCTGTCCCCCGTCACCGCCACCGTCGGAAGTCCGCGTTCCTGCAACATTTTGATCAATCCCGGTTGCGGCTTGAGCCCGTCCGTCAAAATGATTCCTGCTGGCTTCGCTTCGTGCCCCCCTTTGACCTGCGCCTCAAGTGTCGCCAAAAGCAGATCCTCTCGATCTCCCGGGGTGATCAAAAGAGCCCCTGGATGAAGCTGATCCTGTAAGCGGACCGCCGTCATCGCTCCCACCGCTACCGATCTCACTTTCCTCCGTTTCATATTTTCCCCCGAAAGAAATTCCCCGCCCAACTCCAAGGTCACCTGACCCAGCGTCGGACGACGAAGTTCCCCGTGATACGGAATCATTCCCAAAATCGGTAACCCCATCCGATGAAATGCTTTTTCCGCCCAAGGCCGCAACGCCTCCATCTTGGCCGGCAAAACCTTGTTCAACACCACCCCGACTACCTTCACCCCGTGTTTCTCGAAGAGTGCCAAGTTCAGGCTGACCTCATCCACTGGCCGCCCAACCCCCCCCGTCGTCACAATGACCACCTGACTCCCCAACAGCTTTGCCACCTGCGCATTCGAGAGATCTAGAACACTTCCCACCCCCGCATGTCCCGTGCCTTCAATCAAAACAAAGTCATGTTCCCAAGCCACCCGGTTGAAAGCTTCACCAATCGTCGCCTTCATCGCCGGAAGATTTCCCCGCTCCAGGTACTCCCGTGTGAACATCCGATCCACCGCAATCGGAGACATCGCCTCAATCGGTAAGTTCACCCCATAGGTGTTGCTCACCAAAACCGAATCCTCATCGACCTTCTTTCCCGCCACCTCGACAAACCTCTGCCCTACCGGTTTGATGTAACCGATCTTTTTGAACTTGGCCGAAAGAGCTGCATAAAGCCCCAGACACGTGGTCGTCTTTCCATCATCCTGCCGGGTCGCAGCCACGTAGATCCGTGGCGTTACTCTGTTGAGTTCCATTCTCTTACTTTCCCAAGGCAACCCCCGGAGAAGAGGGCTCGGGATACAACTTGCGATACTCCACCGCCAGAATTCCAACAATCGCCGCCACCCCCAGCACTTCCTCCTCATCCGCCCCACGGCTGAGCTCTGCCGCAGGTAAACGCAGCCCCAAAAGAATATTCCCGTAGGTCCGGACTCGTCCGAAGTGTTGAATGCTCTTCACTGCAATATTTCCTGAATTCAGGTCCGGAAACACCAAACAGTCTGCCCGACCCGCAACCTTGGAACCCGAAATCTTCAGCGAGGCTTTCTTCGGATCCAGAGCCGCGTCCAACTGCATCTCCCCGTCGAACTCTCCCGGCAAACCGATCTGAATGGCTAGATCCCGAGCCTTTTTTGTCGCCTCGATCACTTTGCCCGTCTCCTCATTCAAAGAAGCACTTCCACGGGTCGAATAAGAAAGCAAAGCGACTCGTGCATTTCTACCCGTTAGCCTTTTTTTCAACCCTGCTAATCCAACCGCCGTTG
>JASGCJ010000027.1:0-19726 GCA_030054195.1 Minisyncoccota bacterium
TCGTGTGAACCCCATGCGTCTGGATGACTACCCCCTCATTGAGATTCCCGATCGCTCCGTGAGTACGAATATGGCTGTAAGTATAATACTTCGCCTGATGCTTGGGATCTGCCATCTCTTACTCGTAGAGCTACCCACACAAAGTGTCGAACCTCAACAGTAGGTGGTAATTGATTCCTAAAGCCTTCTAAAGGCCCCAGAAAACATTTCTGCCCGAAGATTACCAAATGTTTTGTCCTATCGAACGTTTTCGCCCACGCTGAACTGATGCTTCAGGTAATCCATAAGAATCTTTTTCACCCCCCCCGCTTCTGGCGAATCAATGTCGTTGTTTGGTTGGTCTTCGGTCTCATCGCTTTTCTCATCCGCTCCGTCATGCAGGAGGACTTTTCCCGAGCCCTCCAAATTACCTTGGCGACGGAACTTCTCGGGTTTTTCCTTTCCGGAGTCCTCCGCAGGATGTATCGCCACCTGAACCTCCTTCAGATTCGCCGCTCCAACTTTATTGCTCAGACCCTCATTCTCACCGGTTTCACTGCCGCCTTTCACTCGGCTCTCTTGCAGGGGCTGATCACCCTTCTCGACCTTGCCGGCCCCACCTCAAGTTTTAGCCAAACAGTCCCCGTCTGGCAGCGTTGGGCTGTCTTTTCTCTCTTAATGTGGTTCGTCTACCTCGCCTGGTCGTTCGCCTATCTCTGGCTGAAAGCCGAAATCCTCGTTCAGAAAGAAAGACTTCAGGAGCTGAAGGCCAAAGCTGAAGTCCAACAGATGGAACTCCAGCTCATCCGATTCCAACTCGATCCCCATTTCCTTTTCAACTCCCTCAACGGCATCGCCGCCGAAATCCCCGCTCACCCGAAAATCGCATCCAACATGGTGGATGAACTGGCCACCTACCTAAAATACTCCCTCGATCACCGTCATGAACTGATCACACCGCTGTCCGTCGAACTCGATGCCACCGCCTCCTACCTCAAAATCCAAAAAGCCCGTTTTGGAAGTAAACTACAAACCCGAATCACCGCTCCCACAACCACTCGAAAAGCTCTTGTCCCCAGCTTCATCCTTCAACCCATAGTGGAGAATGCTTTCAAATACGGTCTTGGTAAAGATTCTGCCCGCCTGACTCTCCTCATCACTGCCCAGATGAAAGCCGGGCATCTCATCCTCCAGGTGAAAAATTCTGGAAACCTCTCCTCCTCACAAAAAAGCTCGGGCCTGGGGCTGGAAGCAGTCCGCCGCCGTCTCGCTATACGGTACCCCAACCGTCACCATTTCACGCTGACCGAAGACAATGGGTTCGTCGTGGCCACTCTCGATTTGAAGGGAGAACCATGCTCCGTGTAGTCCTCTGCGATGACGAACGACTCGCCATCCAACGCCTTCGTCAGCTTCTCGCCCCCCATCCCAATTTTCAGATCGTCGGCGAAGCCAGCAACAAATCCACCGCCATAAAACTCATCCGTAAGGAAAGACCTCACGCCCTTTTTCTCGATGTCCAGATGCCAGGCGCAACCGGCTTGGATCTCTTGAAAGCACTTCACCCGCCACCCAAGACGGTTATGGTCACCGCCTACGCAAAATACGCAGTCCAGGCGTTCGACCTTGAGGCCGTTGATTATCTGATCAAACCGGTCAATCCACAACGGTTCGCCCAAGCCCTCCATCGGCTGGAAACCGCCTGTTCCAAGAAAAAGTTTGTCTCCAAAACCCCTTATTCCACTGGAGACCGAATCTGTCTTCACACTCCCCATCAATCGATGGTCGTTCCCGTAGATTCCATTCCACTACTCCAAGCCGACGGGGATTTCACTCGGATTCATATCCCGAACTCAGCCCCCCTCATGATCTGCCAGACCTTGGGTAGTTATGAAAAGATCCTACCGTTCCCACCCTTCGCCAGAATCGATCGCTCCCATATCATCAACGTGAATCACATAACCCGTCTGGAACGGAAATCCCGGGATGAGGCCAACCTCGTCCTGGAAGGCGTAAATGATAAAATCCCCATCGGCCGGGCCGCCCAACTCCGACTTAAAGACCAGCTTCCAAAAGGCTGAGAAAATCAGGCCGAGAGCGTGGTGCCGGCCCGTTCCTGACCCTTCACCACCTTCGTCAACGTCCCCGCTACCCGACCATCTACAAACTCCACTTTCTTCAACCCCTGCCCCAGTGCCGAAGCCGCCGACCGACACTTGGGAATCATCCCCCCACCGATCACCCCCTCCCTCTCCAACTTCTCCAACTCCCCAGCCCTGATCTCCCGAATCAAACTCCTAGGATCCTTCAAATCTTTCATCAAGCCCGGCACATCGGACAAAAAGATCAACTGCTCTGCCTGCAAAGCCCCCGCCAACGCCGCCGCTGCCACGTCCGCATTCAGATTCATCGCACCCCCGTCATTTCCCTGACCCACCGGGCTCACCACCGCCGTCTCTTTCGTATCCAGACACCGCTTCACTTCGCCTATCTCGCATCGTTCCACTTCGCCCACCCGTCCCAGATCCACTCCACCGGTTTTCGGCGCTTTCTTGGAATGAAAAACTTTTCGCCCGCTGATTCCGCGACTTTTGCCACCCAACTCATTTAGCTTTTTTACAATCCCGGGATTCACCCTCTGGTCCAACACCTCCTCCACCACTGCCATCGCCGCCTCATTCGTCACCCGGAACCCTTGGGCAAAGACCGCTTTCAATCCCCTCCGATCCATCTCCCCACTAATCTCTTTTCCTCCCCCGTGGACCAAGACCACGGGAAAACCCTCCTTCGCCAGACCGGCGATCTCCTGCAAAATTTCCGATACCTTCGCGGGATTCTCCATCGCACTCCCGCCATACTTGACCACAATCACCCCCGACATCGTTACTCCCCCAGATTGATCCGGACGTACTTTTCCGAAAGATCGGTCGTCAGCATACGATACTCCCCCTTGCCCAAGTTCAGGTTCACCTGAATCGCCACCCGTGATCTGCGAGCCGCTGCCTTTAACCGTCCCACAGGAGTCGCTGTCGCCACCCCGCCCCTAACCGCCGCTACCCCGTCATAATGAATATCCACCAGCTCCTCCCTCAATCTTGCCCCCGATGCACCAATCGCCCCCATGATTCTGCCCCAGTTCGGATCTCCTCCCGTCCATGAAGTCTTCACAAGCGGAGACCTCACCACCGCCTCAGCCATCTTTTTCGCATCCGCTTCGGTACTCGCCCCATGAACGGTCAGTTCAATAACCCGCGTCATCCCTTCCCCATCGCCCACAATCTTTTTAGCCATCTCCTGCATCAGCCCTTTTAACGCGGCACTGAATTTCCCCAGATCGGCGTCATAACTTTTTAGAGGAGTATTTCCCGCCGCGCCGTTCGCCAACACCAACACCGTGTCGTTTGTACTCATGTCCCCATCCACGCTGATCCGATTAAAACTATGCTCGACCGCTTCACTGGTCACCCGTTCGAGGGTTTTCCGATCCACCGCAGCATCGGTCGTCACCACACAAAGCATCGTCGCCATGTTGGGATGGATCATTCCTGCCCCCTTGGCCATCGCCCCGATCGTCACCCTTCTTCCCCCCAGACTCAACCGCACCGCCGCCTCTTTCTTGACCGTGTCGGAAGTCATAATCGCTCGAGCCGCAAGTGAACCTCGGTCAGGCTTGAGAACCTTCACACACTGTTTGATTCCCCGTAAAACTTTCCGGATCGGCAATGGCACCCCAATCCGCCCAGTGGAACAAACCAGAACCTCCTGCGGTTTGCACTTCAATCCAGCCGCCGTTTCCGAAGTCATCTTTTTTGCGTCCGCAATACCCCGCACCCCCGTGCACGCATTGGCATTTCCGCTATTTAGAATCACTGCCCGGACTTTTCCATTCTTCAAATGCTGTTGGCTCACCCGGACGGGGCCCGCCTTCACCTGATTGGTTGTAAATGCACCTGCCGCATCGGCGGGAAGTAGTGAAACCAGAAGAGCCATATCCTTCTCAGTCCCAGGCTTGATCCCCGCGTGAATTGCAGCCGCCAGAAAACCCTTGGGCGAGGTTACATTACCGCCACGAACCCAACTCGCTGCCTTGCTCACAAATTCAGTCCCTCCCCTTCCGCTAACCCATGCCGGATGTTGAAACACTGTACTGCCTGACCCGCCGCCCCTTTCCCCAAATTATCAATCGCCACCACCACCAGGGCCCGACCCGTCCACTCATCCACCCGCACCGCCAACTCCGCCCCATGCCTCCCCATCACCCTCTTTGTCTCCGGTAAAGCATCCCCCGTTAACACCCGCACCGCCGCCTCGTTTTGGTAAAATTTCTGATACTCCTTTTCCAGGGACGCGGTGGTCGTTCCTTTTTTCACGGGGAACGAAATGGAAGTCAGCATCCCCCGGTTTAACGGAGCCAAATGGGGAATGAAGGAGATTTTCACCCCCGCCCCCGCTACCGAAGAAAGCTCTTGCTCAATCTCGGGCCGATGCCGGTGATGCGGAACGCCGTATGCCCTCAGGTTCTCGTTGCACTCCGCGAAGAGATATCCCGCCTCCAGCTTTTTTCCTGCACCGGACACTCCACTCATGGAGGAAATCACGATCCCCTCTCCCGACACAAGGCCCCCCTTCAAAGCCGGGGCCAAACCCAGGATCGCCGTAGTCGGATAACATCCCGGACACGCCACCAGATCCGCCTTTTGGATCTTCTCCCGGTGAATTTCCGGCAGCCCATAAACCGCTTCAGCCAACCGAGCCGGTACTGGATGAACCGCCCCGTAGGTCTTTTCGTAAAGTTTTGCATCCTTCAGCCGAAAGTCTGCACTGAGATCAAAAACTTTTTTTCCAGCCGCCCTCAACTCTCCACCAATCTCCGCCGATACCCCGTGCGGAAGAGCCAGAAAAAACACCTCCGCCTTCTTCGCCACCTCAGCGGTTGATAAATCCTCAAACTTGATTGCACCGGCCGTTCCGCCGATCGCCAGAGTCTCCTCCAAAGTTTTGCCCTTCAGCTGCCGCGAGGTGATCGCCGCCACCTTCATCCCGGGATGCCGGACGCAAATGCGCGCGAGTTCCTCGCCGGTGTACCCGGATGCACCCAAAATGGCGATGGAGACAGGTGATTTCATGAAGACGGCACAATAAAGCCGTGGGAACTTAGACTTCCACTCCCAATCGGCCAAAAAACGCCGATCGGTGAACAACTCAATGGATCAGCGTTTCGAGAACTGGAAGCGTTTCCGCGCCCCAGGTTGACCCGGCTTCTTCCGTTCCCGCTTGCGGGGGTCTCGGGTCATTAAACCAGCCTTTTTGAGAGGGGAACGGAAACTAGGCGAACACTTGTTCAAGGCACGAGCAATGGCCAGGCTGGCCGCGCCGGCTTGGCCCGTTAATCCACCCCCACTGGTCTTAATCCGAACATCAAACTTCTTCTCCTCCTTGATCGTCACCAAGGGTTTCATCAGCTCAATTCGCCGAAAAGGAATCGGGAAATACTCATCAAAGGCTCGGCCGTTCACTGTGATCACGCCCGTTCCCCGCTGGATTGTAGCTTGAGCCACAGCCGTTTTTCTCCGCCCTATTCCAAAATATCCTTCACTCATGCTTTTTACCCGCGCTTGCGGACCTCCACTTTTTCAGGCTGTTGCGCCACGTGCGGATGATCCGCCCCACCATACACAAACAATTTTTTCAAGATCACCCGTCCCAACCGATTATGCATCACCATCCCTTTCACTGCAGACTGGATCAGCAACTCCGGCCGCCGAGCCCGCCGAGCCTGCACGGTTTCCGACTTGTGCCCTCCGATATAACCAGAAAAGGACATATAGCTTTTCATTGTCTCTTTTTTACCAGTAAAGACGGCCTTGGCTGCGTTGATCACGATCACATGGTCTCCAGTATCTACGTGGGGGGTGAAGATCGGCTTATTTTTGCCCCGAATGATGTTGGCAGCCTGTACGGCCACCTGACCAACCACCTGTTTGTCGGCGTCGATCAGATACCACCGCCGGGCGACATCCTTAGCTTTTGCAGAAATCGTTCTCACTGGAACTGAATAGCATAAAAAAGAAACCCCCTGCCGTCAATTGTGAATTCCTTCACCTCCCAGCCTTGCTCACCCCTCCCTGTCACCTATTCTAACGAGTCATGGGTTACCTCGTTCTCGCTCGCAAATATCGGCCTCGCACCTTTGCCGAGCTCGTCGGCCAAGAACACGTTGTCCGCACCCTCTCCAACTCCATTTCAGAGGGACGCCTTGCCCATGCGTTTCTTTTTGTCGGGCCCCGCGGGATAGGAAAAACCTCCACCGCCCGCATCCTCGCCAAAGCCCTCAACTGCCCCAAAGGACCAAAAGCCGATTTCAATCCAGATGACGATATTTGTAAGGAAATTGAGGAAGGCAGGAGCCTCGATGTCCTTGAGATCGACGGTGCCTCTAACCGAGGCATTGAAAGTATCAAGGAACTTCGGGAAAGCGTTCCCTACGCCCCAGCCCGTGGAAAATTCAAAATCTATATCATCGACGAAGTCCATATGCTCACAACCGAGGCCTTCAATGCCCTTCTCAAAACCCTTGAAGAACCTCCCGCCCACGTAAAGTTTATCTTTGCCACAACAGAGGTTCAGAAACTTCCCGCCACGATTCTCTCCCGTTGCCAACGCTTCGATCTGCGCCGTATTCCCGATCCCTTGATCTGCTCCCACCTCCAAAAAATTGCCGAAGCGGAAAAAATCAAAATTTCGGATGAAGCCCTTGTCCTCCTCGCCCGCCAAGCAGAGGGCGGCCTTCGGGACGCCGAATCTGCCCTCGAACAACTTGTCAGTTTTGCAGGCAAAAATATTACCCTCGACCACGTCCTCGAAGTCTTTGGCCTAGCCGGACCGATTGAAACCCGAGCCCTTGCCTCTGCCATTTTGGCTGGAGATAGCACGAGTGCTCTTGCGAAAGTCCATGAGTTTCGTGCCCGCCATCGTGACCCCATCCGTGTCGCCCAAGATCTAGCCCGCCACTTCCGAAATCTCCTTCTTCTTCAAATCGCCCCTACTGAAGCCGAGGCCGAACTTGGAAAACTAGAAAAACAGACCCTTTTAGCACTTGGAAATCCCCCCGATCAGACTCACCTCCTCTCCCTTCTGGAGCAACTGCTGGAATCTGAACATCATCTCCGTCTCTCCCTGGCTCGGGAAGTAGCCCTCGAAATTCTCGTTCTTCGCCTTTGTGAAATGCGCGAAAGGGTTAGCCTTGAAACAATTCTTAAAAAGCTGGCTGTCCCAGGCGCCGAGACCCGGGCCGAATCCGCTGCATCCCGCCCTGCTCCCTCACCCACCCCAAAGGCCACCTCGATTCCGGCTCCTTCTCCCGCAAAGACCCCCTTCGCAAAAAATTCATCTCCTTCCGCCCCCTCTTCTGTTTCGTCCAACAAAGAGACCTTTTTGAACGACCCAGCTATTCAAGCCGCCCTCAAAGGGTTTGGCGGTCGAATCATTGATTCGTAATGGCTGATTACCCACCCGCCGCCCTCCGCCTCGTCGCCGCTCTTCGAAAGCTCCCCGGAATCGGCCCGCGTTCAGCAGAACGACTCGCCCTCCATCTTCTCTCGGCACCTCCCGGCGCATCCAAAGAGTTAGCCCATGCTCTCCAGGAAGCGCGAAGCCAGATTCATCCCTGTCCCGAATGTGGATTCTTTTCGGAGGACGGCCTATGCGAAATCTGCCGCGATAAAAACCGGGACTCCTCTCTTCTCTGCGTGGTGGAACATGCTCCCGATGTCCTTAACTTCGAGCGCTCAGCCGCTTTTAAGGGCAAATACCATGTCCTTGGCGGCCTTCTCTCGCCTCTCGATGGGATCGGTCCCGATGAGTTAAAGATACCTACCCTTCTCAAACGAACCAAAGAAAGCAAAGTTCACGAGGTGATCCTTGGCTTTGGAACCGACTCTCGGGGGGAGACAACAGCGATCTATTTGGCCAAAGAACTCTCGGCACTAGGCGTAAAAATCACCCGCCTTGCCACAGGAGTCGCCGCTGGCTCAGGCCTCGAATTCGTCGACTCGATCACTCTCGGGCATGCGTTATCTCATCGCAGATCGATTGAACAATAAACACTCTGCGCCGTAGAGGACTTGAACCTCTAACCTTCTGATCCGAAGTCAGATGCTCTATCCAATTGAGCTAACAGCGCCTGATATCATCCACTATGCGCTATTTTTCGCCCCGCCGCCAGATCAAGCTTCCCGCTCGCCAGGATCGGAATCGCTTTCACATGAATAAATTTTTTGGGAATCCACAAGTTTGGCAGGCCCATGTCACGCAGGGCTTTCTCCGCCTCGATCCCCTCCAATTCGCACGAATGAAGAACTACCAAGATCTCCCCTTTTTTTTCATCCTCCGCCGCCGTAACCATCACCTCCTGCGCCCCTTCATGAAATCCACCTCTCTCCTTGAACCACTTCAGCAGATGTTCCTCCACCACACCGTGAGGCACCATCTCTCCACCGATCTTCGAAAAGCGCGCCCTTCTTCCTTCAATCGTCAAAAATCCTTCCTCGTCCACCCGTCCAAAATCCGCCGTATGATACCAACCCTCCCGCAGAACTTTTTGTGTTAAATCTGGTCGACCCATATAACCGAGGAAAATATTCGGCCCACGAAACTCCAAAATTCCGGCCTCCCCCTTCGGCAACACCTGCCCTGTTTCCTCGTGAACCGTTCGGACCTCCAAATCCCGAACCGGTTTTCCGACTGTTCCCGGCTTTTCCGCCCCCGGTCGATTCACCGCAATCACAGGCGAACCCTCCGTCATCCCGTACCCCTCATGGACAGAGATCCCAATCTTCTGCACAAACTCTTCCCGCAAAGCCGAAGGGAGCTTTTCCGCTCCCGTGACGACCATTTTTAATCCACCCAGCTTCTCTTTCCCTCCCTTGCGCATCAGACTTCTTAAAAAAGTGGGTGTCGTCACCAAGAGATCAACCCGATAGTTCGAAATTACGTCCCCGAGCGCGTGCACTTCTAGCGGACTTGGATAGGTCACCACTCTCGGCCCCCCCGTCAAAGGCCACCATAATGTCACTGTGAACCCAAAACTGTGAAATAAAGGCAGACATCCCAAAACAGACCCTAACTTCAAATCTCCCAAAACCCCCTCAATCTGACTCAAATTCGATAAAAGATTTCGGTGTGTCAGCACCACTCCCTTCGGTTCTCCAGTACTTCCACTTGTAAAGAGCAACCCGGCCTCTCGATCCCCTCCCTCTCGTGGCACTTTCGCCAACCAAGCCAAACACCACACAGGCAGAACAAAGGCCAAGACCGACCACATCACAGCCCAAGGTTTCTCCTCCTGTAAAAGCTTTGCCAAATCCACCCTTCGTCCTGCTTCGGGAAAATGCTCCCCCAACTTCTCCTCCACTTTTTTGGCGGTGATCACCATCCTCAACCCTGACTGCCGAGCTGCTGAATCAGAGGCTGCCCTACCCGATGTGAAATTTAAGTTTACGGGCGTTTTTCCTGCCAACACACATGCAAGATTAGCAATCGTTCCCCCAGCCCCTGGAGGCAACACCACTCCTACCCGAGGACCTGACTCCTCCCTCCGGATTCTTTGGGCTAAAGCCAATCCAGCACCCAGCAACAAACCCGCCTTGATCTGCCGTCCTCCCATTCCCGCATCCACCAAGGCAACTCGGGCCCCACCTCTTGCCAATCCCCGCAGACAAGCCATGCCTAGAGACTCGCTCATAAACCCCCGAGCGTCAGCGCGCCTAAAGTCAAAATAACTTTATTTAAAGAGATTCTGAAGGAAGCCTGCTGCCTCATTCAACACGTCGGTAGGAACTCCAAATCCATCCGCTATTTTCGAGGCATCCATTCCCATTTGCTCAGCTAGTTGCGCCATGTTTCGAATGACTGCACCCGTACAACGGGAAGCAATCTCATTGGAAACTTGTGCCGCGATGTCGGAGGCCGTCGCTCCCGTGGAACCCCCAAGACTGTTCATCCGTATATCCCCCAAACTCAGATTTCCAACTTTCACGATTCCCGCCATTCGAACATCCACTTGGACGTTCCGAAGTACAAACGAGTCGATTCGAAACTTCTTTGCCGTTTCAACCTTCGAGCTTTGGGGCTTGGCCGAGCGTGAGTTGATCTGTGCTTTCAGCGCATTCATGTTGTTTCTCTTTCCGCTCCCCTCAAAAAGAATGCCCACCCCGCTCAGATCCACCGATTTGATCCTCACAACGGATGCGGTCACCGTCCCCGCATCTACAACTACCTTGCCCTCCTTAACCGAAATTAAATCCTCCCGGCTAAACCCCTTGGGGTTGCCCATACGAAAATCCTTTAACACCCCCGCGCCCTTAAGAAGCTCGACCCTCAAACTTCCCAAATGCGCAGATACTCCTGTCGCTTGCTCAACCGCTTTAACCACAGCACTTCGCAAAATCCAATCTTTGCTGTTATAAACAAACATGAGGCCAGCCACAGCCGCGATCGCGGCAAATACAACCAAGTAACGGGGTGATTTCATATCATTACCCTGCCCGAAGCCGACCCCGTCCTCAACCTTAAACAATCCTCGCACTCGCCACCGAACCTGCTATTTTGGAATTTTTATGGTGAATCCCAAGCTCAGAAATATTGCGATTATCGCCCACGTAGACCACGGCAAAACCACACTTGTGGATCAGCTGCTACGCCAAGCGGGCACGTTCCGTTCCAACCAGGTCGTGGCCGAGAGAATGATGGACTCCATGGACCTAGAGCGGGAACGAGGCATCACCATCAAAGCCAAGAACGCTTCCTTCGAATATAAGGATATCCGCGTCAATATCGTCGACACCCCAGGCCATGCCGACTTTGGTGGAGAGGTCGAACGTATCCTGCGCATGATTGACGGAGTTCTCCTCGTGGTCGATGCAGCCGAAGGCCCCCAAGCCCAAACGAAGTTTGTTCTTCGAAAAGCTCTCGAGGTTGGTGCCAAGCCAATCGTCGTCCTTAATAAAATCGATCGTGAAAATGCGGATCCCAAAAAAGTACTCGATCAAGTTTTCGATCTCTTTATTGAACTCCACGCCACAGACGCTCAGTTGGATTTTCCCGCCGTCTACGCCTCCGCCAAAGAAGGCTACGCTACAATGAAGTGGGACGGCAAAGTAACCCCAGAAATAAAAGCCGGAGGAATGACCGCACTTTTCGACACGATTCTCTCAGTTGTTCCCCCTCCTCAGGCGGATTTAGAAGCTCCTTTCGCACTACTCGTTGCGAACTTAGATCACTCCGACTTCGTCGGCCGTATCTCGATCGGTCGAATTGCCTCAGGAAGCATCAAGATGGGTGACCCTGTTGCGAGCTTGAATCCAGAGGGCAAACCCGAGACGGGTCGCGTCACAAAACTTTTTTCCCACCGTGGGATGGAGCGCATTGAGATCGAAAGCGCATCCGCAGGAGACATTATCGGACTCGCAGGACTAGCTTCCCCGGAAATCAGCACTACGGTCGCTGACAAGCCCGATCGCGCTCCCCTTCCCTTTGTCGCAATCGATCCCCCCACAATCCACATGCAGTTCCTAGTGAACGACTCACCCTTGGCGGGCCGCGAAGGAAAATTTCTAACCGCTCGTCACTTGCGTGAGCGCCTTGAAAAAGAAATTCGCACGAACGTAAGTCTTCGATTTGCAGACGGGGCCAATGCAGGCTCCTTTGAAGTTCGGGCCCGAGGAGAAATGCAGATTGCGATTCTTCTCGAACAAATGCGTCGGGAAGGATTCGAAGTCCTTGTTTCTCGTCCAGAAGTCATCTTTCAAAAAGCCAGCGACGGTTCCGTGCTAGAACCGATCGAAACTTTATATGCGGAAATTCCCTCCTTCGCCTTGGGCGACATCATGGGCAATCTCGCAGGCCGAAAAGCCGAAATCGAGGACATGAAGCCCAACGGCGAGAATACCTCCTTGGTGGCCGCCATTCCGACTCGCGGTTTGATCGGCTTTGAGACCGATCTCCAGAATTTGACCAAAGGTATGGGCATTATTTCCCACCTCTTCCGCGAATACGGCGCCTTCCGTGGCGAAATCCCTAGCAGGATCAACGGTGTACTCATTGCCCTGGAGGCAGGAACCTCCATGGCCTACTCCCTCGATAACTTACAGGAACGGGGCACTCTTTTCGTCGGACCTCAGGAAGATATTTATGCGGGCATGATTGTCGGTGAAAACACACGTCCTGCCGATATGGTCGTGAACCCCTGCAAAGCCAAGAATCTGACAAACATGAGATCTCAGGGGGACGGCAAAGGAATTACACTCACACCGCCTCTCAAGCACAGCTTGGAGCGAGGCTTGGAATATCTGTCAGAAGACGAGTATCTCGAGGTCACGCCAAAGACACTCCGCTTCCGTAAAAAGATCCTCGATCACACCAAGCGCAAACGCTCGGAATAAACCATCATCCTACATTCCTAGGAATGTAGGATGGTTACGCGGATAGTTTGTTTCTGATCCAGCCGCCTAAATCTGCAGCTGTAACCATCTCCATCGTACCCGTGCGACGACACTTCACCTCCACACCCCCCTTCGCTACCGACTTCGCCCCGATCGTCACCCTCCAGGGAAATCCAAGCAAATCTGCGTCCTTGAACTTTACCCCAGGCCTCTCATCCCGGTCGTCCCACAAATAGTCGATCCCGGCCTTGTCCAAGGAAGCGATCACCGCCTCAGTCGCCGCCTTCACCGCAGGATCAGCCAGATCCAGCGTCACCAACATCACGGTGTAAGGCGCCACCGAAGCTGGCCAACGAATCCCATCCTTGTCCTGATGCACCTCAATCACCGCCTGTAGTGTCCGCGTCACCCCAATCCCATAACAACCCATCACCGCAACCTGCTGCTTTCCCTGCGGATCCAAAAACTTTGCGTCCAAAGCCTCACTATACTTCGTTCCCAATAAAAACGCATGGCCCACCTCGATCCCTCGACTCACCTTCAACCTCTTTCCACCCCCAGACAAATCCCCATCCCGAACTTTTCTCACATCCACCCACTGATCGACCTTCAGATCCTTCTCCACATCCACTCCTTTGAAATGAAAACCGTTGTCGTTCGCCCCCGTCGCCATTCCCTTCTGCCCTTTCAATGCCAAATCCGCCACCACCAGTAGCTTTTTCCCATCCAATGTACTGCCCACTGCGCCCAAACTTCCGGGAGATGCCCCCATCGCTGCTTTGATCTCCGCATCCACGGCTACTCGGAAACCCGCGCCCAACACCTTCTGCACCTTGGCCTCCTGAGCCTCATCATCTCCCCGAACCAGCACCAACGCCGTCTCTTTCCCGTTTGTAAACACAAGCGTCTTAATCTGATCCTGAGCCACCACCCCATGCTTCTTCTCTAAATCTACAATCGTTCGTATTCCAGGCGTGGGGAACTTTTCAAGTTTACCCTCCCCACCTTTTCTCTCCGCAGGCCTCCCAACTGCTTTCTCAATCGCGGCGGCGTAACTTCCACCCTCCTCCGTGACTAACTCCCCCTCCCCAATATCCGCCACAACACAAAACTCATGCGAGCTGGCTCCTCCCATTACCCCTGTATCTGCCTCCACCTGCATCGCCCCTAATCCCACCCTCTCAAAGATTTTTCGGTACGCCTGCGTCATCGCCTCATAACTTTTCTTTGCCGACTCCTCGTCGGCATCAAAGCTATACGCATCCTTCATAATAAATTCTCGCGCCCGCATCAGTCCGAAACGCGGCCGAATCTCATCCCGATACTTGGTTTGAATCTGATACAAAGTCCGCGGCAGTTGCCGATAACTTTGCACCTCCCCCGCTACCAACGCCGTCACCACCTCCTCATGCGTCGGCCCCAGAATCCAGCGGCGATCCTGATGATCCTTCACATGAAATAAAACATCCGCCGCCGCCTCAATCCTGCCACTTCTCTCCCACAATTCGGGAGGCTGTAGTGCAGGCATTAAAATCTCCAATCCGCCCGCCCGATCCATCTCCTCCCTCACAATTTTTTCAACCTTCCGCAACGCCCTCAATCCCAACGGAAGAAAAGTGTATAGACCACTGGTCAGCTTCCTTGCTAGCCCCGCTCGTAGAAGGAGTTGATGACTCGCAATCTCCGCCTCGGCAGGAGCCTCACGCAACGTTGTTAGCAGGGTCTGGGTCCAGCGCATCGTCCCGACACCCTACGCCACCGCCCGCTCCGCCTCAATCCCGACCTACTCGGCCCAAAACGCTTTACCCAACGCCTCAGCCACCCCGGAGCGGGCCAGCTTCTTTCCGTGCCACGAAACCACCGGTTTGATGCCGATCCGAGCATTCGTCACAAATATCTCTTCCGCTCCATCCAACTCCTCCTGCTTCCATCTTCCCTGCTCCACTTTCTGACCGCTCCGCTCCAAAATCCACCTCCTCACCGTCCCCGCCCGACAACCACACTCCCGCGCCGGAGTCTTTAACTTCCCCTCCTTGACCCAAAAAAGATTCGCCATCGAGGCCGACGCGATCTCCCCCTTCTCATTCAACATCACCACGTCCCCATCCGAGCTCGCTTCCCTTCGGCCCTGAATTCGACTCAGATAACTCAACGTCTTGTACTTCGCCTCCCACGAGCCCGACCACACCCCGATCGTCGCAAGTCGTAACTCATAGGCAGCTGGCGGCAACTCGATCCCCTCACTCCACCAGCTCCTTGTTCCGGTCTCACTCACAAACCAACGCCAAAGTCCGAATCCCAAAGGAACCCTATCCAGTTCCTTCTCCGAAATCTTAAGGCCCAGCACCTGAGCAGACTCCCGGATCGATTCGAGATGCCAATCTCGCCACCGCGCCTTGCCATCCTTCACTCGGACGGTCTCAAATACGCCGACTCCGTGCCGGAATCCGGCGTCTGTAATTGGAATTTCCAAAAGACTCATGCCCGCACCGGTTGCGCCGACTGATACGCCGCCATCGCCTCGACCATGACCCGAGCTTTCGCCCTCGTCTCCTCATATTCCGCCAACGGATCCGATCCAATTGTAATTCCGCTTCCCACCCCACACCGAACCCGATGCCCCTCAATCTCCGCCATACGGATTCCCACCGCAAAACGAGCCGTTCCGTCATACCCAAAGTAACCCACAGCACCCGTATAAAATCCACGAGGCTCAGCCTCCAACTTACGCAAGATCTCCACCGCTTTTCGTTTGGGCGCTCCAGTCACCGAACCCCCAGGCAAACACTCGCGTACCGACTCCACCAACCCCAGTCCTGGTCGCAACACCCCTTGAATCGTCGAATATAAATGATGCACGTGGGAGTAGCTACGGCTTCGTACTAAATCCCGCACCTCCACAGATCCAAACTGACAAATCGCACCTAAATCATTCCGCAGTAGGTCTGTGATCATCACCAACTCCGCCACCTCCTTGGGATCCGTTCCCAATTCCAAAGCCGCTCTTTCATCTACTTCCCGACTGAAACCACGAGGCCTCGTTCCCTTGATCGGCTGCGTGATCACTCTCTCCCCCTCAATCCCTAAAAAAAGCTCCATCGACGCTCCCGCCAACGCCTTTTCGCCCATCCGATAAAAGAAACTGCGTGGTGCCTCCCCCGTCCGCCACAACCATCGAAAAAATTCCCAAGGATCCAGACCGTCTACATCCCGATGTAGGAATCGCGCTAGGTTGACCTGATAAATCTCTCCTTTTCGAATCTCCTCCTGCGCCTGTCGAACCATCTCGGCGTACTCCATCGGACCCGTCTGACAACTCCAACTCTCCTCCGATACCTGAAACCTCCCCTCCCCATCAGGCCAGAGATCGCTCAACGGGCGTGCTTCAAGTTTGGAGAAAAACGAGAAGTGCCAATTCCCATCAAAATCAAAACCCCCAATCGCAGCCCCAGGAGGATGCGGCTGGTCCCACGAAATATTTTTTTCCCTTTGCCTCTCGACCTCCTGCTCAAGCTTTCCGATCTCCATCACACCCCCCGAGAGAACCTGATCGGGTTGATAACCCAAATAAACGACCCCAGGCCCATAATCCCCTCTCACAACTGCGGCCGTTGGATTCATACTATTTCCTTACGCCACCGTGGCTTCAACCCGCTCAATCTTTTCAAACCACGTCTCTTTCTCTTTTTCAGGCAGAAAACTTCCCTCAAAGGAGTTCCTCGCAAGTTGAATCAGATGCTTTTTCTCCAAGGCCAACTCCCGCAAACACCCCAACCAATTATCCAAAAGATAACCACCAAAATAAGGCGGATCGTCCGAGTTTGCAGTAACACTTACCCCTGCATCCAAAAGTTTTTTCAAAGGGTGGTCAGATAGTTTTTTATAAACACAAAGCCGAACATTCGACAAGGGGCACGTGGTAAGAGGGACTCTCTTTTTGGCCAGCTCCAGAACCAGTTCCGGATCCTCCACGCACCGTACCCCATGATCCACCCGAACAACCTTAAGCTTCTCCAAGGCCTCTCGAATCGAGGAAGCAGGCCCCTCCTCCCCGGCATGCGCCACGGCCAGAAGCCCAGACGCCCGAACCTCTTCAAAGACTTTCGAAAACTTTGATGGTGGATTCCCTTTTTCAGACGAATCCAAACCGATTGCTGAAAAATGCTCGCGAAAGGGAATCAACTCTTGCCATGCTTGCCGCGCATCCTCCTCACTGAGATGACGAAGAAAACAGGGAATCAACCTCCACGTAATCCCATGTTTTTTTTCTCCCTCTCGCAATCCACTCAACACTCCCTCCACCACTTCCCGCATCGCCACTCCCCTTGCCGTATGTGTTTGAGGATCGAAAAACGGTTCCACATGCCAAACCCCGTCTCGCGAAACCCGATCCATATATGCCAAAGTCAATTGATGGAAATCCTCCCGATCCCGAAGCACCCCGGCCCCCTCGTAGTATAGATCCAAGAATGATTGAAGGTCTTGAAATTGATATGCCTTACGCAAAGCCGAAGCATTTGGAAATCTAAGTTTGACGCCGTGTTTTTTTGCCAGAAAGAAAACCATCTCAGGCTCAAGCGTGCCCTCCAGATGGACATGAAGCTCTGCTTTGGGCAACGCCCCTGCAAGACGTTCCAGACTCTTCATCCTTTTGTTAGAGGGAGGGCTGCCGACTGTAGCCTTGCTTCACTCATCTCGGGTCCTGCTGCAGAAACGCATAGACGCCCCGGTTGATAAATTTCTCGTGCCACATCTCGAACCGCGGCTGCGTTCACTTTCGCTAAACGCTCAATCGCCTCATTGGGCTCGACCACCCGTCCCCGGGTCAGCATCGCATCTCCCATCCAGAACATCTGCTGGCTCGTTCCCTCTAAACCCAAGGCAAATTGTCCCGTCACATAATCCTTGGCTCTCTTTAACTCTGCCGCTCCCGGGCCTCGCGTCGCCAAAGAGCGCAACTCCTCCGCAATCAATGCCAGCGCTTTGCCGAGATTGCCTGGCTCCAAACCTGCAGAAATATAAAACACCCCGTCATCTCTTTGAAGATGAACGCCACTCGACACGGAATAAACCAAACCTTGCTCCTCCCGAAGACGCTGAAAAAGTCGCGAGCTCATCGCCTCTCCCAAAATCACACTTAACATTCTCAGTGCGTGACGCTTCGGGTCCATCCTTCCCACCGCATACATTCCCAAAGCTACATTGACCTGCTGAACGGGCTTTGCCACCGCCACCACCCGAAGAATCTTTCCTTTCACTCTAACAGCAGGAGTTGGTTTGATCCCACATTCACGACCCGATTTGCCTAATGCTTTTTTAGCTGTCTCCATCACCTCCTTGGCTCCAATCCCACCCGCAACCACAAGGATCGGTTGGACTTTCTGAATCCGCCTCTGCCAGTAACCCATCAAACCAGCCCTCGAGATACCACCTACGGTAGCAATCGATCCTGCAATCGGTCGCCCTACCGCTTGATTCGGCCACAGCAATGCATTCAGAGCCTCCCCGGCCACCATCGAGGGTTGATCCTCCATCATCCGTATCTCCTCGGTAATCACCCCCCGCTCCCGCTCGACTTCATCCGCAGGAAATGTTGATTCTAACGCCATCTCAGCCAACAGCGAGACCAGTCGAGATCCGTGGCCCGCCGGAACTCTGCCGTGCAGACAAAGCGTTTCTTCCCCCGTAAAAGCGTTCAGATCCCCACCACGCCCTTCCACCTCACGACTCAACTCCTTACAGGACCGTTTTTTAGTTCCTTTGAAAAGAAGGTGTTCTACAAAATGAGCCGCCCCGTGCTCGTTCGAATTTTCCCATCGGGAACCCGCCGAGTAAAAAAGCCCCACCGCAACCCCAGGAGCCTCGTCCCGTGTCCTTAACACCACAGGAACTCCGGCCACCTTTTCCACAATTGCAAAAGCCATCATCGAACCCTATCTCTCTCCCGCAGGAGTTCCAATCCCAAGGTTACTCTTTTTCGCCCTCTCCACTTTTCCATCGCTTCACCAACTCATTGGATAAACCCAAATGGTCGAGAACCCTCGCCACAACCGTGTCCGCAACCTCCTCCACCGTTTTCGGTCTTCCGTAAAAAGATGGAATCGCAGGCAACATCACCGCGCCTGCCTCCAAAAGGGTCACCACATTTCGTGCCTGTACCAGATTCCATGGGGTTTCCCGAGGCACCAAAATCAACTTCCTCTTCTCCTTCAGAAAAACATCGGCGGAACGGGCAATCGTCCCATCACTGTACCCGTGGGCAATCCGTCCCAGCGTCCCCATCGAACAAGGAACGATGGCCATCGCTTCGAACTTAGCCGACCCACTCGCAAACGGCACCTGCATTGTCTTGTCCCCATGCACTTTCATTCCCTTGGGAATTTGCAGGCCCTTGGCCCCCAACTCTGTCGCCGCCACTTCTGCGGCATGGGTGCTTAACACGACATGACATTCCTTCACCTGTTTTGAGCGATCGATCTCGTCGAGCAACCGTTGGGCGTAAATCGATCCACTTGCTCCCGTCACAGCAATCACGAGTTTCATCGGACCCCCTTTCTCGCCGTCTCCAACAAAGCCTTGGCCTTCATGGATGCATCCGCAGTCGTGCGACACTCCTCAGGCCAACCTCTCCGATAACCCTCCCCTTCCAGTTTTCGAGTTGCGTCGATTCCCACATGGCTTCCTACATTGGGCTGGCTCGTGGCATGATCCAAACTGTCGCAGGGGCTTTTAATAAAAATCATATCTCTTTCCGGATCCACATTGGCTCCGAGGTAAAAAAGAACCTCACTCGTGTTGTGAACATTTACATGTTCATCCACAGCTACAATGATTTTCGTGAACATCATCTGCCCCGCCCCCCACAACCCATGCATCAGCTTGAACGCCTGATAAGGATACTGTTTTTTAAAACTCACAAACGCCAAGTTGTGAAACACTCCCTCCGCAGGTAGAGCCAGATCGACCAACTCTGGAAAATTCATCTTCAGTACAGGCAACAAAATCCGAACACTGGCCGATCCCAACCAAAAGTCCTCCATCGGCGGTTTTCCAACCACGGTCGCAGGGTAGATGGCCTTTTTTCTATGCGTAATCGCAGTGACACGAAAATGAGGATACCGGTCCATCGGGGTGTAAAATCCCGTGTGATCTCCAAAGGGTCCTTCATTTACAGGCTCTCCAGAAGGATCGACCGTACCTTCGATCACAAAATCTGCATCCGCCGGCACCTGAATCGGTTGACTCACCGCAGGCACAAACGCAACCGATTTTCTACGTAGAAAACCTGCAAACATGTACTCGTCGAT
>JASGCJ010000027.1:19826-22406 GCA_030054195.1 Minisyncoccota bacterium
TTCGGCCAAGTCTTTAGGACAGGAATCAAACCCAACCCATCCCCTCCATCCTCCGCGCGATGAACTACCTCTTGGCATGAACCGCTTCCAACTTTCACAGGGCGCGCATGCCGCAATTCCAAACCTCTTCGAAAAAGATCCCACGCCTCGGCCAAACCCGCAGGCGGTTTTGCTTTCACAAGCGCGCCCACTTCATCCCCGATCTCATCCACCCGATCTCTCCCTAAAGCCAAAGCCATTCGTCTTGCCGAACCGTACCCGTTGATCAAAACAGGAAAATCGTAAAGCCGACCATCCGCTTTCACTGGTTTTTCAAATAGAAGGGCTTTTCCACCCAAGGGTGACTTCGACTCCTCATCTGCTGCCGCTGCGATCACTAAATCAACAGACGCGGGTTCTCGAACCCGCAGAAGTTCCCCTTCCTTCTCCAGTCGCTCTACCCAACTGTTTGAATCTTCATATGCCATGAATCATAAATTCTGCCCGATTTTACTCCCCAAACAAGACCCCCTTCCCCTCCGCCTCGCCCTAAGGAATCAGGGAAATCGACCTATCCCGCCACATCCAACGCATGTTTTCTTAAATCAGACAGCTTCACATGCTCCAGTGCCGATTCATGCGTCGATTCCAAAACCACCAGCGGCGCTTTTCCCGCAGCCCTCGCCTCCTCCCATCGTGCTGCACAAACACACCACCGATCTCCCTCCTTCAATCCCGGAAAAGCATATTCAGGTCTGGGAGTCGAAAGATCGTTCCCCATCTGTCGACTAAACTCCAAAAATTTTGCAGTCACCTGCGCACATACCGCATGACACCCGCGATCCGCCTCATGACCCTCACAACTCCCCGACCTCGTAAATCCCGTCAAAGGATCCATCGAACAAGGCTTCAGATCTCCTCCCAACACATTTCTCTGCTCTCTCCTCACTGCTCAAAACTGCCCTAGGAAATGAAAAGGCAAAGCCCCCTTCTCTTTTTCGTGTAAATTGAGCGGTTTTTTAAAATGCAAGTTGTTGTCCACTATTAGTTAATGGGTTTTAATAATTTTCCAATCCATCCTCGCACAGACCCCTAATTTGTGGAATGATACCAATTCATGGCCTCATCCCACGATCCTACTTCAAGTAGAGATTCCGCCCTCGACGTTCTGGATCGTTTAAACCCGAATCGTACCTCTTCCTCTCCATCCCCGGCCCTTGGTCGTATCGGACACCCTGGCAACACTGCTTTTCTAGAGGAACTGCACGAGGCTTGGAAAACAGATCCCTCGAGCGTGGACCCCACATGGCGCGCATTCTTTGAGGGATTTGAACTCGGCTGCCAACTCCGCCCTCCTCTCCGCTCCACCTCAGCCACTATCAAGAATGGACCAAGCCCCGAATTCGGAAACGTTCTGCCGCAAGCCAGAATCTACAATCTTCTCTTCGCGTACCGCGCCCTCGGCCACACCCTTGCTCACCTCGATCCTCTGGGTCTAACCCCAGAAGAAAATTCCGACCTCTCGCTCTCCACCTTCCGCTTCACCGAGGCAGACCTCGATTCTATTTTCGACTCAGGCACGCTCGGCGGTGGTGGCCCCCGTACCCTCCGCGAGATTCTCTCCTTTCTAAAACAAACCTACTGCGACCATATCGGGGTTGAATTCATGCATATCATGAACTTCGCCATCCGCCGCTGGCTTCGCGATCGAATGGAACGTACCCGCAACCAACCCTCCTTCTCCCCCGAACAGCAACGCAGAATTCTAGAAAAGATTATCGCAGCCGAGTCCCTCGAACGGTTTCTCCACACACGCTACGTTGGCCAAAAAAGATTCTCCCTTGAAGGTGGCGAAACCCTGATCGCTGTTCTCGATACACTGATCGAGGCCTGCCCTACCTCGGGAGTGGAGGAGGTCGTCATCGGCATGGCTCACCGGGGACGTCTCAACGTTCTCGTCAACACACTCGGAAAATCACGTCGCAAACTCTTTACTGAATTTCACGAAAATTATGTTCCTGAAACCGTCCTGGGAGATGGAGACGTGAAATATCACCTCGGATATGAAAACGAGGTCTCCACCTCCACGGGCAAAAAAGTCCGCCTCTCCCTCGCCCCGAACCCCAGTCACTTAGAAGCCGTAAATCCTGTCGTAGAAGGCAAAGCCCGCGCCCGCCAGCGGCATCGGGACGACACGGTAAAGCGGGAAAAGGTTGTGCCAGTCCTTATTCACGGGGACGGGGCCTTCATCGGCCAGGGAATCGTTGCGGAAACCTTGAATCTCTCCCGCCTCGAAGGCTACCGAACGGGGGGCACCATCCACATCATCGTTAATAACCAGATCGCCTTCACTACCCTTCCAGATGACTCCCGCTCCAGCCGCTACTGCACCGCTCCAGGCAAAGCCTTTGGAATTCCCATCTTTCACGTCAACGGCGATGACCCCCTTGCCGCTGCCTCCATCATCCAACTCGCTCTCGACTTTCGCCAAAAGTTTCACGAAGACATCATTATCGATATCGTCTGCTACCGTCGCCATGGCCATAACGAGGGAGACGAGCCCAACTTTACACAACCCACTCTCTACTCAGAAATCGATGC
>JASGCJ010000004.1:0-4155 GCA_030054195.1 Minisyncoccota bacterium
CATTCGGACGCTCAATACGTAGGAACTTCGTCTCACTGCCATCCTCAAATCGGATAGGATTCTGGTTGGAAAAAAGCGGCTCCTTAGAAACCAACTCATAGGAGATGCCGTCCCGAGACGTGTAGTACACAAAACTTTTGTGCAGCCCGGAGGCGAGGCCGTGCAGGTCAGTCAACAGCATGTGGTAACGCGTGCCATCGTGCCACAGACAGGGATCCTCATTCTGATAATTGTTGGGTAAGGCGTTGTCCTTCTCATGATGCAGCATGGTATACGGCCCAAAGATCGATGGAGACCGAAACGCGTGAATGTAGTGAAGTAGCTCGTCGAATTTCTTACTGTCAGGGAATTTAGGGTTTTCGACCTTTACCTTGCCCACTCCATAAACCGACCCGTCCGGATGAATCCACAGGGCTGGGTTGTTGGCTGGAATGCACCAATCTTTCCGGCGTTCCCAAGGCCCTTCCACCGAGTCACTCACCGCAACGCCACTTTTCCACGCAGGAATTCCAAGGTAGTAGAGATAATATTTTCCGTTATGAAATGTGATCTTCGGATTGTGACACCCTTGCGAATCAAAGAAGTCACCTGGGCGCGGGCGAAATACTTCACCGGAAAAAGTATAAGGCCCGAGCAGGTTTTTCGATGTCCCTCGCACAATGAAACTGTTTTTCCATGCGTTAAAGTTTTCACTGGTCCAGCAAGAGGCGAACATG
Organism: Minisyncoccota bacterium; assembly: GCA_030054195.1. Taxonomy (GTDB): domain Bacteria; phylum Verrucomicrobiota; class Verrucomicrobiia; order Methylacidiphilales; family Verrucolacustridaceae; genus Verrucolacustris; species Verrucolacustris abundans. Next base: position 717 of record JASGCJ010000004.1, read on the forward strand.
TGGTAGGTGTCCCCCACCTTGATGATCGAAGGATCCCATAGGTTGAATCCTTTTCGGGAAAAGCCGCCGTCTCGCAGAGGGTTTCCAAGCTTGGCCTTGAGCGGATTATCGGTCGGCATCTGAGCATTCACCCGTTGGCGCCACTCGTGCAAAAGTTTGACAAGGGAAGCCGTTTTCTCCGGTTGTTGTGATGCGAGATTATTTTTTTCACCCAGATCCGTCTTTAGGTCATAAATCTCCAGCCTCATATCTTCGTACCACTCAATCAACTTCCAGTCTCCCAACCGAACAGCTCCGTAGGGAGCTCCCCCTTGGTTGCTATAGTGCGGATAGTGCCAGAAAAGCGGGTGCTCCTTGAGATTTTCGCCCTTGATGGCGCTGAGGAAACTAACACAGTCTTCACTTTCCTGTTGGTGAGGCGATAAGCCAACCATTTGTAGGATCGTGGGATAAAGGTCGGCAGAGATCACGGGTTGCGAAGAAATGCTCCCTGCCTTTGTCATTCCGGGCCATCGCACGATCAGCGGGACACGAACCCCACCCTCGTAAGGCCATCCTTTCCCTGCGCGTAAAGGCAAATTGGACGTGGGCGAGCCTTCCGAATTGGAAAGTCCGCCGTTGTCGGAGGTGAAGATGACGATGGTGTTTTTCTCAAGGCCCAATGAGGAGATCTTCTCCAAGATCTTCCCAACGCCCTCGTCCATGTTCTCAATCATGGCAGCATACGTCGGTTGGTTCTGTACCTGACGGACAGGACGCCCCATATCAGGAAGAAACTCGGCTCTTTTAGGATCTGCATGAAAAGCAGCCTTGGCTTTATATTTTTTCTCTAGAGCGCCTTTGGCCTGAAGTGGTGTGTGGACGGCGTAGTGCGGGAGATAGAGAAAAAAGGGCTTGTTGCGATTCTGCTCCATAAATCGGATCGCCTCATCGGTTAAGCGATCACTCAGATATTCACCTGGGGGTCCATCGGATAGATTGGGAAGTGCGTAAGGGCTAAAGTAGGTAGTGGGGTTACCCTTTCCCGACCCTGCGATATTAAGATCAAAGCCTTGTTGTTCCGGCCAGGTTTCCGGTGAATCGCCCAAGTGCCATTTTCCGATACAGGCCGTCGCATACCCTTCCTGCCTCAAGGTCTCCGCAAGGGTGTTTTCCTCCTTGGGGAGAAAAGTTTGAAAATTCGGTCGATGAAGTTTTTGTGAGGGTTGATCCGGTCGGCCCGGCAACCAATCCGTGAGATGCAAGCGTGCCGGTGATTTCCCAGTCAGAAGACTCGCCCGTGTCGGGGAACAGACACAAGCGGAGGCATAGGCATCCGTGAAACGCATACCCTCCTGAGCCAAACGGTCGAGGTGGGGAGTTTCGTAAAATTCACTTCCGTAGCACCCGAGATCTTTCCAACCGAGATCGTCCGCCAGAATGATCACGATATTGGGCTGTTGCGACTTGGAGCAGGACAGCAGACAGATGCATCCCACTAGTAAGAGAAGGCTCCAGGCGATTCGCGAACCAACCCGATTCATCATCAGCGTGGAATCAGCGTTACCGACTGAAGTCGCATCAGTTCTTTGCCGGTGATGGTGTCGGTGGTGACCTGAATCTCCACCATACCCGGCTCCAACGTTACTTTACCGAGATTCAACTCCACCCCCTCACCCTGCTGGACAACCTCACCCTTGAGCTTTTGGATCCCGATCTGAACGGTGAAGGTTCCGCCAAAGGTGGCCTCACTCTTGGCCGTCACTGTTCCACCCATCGTTTCTACCTTGGCCTTTCCGTCCGCTCCCGGAGCGTCGTAACGCACGATCACATCAAAATCGGTTTTTTGGTTCACCCGCGTCGACCATTTCACTGCACACTCTTTCTGATTCCACCCCGTGACATTCGCCGAGTTCGCGGTTCCACGCCCCAATCTCCATCCATCTTTCTTTTGCGTCCCCAACAGTTCGGCAAAGAAGACGCTCAGCCGATTCGGCATGTTGTTCTGCAATAGAAAAATCGGATCCCCCTGCGGGATCGCCTTGCACTCGACCAGAATGACACTGTCAGATTCATCTGGAGCTTTTTGCGGAAGCTCAATCTCCACATCGATCCCCTTGCGCTTCACGGTCAGTTTTGTTTCCTGGTCAGCCAAAAGAGTGGCCTTTTCAATTTCCCCCTTCAGCCCGCCCACCACGAGCTTCCCGTCCGAAGGCCATTCGAATACATGCAGATAAAGATTCTTCCCTTTGAGGGTGGAGTCTCCCCAGCTTTGCCGCATCAACGGAGTCCGTGTCGTTCCACGGATCGACTCCCCGTTCACTTCCCACCACTTGCCGATCGAATGAAGAATCGCCAAATCCTCCGGAGCCATCTTGCCGTTCCCCATCGGCCCAATGTTGAGCAAAAGATTCCCCCCCTTGGCCGTGGCTTTCGCCAGCAACCGGATAAAATGGGTCGGGCTCTTGTGCGACTTGTCCAACGAATGATAGCCGTACGATTCGTTCGTCGTCGGAATCGCCTCCCAATCCTGCTCCTCCGGTTTGGTCATCGGACCGAACTCCAGCGGCCGGTCGGGAGTGGTGAGGTAATCGCCGTAGATCGCCCCAGCAACCCGCCCATTGATAATGAGATTGGGATCCTCTTTTCGGAGATAAGCCAGAATCTGCTCGTTCAGCTCTTTCGGATTATGATGGGCTGTGTCCCCCCAAAAAAGAACAGGATGATAGCTTTCAATCAGCTCCTTGATTTGGGGAAACACTTTCTTCTCCACCACCGCTTTGCGCCGTTCCGGTCCGTTCGGTTCGGGATATCTCGGGTCCCCGGAAATCGACCAGTCCTGCGCATGGGAGTAGTAGAAGCCCAGCTTCACCCCGTACTTGTCACACGCCGCTTTTAATTCCTTGAGCGGGTCGCGACCAAACTTACTCGTCTTGACCACGTTATAGTCGTCCGTTTTCGAATCGAACATCGCAACTCCATCGTGATGCATCGATGTGATCACGATATACTGCATTCCCGTATCCTTGGCCGTCTTCACCCATTCATCCGCGTTAAATTCGGTCGGGTTGAACGGCTTCACTACCTTTTCCAAATACTCCTCCCGCTTGATCTTCATGATCCGCTGCAAATGCTCCGCATATCCCTCCACCTTCTGGCCGTTCCACTCCCCACCGAAGGCCGAGTACACCCCCCAATGAATGAACATTCCAAACCTCGCCTCCCTCCACCAAGCCAGACGTGCATTCTTCGCTCGATCTTCATCCGGTGGCAGAGGCATGGCAGTCTCGACGTTTTCATCCACAAACGGTTTCCCATCTTTCCAGCCAATCTTCAACTTCGAGAGATACCAGGATTTTCCGCCGTCTTTGTTTCCCTGATAAAACAGATACGTCTGCCCGTCCTCATCTTGAAAGATCCCCGGATGACCCGATTCGCTCTCATTCCACTCTCCCGGCTT
>JASGCJ010000004.1:4255-81705 GCA_030054195.1 Minisyncoccota bacterium
CATCTTGAAAGATCCCCGGATGACCCGATTCGCTCTCATTCCACTCTCCCGGCTTGCCGTTGGCCAAAAAGGGCTGATCCGACATCCGCCTCCACTTCACCCCATCCTCACTCGTAGCCACCCCGATCTGCTGCGGTTCATTGTTATAAGCTCCGGCATAAAACATAAAAAGCTTCTTTCCACGACGCAGAATGCTTGCGGCTTCCAAACACTTCTTCTCCCATGGTAACTCCGGCTTGAGAATCGGCGCATCCACCAGCTGGGTCCAGGTTCCCCGTGAAAAATCAGAGTCGATTGGAGCCGCTGCCACACCCATCAACTGAACTTCGTACCCCGGATCCCGACTAGCGAAATAAAGCAACATCCTCTTACCATCCGGCACCACCTCCGCATCGATCGCTCGGCCGCATGTCCACTTTCCATGCGGGCGAAAGACCGGATTCGAGGGCTCTCTTGTAAAATGAATGCCGTCTTCCGACCAAGCATGACAAATCGCATCTTTCTCCTTGTTCCCATAACTCTGATAAAAAAGATGGATCTTCCCCTTCCACACCAGTGCCGCAGGTGCGCAAAACCCCTTCGCCTCACTTGGATGCTCCGACTCCATCTGGGCCTCTTTTTTCCAGCGCAACATGTCCTGACTGGAGGCGATTCCGATTTTCCACCCATTGTTTCCGTCATGAGTCGGGACGGAGTAGTACATCCAGTACTTCCCCTTGAATTTCACCACGGAGGGATCCTTGGCAAACGGTTCACCCCCCAACGCACGATCTCCATACATCATGATTCCCCGTTGATTGAACGAATCCAAATTCACCCCCTCCTCGAACTTCTTCTCCTCTTTTCCTGAGGCCGAAAACACGCTGAGTCCGAGAGTCCACAGACACAGGAAAAACACGCGCATGAATGAAAATTACCAAGGCATTACAGTCAGCGAAAGCGAAGATTGCCACTTTAACTGCGAAGTTTGGAGTTTTATTCTCGTTACATTCCTCCTGTTCTAGTAAGGTGTGCACTCCTCATGAACCTCCCTCGCTTCCTGGGACTGTCGCTATTTCTGGCCCTCTTTTTTCTCAACCCCCTTATTCACGCAGAAGAAATCCAATCCCTTGCCGGCACTTGGCAGGTCCGACTCGACCCCAAAGGACTCGGCCTCAGTCAAAACTGGATCGACCCCCAGACCCATTTTGATCAATCCATCTCACTGCCGGGTACAACGGATCAAGCCCACCTCGGCACCCCCTGCCGCGTCGATCCGGAAATCAGTAAGGCAGGTCTCGCCGGACTCACACGTAAGTTTTCCTATATCGGGCCCGCTTGGTACCGCCGCACCATCGAAATTCCGAAAGAGTGGGAAGGGAAACGTATCACCCTCTTTTTGGAACGGGTGATCTGGGAAAGCCGCCTCTGGTTGGACGGAAAAGAGATCGGCCAGAGCAACTCCCTCAGCACCCCCCACGAGTTCGATCTATCCTCGATCACCCCGGGAAAACACGATCTTCTTATCCGCATCGACAACCGCCAACAGTTCGATGTCGGCCGTTCCCACGCCTACATCGAGGACACCCAGTCGATCTGGAACGGGGTGGTTGGAAAAATCGAACTCCGCGCCTCCCCTCCAGTTTGGATCGATCAAGTTCATCTGAATCCAGATCCCGCTAATCCCTCCGTAGAAATCCGGATCGGCAACCTCACCGGAAAAGCAGGTTCTGGAAATCTCTTGCTCCGGATCTCTAGCGGCAATAACCCGTACGAAAAGTCGGTCCCGGTGAAATGGGATGCTCAAGGAGGCACGATCACACAACCGCTCGACTTTGCCGGCAAACTCCCCGTTTGGAGCGAGTTCCATCCCAATCTCCAACAGTTGAACCTCACCTTACAATCGGATAACGGCCAAGACACACGGAAGCTTTCTTTTGGACTTCGAAAGATTGCCCGCTCTGGGATGAGCATCACCCTGAACGATCTCCCCGTCTTTTTCCGCGGAACCCACGAAGGGTGTTCTTTCCCATTGACCGGTTACCCCCCGATGGATGTGGAGGGATGGCGGCGAATTTTCAAAATTCTCAAGCAGTGGGGCCTGAATCATATGCGCTTCCACTCCTACTGCCCGCCCGAAGCCTGCTTCACCGCCGCGGACGAGGAAGGAATCTACCTTCAACCTGAACTCCCTCTTTGGACCGGCAAACTAGACGCTGCAGGAGATGAAAAGCGGGTTGCCTGGGTTCGGGAAGAGGCTCGCCGTGTGATCGAGTCCTATCGAAATCACCCCTCCATGGTTCTCTTTGGTCTCGGGAACGAACTTCAGGGGCAATTCAAGTTTCTGCAAAATCTTTTGAGCGATTTAAAGAAAACCGACCCCTCCCGCCTCTACACCATGACCTCCAACCGCCTCTGGATCCTGGATGCCCCAGCGAAACTGGGTGAACCCAACCTGCCCCCCCTTCTTGATGATTTCCTTGTTGAACGAGCCTTCTGGAATAAAAAAGAGAAGGACGGAATGCGTGGCCAAACATTCTTTGCCGAATCCCCCAACACTACGATCGACTTTAGCCAAACCCTCAAACGCTCGCCTCTCCCCCTCCTCACCCACGAGATCGGCCAGTGGAACGCTTTTCCCAACCTGGCTGAAATCCCCAAATACACCGGAGTCCTCCGCCCGATCAATCTCGAAGCCATCCGAGACGATCTAAAAAAGAACGGACTCCTCCCTCAGGCTGCCGACTTCACCCGTGCTTCTGGGAAGTTTTGTGCCGAACTCTACAAACAGGAGCTGGAACTAGCTCTTCGCAGCACTCCCCTCGCTGGATACCAACTCCTCGACTTGCACGACTATCCCGGCCAAGGCACCGCCCATGTTGGACTGCTCGACTCCTTTTGGGATCCCAAGGGATTCGCCGAACCAGCCCCGTTCCGCGAAGCCTGCTCCCCAATCGTTCCTCTTCTCCGACTCCCCAAACGCGTATACACCTCGGACGAAACCCTTTCGGCCAAACTTGAGTTCGTCAATTTCCTGGAAAAACCGATCTCCAACGTCACTCCCCAATGGGAAATCAAAGCTTCGGATGGAAAGTTGATCGGGGAGGGAAAATTGGGCCCGATCAACCTCCCACTCGGTGCCGCCATTCCTGTCGGAACCCTTACAGCCTCCTTATCTTCCGTCACCGAACCGACCGAAGCCACGATCCGAGTTAACGCGCCGGAGGCTTGTGCAATGAACTCATGGAAGATCTGGATCGTACCGGTCCTTCCGAAGATCGATTCCGCTAAAGTTCTCGTCACCTCTTCCCTTGCCGAGGCCCAAGCCATTCTCGCAAAAGGTGGCACCGTTCTTTTTCTGCCTACGCAAGGTTCGATCCGTCAAAAACAGGAGACTTCCTTCCTTCCTGCCTTCTGGAGCCCTGTCTACTTCACCAACCAGGCCGGCACGATGGGACTGCTTATTAAGAACAACCATCCGGCCTTGGCCGATTTTCCGACCGAGGAGTACTGCAACTGGCAATGGTGGAGCCTCCTGACCCCCTGTGCCGGCTCGGTCGTTCTGGATCAGGTCAAAAACATCCAACCTATTGTCCAGACCATCGACGCCTTCTCCCGAAATCAGAAACTCGGGCTGATCTTTGAAGTCAAAGTAGGCCCTGGTCGCCTCCTCGTCTGCTCGGCCAACCTCAGTGGAGATCCAGACCCTATGCGCCGCCAGATGCGGGCCAGCTTGATCCGCTATTTATCGGGGTCGGCTCCCTCGAATCTCACAAAGATTTCCGAAACTGAATTGTCAGCCCTTTTTCAAGAAGATCGGTCCCAAAGTTCCAACTCAGAGAAATGGGCGAAAGATGTCGAATCTGTTCCCGTAAAGAAATAATGAATCGAAGCCTTATCCTCTGTCTTGTTCTTTTAGCTTCGTCTTTATTTGCGCAAACTGAAAAACAGATCGCTCCCATTTTTCGTGACCAAGACAAGGTCTGCTGGGTTGGCGACAGCATTACTGCCAGCGGTCTCTACCACTCCTACATTTATCTCTACTACTCGACCCGTTTCCCTTCTCTTCACCTCTCCTTTGCGAACTGCGGCATCTCTGGAGATAACGCCTCCGGAATGATGGGTCGACTCGACAAGGATGTTTATGCGAATCACCCCACCGTCGTCACCCTGAGCGCCGGGATGAACGATGTGAACCGCAACCTCTACTCCCAGACCAATGCCCCCACAAATGCTCCTGTGCTGCAGAAACAGGCAATCGACAGTTATAAGAACAATATCGAAAAGCTGGCCGACTCCTTTGCCAAACAACAACTGCGCCAGATTTACTTTACTCCGACCATCTATGACGAGGATGTGGAGTCGACCGTTGAAAGCCTTCGGGGAGTCAACGGAGCTTTGCGGGAGTGCTCCGATTTTGTTCTCCAATTCGCAAAGTCGAGAAATATGCCCGCCGTCGATTTCTGGCACCCGATGGATGAACTCAACCGGAAACGTCAGAAAACCGACCCCAAGTTCACCCTGACAAGCAAAGACCGCGTACATCCGGGTGCTGCCGGCCATCTTGTCATGGCCTATCTCTTTCTGGACCAGACCGGAGCTCCCCAAGATGTTTGGCGTCTGTCTTTGGACGCGAAAACCTCCCAAGTCCTAACCCAGACAAATTGCGAAGCCACAGCGCTGAACTCCGATCCAAAGAGCCTCATTTTCTCGAACCGGGAACTTGCCCTCCCCTTCCCCTGTATTGCGGATGCGAAAGATGCCTTCTCATGGGTTCCTTTCGATGAGCGACTCAATCAGCAGACTCTCCAGATCTCTCATCTCGATGAAGGGAACTACTCCCTCCAAATCAACCAAGCTGAGGTAGGTCAATACTCCGCAACCGAGCTGGAAAAAGGAATTAACCTCGCGATCAACCCCAAGACACCCCAATCGGCACAGTCTGAAAAGATTGCGGCTCTCTGCCAGGAGCACTACACCCTCGGCAATACCATCCGAACCCTTCGCCGCGTCGAGATGAAGCATCTCCAGAATGTGGATCTGACCAACCGCACTGCGGTGGAAGCGTCGCTCAATAAACTGATTGAGGAAAAACAGGCTCAGAAAAACGATCCAGGCGCCAATTCGGGTTACTACATCAAAACGGCTAAGACCTACCTGAGTGAGATTCAAAAAGAACCAGAAATGCGTCTTCGCCTGAAAGCCATTCAGGATCAGATCGAATCCATTAACCAGCCCCAAAGCTATTCCTATTCCTTAAAACCAATTAGCACATCGACTTGTTTTCAAGCTCAGGGAGATTTCGCCGGAGAAGTGACGGATCACTCGGTTCTACTTCAGTCACGAATCACTTCGATTCCCGGTCCCCTTCTTGACGCAAAAGGAGATATCCCGGGAATGGAGGGTCGAGCCTACTTCGAATGGAGCGAAAACGAATCGTTTCGCCCATCCCAACGCACTCCTCTCCTCGAAGCCAAAGCGGAGTCCGATTTTATCATCCGAGCCGCGATCGAAGGATTGTGCGAAGGAACCCGGTACTTCTACCGACTCGTGTTTGAAAATGGAAACAAGGGGCCAACTCGCACATTTCAAACACGATCCCCTAGGGGAGATCATGTTTCGTTCTGTATGGGAAACTGCATGAACTACTATCCTTTCATCACTGGCCAACCCAACGGAGACGGACCCGTCACCGCAACAGCAGAGGACAAGCGCCTCGGATACCCCTCCTTTGCCGCCATGCAGAAGTTGAATCCGGATTTCTTCATCGGGGGGGGCGATATTGTTTATTATGATTTTCCAAAAGATTCCCCCGCCCAAACGGTTCCACAACTGCGAAAGAAGTGGCATGAACAGTTCCGCTTCCCTCGTCTCATCAGCTTTTTCGGTCGTTGCGGGACCTACTGGATGAAGGATGACCATGATTTTCGCTTCGATGACGCCGACCTTGCGGGGGACCAGTTACCATCCGCCACCACAGGAAAGGATTTGTTCCGAGAACAGATGCCAATTCACGCGGCGGGGGATACGAAATCCCCAAATTACCGCACCCATCAAATCAGCCGTGACTTGCAGATCTGGTTTCTCGAGGGAAGAGATTACCGTTCTGACAACAGATCCCCTGCCGACTCGAAGAAATCGATCTGGGGCGAGGCCCAACGGAAATGGCTGGAAGCGACCTTACAATCAAGTCCTGCGAAATGGAAAATCATCGTCTCCCCCACCCCTCTCGTCGGCCCCGACCGTGCCAGCAAAAGCGATAACCACACGAACCTCAACGGCTTTCGAAACGAAGCGGACTCTTTTTTTCAATGGCTCACCGACAAAAAGATTCAAAATGTCCTGATCCTTTGCGGGGACCGACACTGGCAGTATCACAGCATTCATCCAAGCGGCGTGGAGGAACTTTGCTGTGGGGCCCTTAATGATGAAAACTCGATTCGCGGAATCGCTCCGGGAGACCCTACTTCCACCGATCCCCAAGCCACCATTCGCCAGCCTTATCTCTACCCCAACCCCACGGGCGGATTTCTGCATGTTGATCTATCCCCAAATTCTAAAGGGACGTCACCCCTCACCTTTTCGTTTTATGACGACGGCGGAAAACTCCTCCACCAGGTCATAAAGGAAAGCCCTTAATCCGTATCGGTTCGAAAGGGACGGGCAGGCAGATTCGACTCATCCGTTAAATTGGCATCGGCCGGACGATTGCACCACGCGTAACGGACAAAAGCTGGATTCGCCACTTCGGATGATTTCAAAATTACCTGATTTTTATCTAACTTCACTTGGGCTGGCTTAAACTGCTTGTCACTTCCCGCCACGGCGAATCCCCCCACTTCCTTCTGATCCGAACTTTTCAGCCCTCCCGTCAGGGGCCGAAATGAAACGATGGCTTCCCCACCAGAATATTTCACCGAATCAAAGACCGGACCTTGGCACACCACGTCTTTCCCATACGCAATCTTCTTCGCCCAAAGAGCCAGCCTCTCCCCCACCTCCATTTTACGGTTAGGATGTATGTTCTCAGGATCGCCCAAACCTAAAGTCACAGCCAAACCTGTCTGGGGCACATGATCCGCCACAGCACTTTGAGCATCCCTCAATTGAGCCCACTTGACTCCGGTAGCACCATCCTCGTTGTAGTTAAAGTCGGTGAGCTGAACGATCAGAAATGGAAAATCCCCCTGTCCCCATGCCTTCCGCCAAAATCCAATCATTCCCGTTAGAAGTTTTTCATACACGTCCGCACGGAATGCATTCGACTCCCCCTGGTACCAGATCACTCCCCGAATCGGATATGGTACCAAAGGATGAATCATTCCATTCCATAGGACCGATGCTAAATTGGGGTTCTTATCAGGGGCATGGGGAGCACGTGGCTTTTTGGGAGGCTTAGCTCCGGTCTTTTCCGCCTCTTTGACTTCCAGATTGTACGCGAGCTCGTCTCTCTCATATTTGGCGACAAGTTTGGGATACCAGTTGGGATACTCATCCCGGTCATTTACCGCTTTGGCAAAAGCAGCATCACTTTTCAGAAATTCAAGAGGCGTCCAAGCCTCCGCGGGAGTTCCTCCCACCGCACTCTGAATCACACCTACGGGAACTTTAAGATCCCTGCGCAGATCTCTGCCAAAGAAGTAGGCCACAGCGGAAAAGTTCAAAGCCGAGCCCTTTGTGCTCAAATTCCAGGTGGTCTTTACGCTGTCGGAAGGATCGTGGGCAGGGGCATGGGAAATCCCCACTAAGCGCAAAAGCGGATCTTCTGCCTTTTCTGCTTCTACCGATTGGGCTCCGATCTGCTTCAACTTCCACTCCATGTTCGACTGACCGCTCGCCAGCCAAACCTCCCCGATCAGAATGTCGGAAACTTCGATCGAATTTGTCCTAGACGTTACCTTCAGGACCTGCCCTTTTTCGTTCACGGGGGAAGGATCCAACCGAACCAACCACTTCCCGTCCGCTCCTGCTTTGGCCTTAAAATCTTTCCCTTGCCAATTCACGATTACTTCCGAGCCAGGATCTGACTTTCCTATCACTGGAAAAGGCACATCCCTCTGAAAAACCGCATGGTCCCCAATCAAGGGATGAAGGGTGAGTTCACCCCGCAATTCAAAGGAAAGAATCCCAAGAAACAGAGAAAGAAAGAAAAGCCGATTCATCGAAAATGCATTTAACGCACAATCTTCGCGTTTTTCAAATAATCACCTGAATAGGGTTGGGTGACATCGATCATCTTGTTGTTACGAATCAGGACATCCACAGGCCCCCCCTCCAGAATGGAATCATCCCAACGGCCACCCGTCTCCCGAATATCCACTCCAATCCGCGAATGCTTCACCTCCCCCGCCTCAAAAAGAATGTTCCCCACCATTCCCCCCGCATAAAAGTTTCCGGCCGATTCGATCCGGTTCCGCCGAAAGATCTGATCCACCGCCAAAGGTCCATGGTAATCAGGCGCAGTCACAGGCTGGCCTTTGTTTTTTTGAATCACCCGCTCAAAATAGAGAGGGGTGTAGGTGTAGGTTCCGATGAGGGATCCTCGTGGAAACACATAGGAAGCGCCCCAGTTAATTCCCTCCGTAATTACGTTGTCGAGAAACTGGGCTCTCATTCCGGGAATAAACTGATCTCCGTGACACAAGGTAATCTGATTCAGCGCACCACCCCGTTCAGAATAATTACCTGCGACCACCATTTCCACCCCGCCTCCCCACAACGAAACCGCATTCCCTGCATCCTCCACGAGATTGTCGAGAAAAAGACCCCGATAAAGAGTCTTGGACACCGAAACAAAAGAGGTTTCATCCAGCGGGACCAGCCAAGGCTCATCCGTTTCGACCCTGTCTTCCTCCAAGGATTTCATAAATCTCACTTGGCCCGCCCCTTTCCCATCCAGGACTGAAACCATCGCCCCCACCCATTTTGCGCTCAGATCGTCCCCCTGCATCGAAGAAGCGAGTGTGGTTTTCGTTCCATCCGAACGTTTCGCCCATCCCGTGTAAATTCCCAACGGCGAGTGGAAATCGGAAACAAATCCGCCGTCCCGATCCAAGACATAACAATCCTCGATCGAGTTTCGGGCACAGTACAGCTCTCGGGAAAAGTTGCTCGCTTCGCCCAGTTTTCCCTCGTGGGAAGCCGTGACGTGCACATTGAGAAGACAGATTCCACCATCCAAACAAAGGTTCTCCTCAAAGATCAACTTTCTGGTCTTGCGACCCATCACCGTCCAGGAACGCCCCGTCCCTCCGATTCGGTTGCGAGCTATTACCCCACTGGCTCCATTGAAGATCATCGCCGACATGGAGGAGTAAATATCGCAGTCGATCACCTCCAGATTTGGCCCGCTCAGATGGATCGCCCCTTGAGAATTGGCTCCCCCCTTTGGCTCATCTTTCCAGCGTCGCAGAAAAGCTTCCTCCGAGTCCGCATAGTGTCGACCAGTTCTCTGCACATTGATGAAGCGGTTAAGCCTCATCAACACCCGATGAATCTTCACATGTCCTGCCCCAGGCGCCGTATCAGGAAAGTCGGAAAGGATGCCCGCTCGGTGATTCACCGCATAGATCGCCATATCCTCCACCCCGAAATGTCCAGGCCCGCGGATTAAGAATGGGTGGGACTGAGATTTCGGATCGGGAATCGGCTTAAAAAGCAGCGATCCCCACACCAGCTTCAGAATATCCTCTTTTTCCCTTGGCAGTTGATCATCCACCCACGAAAGCGCCGTTTGTCCACGTCCTGCACCCCGTAAAATCACTCCAGCCGGCACCTCCACTCCTTTCGATAAGACGTATATTCCGCGAGGAAAATACACGATCCCGCCTCCACCTTTCCCTGCAGCCTGCAACGCTTTCTGAATCGATTGAGTACTGTCCACCTGGTCCAGCGCCTTCATCCCCGTGTAGTACTGAATCGCATCGGGTTGTCCCGGCTTCGCCCCGAAATCGGTGACATTGTATACTTTGTTAAGCTGCTTGGGAGAGGTCACGATTTCTACTTTGCCTGCCACCACGTTTTCACCCGTAGGGCTCTCCCCCGATTTAAACTCCACCTGATATCCACCGACAGAAACCGTGTCGAGCACTTCAGCACGGAAATTATAATCATCCACGGCAATCAGTCGTAAAGGAACGGAAGTCGCATCGTTTCGCAAAATCAGCTTGGCCCCTTTTTTTAGCCTTAGATTCAGCCCAAACAGACGAATCCAACCCCCGGGAGTGGCTGATTCGACTTGGTCACCCTGAATCCACCAAATTTGTGGTGTATTCAACTTTCGCACTTCCGAAAATGCTCCATCCGCCTGAATCCGATAGGAAACCACACCCGCGGGAAGTTCCATCGGCAAAACAAACTTCAAGGTCCGTTCGGTTTGCTGCAAAACCTCCGCCTGCTTCCACTCCCCCTGCCCTGAAACGGACACCTCCACCTTTGCTTTCCTACCGAAAGCGTCCCCACGAACCACCACCGTTTCGCCAGGACGGACAGGGTCCGAGGCCCAGATCACCACGGGAGCCGCCTCCAATCCCGAAACAAGCACCCAACCCAACAAGCCAAGGCACGGCGTGAGCTTACTCATGAGGATTAAAGTGATTCTTTCCAGCGATCAGATTTTTCGCGAATCGGGCGGCCGTCGGATTGGTTCCAACTGTGGACGGAAGTTCTACTTGGCAGACAACCCAGCGACCTTTCCCCTCGGACGTTTCCACGACAACGGGGACATAATCCCACGGACGTTTCCATCCGCCGTCTCCACTCCGTAAAACTGTGTTCCACCCCTTGCCCTCGAGAACGGTGGTCTGAATCGGAGCAGGATGCCCCAACGATGCGAAATGCCAGAATTTGAAGTCTTCCGATCCGAATCCCTCCACCCAAGGATGGCCCGTTACACCCGAAACAAAATGCCGCGGCCCCATTCCTGCCACCCGTACGGCAATCTCCTGCTTCCCCATCCGATAAACCCCGGGAGGTAACGGCAAAAAGAGTGCAACGGCACCATCCCTCACGGCGGAATCAATCTCCGCCTGATTTTCGAGGTATGCCTCCCAGCAAGGAATCACCACTGGAGCCCTTGCATCTTTTCGACGTGCTGTTGCTTTTGGCCCCAAAAGATTCAACCATGTGCTTTTCCCCACGGCTCCCTCTGGTACCCAAGGGGCAAGCTCCCCAGGACTCAGCCGCGGAAATACCCTTAACTCAATCGTACGGTCATGAATCGGTTTTCCGGATGCGTCCAACAAGGTCGCTCCCACTTGAACGACCGATGTTTTTTCCACCTGAGGCATTTTGATTGGAAGGATCCCCTGCCCCAAAGAGCTACAGGCAGGCACTTTGGCTGGAGCTTTGCCGTGAGCCACTCCTTTGCCATTCAGTTTCATTTCATAAACCCAACTTGCTCCTGCCAGCTTCTCGGCTGGATCATGAGAAACCCATAACTCCACCGGCACCACTTCCCCCGACCAAGCTTGGGTTCGCGAGCAACGCAACGAAACTGCCGTTGGGCTAAGGGCATCCCGATATGCGAACCATGCCTTTTTCGGAACGCGATCCACATCCATGATCGCCTTCATCCACCCGCACGGCCAAGCATCGATGAAAAGGTGGATGGCAAAAGTGTTCATCCAAGAGTGCCGACGATAGGCCTCAGTCATTAACCGTGTGATCCACTCCTGATGCCGCTGGCTAGCTTCAATCCAACCCCCGGCATCTTTCGGGGTGTCGTACCAGAGAAAGTGAAAGTTCCAGCTTTGGGATTCGGCAAGAATCTGTGGCGTCCACGCGCTTTTGAGCGAGGACGGTTGCCAATCCCGTGGATAGTATTTTTTCATCACCCCGTGGGAATCAAGTCCTTCAGCTCCAAATTCTCCACACCCGAAATGCCAGCCCGGCTTCACGGGCAGCCAACCACCTGCCTCCAACGCTCCAAGGTCGATTCCGTGTCCGATATACCAACCGCAGTAGCAGTGATTGTCCGGCATTCCGTACGGGGAGGGCGGATCATAATCCCCGTCGACACACTTGATCACCCGGTCTGGATTTTCCTGCCGTACAGCTTCGATTCCCATCGAAAACATCCGCTCCATCTCGTTTCGGAGAATAAAACGGTGTGGCTTGGCGGCAGCCGCCGGCCTGGGTTCGTTGATGAAGGAGACAAGAATGTTTGAAGGATGGGCCC
This sequence comes from Minisyncoccota bacterium, assembly GCA_030054195.1. GTDB lineage: Bacteria > Verrucomicrobiota > Verrucomicrobiia > Methylacidiphilales > Verrucolacustridaceae > Verrucolacustris > Verrucolacustris abundans. The sequence continues at coordinate 16,413 of JASGCJ010000004.1, forward strand.
GAACATGTCGTTCCATACGACTGCACTGGCGCACCACCTCGAGCAGCTGATTTCGCCGGACGGTAGCAAACATGGGCATATCGGTCTGCAGCAACAGACCCAAGCGGTCACACATATCATACACTTCCCGATGAACCGGCCTCTGGGTCAGTCGCAGGAAGTTCATATGGGTTAGTTTTGCGAGAAGAACATCGTCTCGTAGCTGATCCAGATTTCCCTCCATAATACACCGCTCCAGATGCCCCATGGTGTTGGCACCGCGGAGCCGGATCTCTCGACCATTGAGATAGAATTTCCCTTTCGGTTTCGAATCCTCATCCTGACGAAAAGTCCGCATTCCAAAGGAGCGAGCCAGCCCATCCAGCACTTTCCCGTTCGTTTCAACAAGCTCCACCTGAGCCTGGTACAGCCAAGGGCTGTTCAGATCCCAAATTCGCGCCTTCGGCATCGGAACACGAAGAGTAAAAAAGTTTACGCCGTTCTCCATCTCGGCAGGGATTTCCGCCTTATGGTCCCCATCCAAATCCCCGAAGCCACGTAAGGTACGGGCTGAAGGTTGATATCGCTGCTTCTCCAAAATAGTGGCGGGAAAGTTTTGGCCAAACACCGAGACCTGTAAAACAGCTCCTTCAGGCAAGCCCCGCCCCCGCTGAGTGACTTCGAGGCGAATCTCCGCCGCTTCCTCCTCTGGCATAGGGCGAACCCACAAGTCGGTGATCTGAAGACGGGATCGTCCTTCGAAAAACACACGATTCCATATTCCCATACCAGCTGGGCAATGATGCCACCCCAACTCAGGCTCATTATATCCAAGTCCGGTCGCGGCATAGATCTTATCGCCGTTGATCGCTTGCCCGTCTTTCTGACTGCCCAGCATGGTGAAGTCGTTCTCTACCCGAACCAAAAGAACATTTTTCCCAGGACGAAGTGCCTCCCGACATGAAAATTCAAACTCCTCGAAAAATCCCTCGTGGGATCCAAGACAGATTCCGTTGAGATAGACCTGACAGGAGTAATCCACTCCGCCGAATCCAAGAACGACATCTTCCTGCGAAGCTACCGAACTCTCTAATTCAAACTCCGTCCGATACAAGGTGGCGGCCTTACCCAAAGGAGGGCCGTAGTGGGGCAATCGAACCTCCTGCCACCCTCCCTTCCCTTCAAGAACCGAGGCAAATTCGCGGCGATCCATATCCGATTCAACCCTCCACTGGAATCGGTGAATCTCCTGCTTGGCCCGGAGACTCTGCATCGCGGGAGCGTGGTTTTCCAAGAAAGGTGCATGTTCTCGTCTCGCTTGAACCAAGGCTTTTTGCAAATCGTCCGCAGTTTCGATTTTTGAAGCGAGGGGACGGGGCGAAGCCAGGGGTCCCGTTTTCCAAGGGAGCTTTTTCTGCGGACACGTCGCTCGAGGGGCTGGACGTAATCCGGGACGATGGGGAACCGCCGCCTGAGTTGCGATCTCTGCGAAATAATCTTGGGCGGGAGGACGTGGCTTCATCTCGTTAGTGCGCGGCTACGCCTCCCAAAGTCGGACTTTCATTCTCGAAACCGGGCGGGCGATACCCCTGATCCCCACCCCGAACGAGCCACTCCCGATAGAGAAAGAAACACATCACAAAACCCGCGAAGGTACAACCTCCACACCAGACATAAATATAACGGTAGTCTTTCACCGTTTCCAAAAGCCATCCGGACAGGACGGGAGCCAAGGCAACTCCCAGAAATCCGAAAATCTGATTCGCCGTAAAGAACTGGCCATAATGGGTCCGAGGAAGGAGACGGGGCAAAATTGCCAAGTACGCCCCCATGTAAACTGCTTGAGCCATGAAGTTTAGAATCAACCAAAAGGTAAATGTCCCCTGATCACGGACAAAAAAGAAATTCCCGAAAAAAGTCAGGCTGGAAAGAAGCATTCCCACGATTCCGATTCGGAGAGGGTGGAATCGGTCGACCAGAGGCCCGACGAGAAAAAATATCGGTACTTGAATCAGGGAACACCATCCGCGCACCTTGCCAAAGGCCTCCAGACTAAGCCCCAAAGTGGGTGCATACCCGAGATCTTGCCCCGGTTTCGTTCCGAAAAAGACGAGGAATGTCCAGAGAGGGACGATGGCACTCCAAAAACAAAAGGCCAAGGAGTAGGTCTTGAGATAAAAGACTTTGGAAAAACACTCCGTAAAGTAGGTGTGGGCCATTTTTCGAATGGTGGTTTTCGGCGGGGGCGTTGGATAGGTCCCTTCTTGCACCCTCCAAACCAGTAAAAAGAAGGAAAGGGCATAAAGAAGAGCAGAAATAATATAGATCCATTCGGTGTGGGTTTCCGCCTTCCCGAACATGAATCGATGAAAGACGAAAGCTCCCAGCGCCCCCACTGCCCGATAACAACCCACAAATTTTCCCATCACCTCGGCAGGGATCACATCGACAAAAAGGAATTGATAGACCTGCATGATGTAGGTGTTGGCCACGATGAAAATCATCATGCACCCCCCGATCCAACCGATCTGCAGGGACGCGACTGCTGTAGCCCCCGTCCATTTAGCCAGGATTGTGGAGATAGGTTGAGCCAAACCCAACCCAACCAAAGCCACCATCACCAAAGGAGTGGCAGCCAAAAGAAATGGACGCCGACGACCCATCTTTCCCCGATGACGATCACTTTGGACCCCGATCAAAGGATTAAGCAAAATCCCCAAAACCGCCGGCAAACTCCCCGATAAAAACCCGATTAAGGTGTCGGAAGCTTGCGCCCACCGCAACTGCAGGGGCACAAGAGAAGTGGGCAACTGCTCCATGATCTGGAGGCAAAGATCCCCCAACAACATCCAAAACATAACCGTCAAAAGAGCTTGAGGCCCATAAACCAAGGACCCGACCCGATACGACTTGGCCGCCCCCTTACCAGTGGATGCCGTGGAAGGATTCATCTTATGAAATAGATACCCGCCCAGTCAGGAAACCCTTGTTGGATCGATCGAAAAAATTGAGGGACACAACCTTACAATAAAAGACGCCACCCCCCTGCGTCAATTTACAATGAGCCTAATGTAATTAAAATAAATCAGAGATGTTAACTTAGGCTCGTCTTTCTCCTGCTGCCGGCTGACTAGTGAAATGAGGCGGAACCAGAAAGGTCAGATTGTGGGTCGGAAGATGTTTCGCTCGATAGAGCAACCGATCCAAAGCGGTATGAATCAGTTCGGGAAAATCGAGATCAATAACCTGAACCATTTCTGGCAATCCGCTGATTAAGGAGGGGTGATTTCCCGCAATCACCATCCGGACTTTACCATCGGACAATAGTTTGTGTCTCTCCAAAAGGTCCACCAGTTCTTTTGCTCCCTGTTCCAGGGTCATAAAGATTCCAACAGGCCCTTCCTCTGCCAAACACGCATCAGCCACTTCGCTAAGATCAGAAAAATCTGTCACCGGTTCGGGCCAGAAGTGGCGAGCGGAGTTGTTCGGCATAGGCCGAGCCCAAGTTCGGGTCACGCTTCCCGCCTGCCCTGCCCGATCAAGCATGGCGCGACCCCGTACAACCAATGCCTCGTGAAAATAATCCCGGTTATGGACGACCCAAAACGAGCGACATCCCGACGAAGATAGAGACTGATAAGCCAAGCTTCCAATCGCGACGTCATTCACCGTCACGTGATCAATTTTTTCAACCGGATGACCTGGCGCAAAGAGATGCACCGAGGGCACCAAGCTCGCCATCTTGGAAATACAGGCCCGCAGATTTTCGCTGGGCCCAAACTCCATTAGAATCGCTCCATCGATTTGCCGGGACAGAACGCACAGCGGTACCTGATCTGCAGAAATCATCTGATCCAATATCAGATTTAATTGACGCCTCCGACAAGCGTTCTGAAGCTCTTCTACCAAAATCGCCATAATCGGATCTTGAAAAACTTGCCGGCTCGAACCAATCGTCACCAAAGCAATCGACCCCAAACGAGGTTTCCGAGAACTTCCCAATTTTGGTTTTGGACCCGGGCGGATAACTGGACGAACATAACCCATCCGATCCATCGTTTGCCGGATGTGTTCTACCGTTTTTTGTTTAACCACCGCACTGCCGTTAAGAACCCTGGATACCGTCGCCCTCGAAACCCCAGCTAACCCAGCAATATCCGCAACATTAAGGTCTTTCGTATTCAATGTAGCATTTGTATATTCAACTTCCCCTGAATAAAAGATTAAATTATAAGGATTACATATCCCTATGGACGAATGGCTTACGCCATTTATCCAGATCGATTCATTGTATTCACAGCTTCAATTCACCACCCACGATCTTACGAAGTAATGGAAATCAAGCTTTGCCCAGCAGATCCCGGCTCCCGCTGAGCTTCGGCCAAGTAAACCCGTAAACTGCCACCACTGCAAAGCAAGCCATCGGAACAAGAAATGCCGTCGACATATCTCGAACATCTCCTACCCAGCCCATCACCTTAGGCAAGAGGGCTCCACCCATAATCGCCATCACGATGAACGAGGACGCAAATTTCGATTTCTCCCCCAATCCATGGATTCCAAGAGCAAAGATCGTTGGAAACATGACCGACATAAAGAAGAAGCTCAGAAAGAGAGCTCCTAACGATAGCCATCCCAACTTCAGCACAATGCCCGCCATCATGACTACATTTGCCAATGCGTAGATGCCCATCACCCGATGAGCCGCCACCCTCGATAAAATCCATGCGCCCGTCGCCCGACCCAAAAGAAAAAGAGTGAATCCAAAATAAGCCAACAGCTTCGTCGCCCCCTGCTCGCTCACATACCAGTTCCCATCTCTCTCAGTCACACCCGCACTGCCTCCCAACCAAAAGTTGTTTTTCCATCCTTCCCCCACAGCCGGAATTTCAGAAACCACATAGTTGATGAAAAAAGCAAAAATCCCGGCCTGGGCCGCCACGTAGAAAAACTGCGCCACCACGGCCATCACAAAGTGAGGATGGGACCAGATCGATTTCGAGCTGCCTGCAGCAGAATCGGTCTGGGAATACTCGTCGGGTACCTGAATCTCGGGCAACCGAACGAATAAAAAAATAAGCCCTAAGAGAAGAACTCCACCCGCAATCCCTGCATACGGAATCCAGAGCTGTTGGTGCGCTGCCTCCGCCCCTTCTGAAGAATAGAAAAACATTCCTCCCAGAATCGGCCCCAAAATCCAACCCACTCCGTTAAAGCTCTGGGCAATATTGATCCGAACTGCCGCAAACTGGGGCGCCCCCAATACGGTGGTGTAAGGATTCGCAATCGTTTCTAAGAAGGTCAACCCCATCGAGATCACACAAACTCCAAGCAAAAAGGCCCAGAAGGTGGAAATCTGGGTCGCGGGAATAAACCAGAGACATCCCGCTGCCACACCTAACAAGCCCGCCAAAATCCCGCCTTTGTATCCCAACTTCCTAGCCAACCAACCTGCAGGCAAAGCCATGAGAAAATATCCAAGATAGTGGGCGAATTGCACCCAGGCGGACTGGGCTTTCGTCAAATGCAAAAAATCCTGAAAATGCTTGTCCATTACATCAATCATTCCGTTGCACAGAGCCCAAAGAAAAAAGAGGGAACTAACCAAAGCAAAAATTCCCAGATGATTTCTTCCATCTGTCCCTTTGAAAAGCCCCCCTGCGGATGCGGATTTTTTCATGTTCATATCTGGCTAGCCTAATTCGATAGCCTCCATCTACAATTCCTTTATGCGCATTTTCAATCATAAAATTAAAGTCGGCATCCGCCCCACCATCGATGGTCGTCTCGGAGGCGTTCGTGAATCCCTCGAAAACCAGACCCTCTCTCTCGCCAAAACCGCCGCCAAGCTTATCTCCTCTTCCCTCCACCACCGAGATGGCTCAACCCTCGAGTGCATCATTCCCGACAAGTGCATCGGTGGTGCAGCCGAATCCTCCGATACCGACTCGCTCTTTGCCCGCGAAAATGTCGGTCTCACCCTCACTGTCACCCCCTGCTGGTGTTACGGCTCCGAAACGATGGACATGGACCCGCTGCGCCCGAAGGCCGTTTGGGGCTTTAACGGAACGGAACGCCCTGGCGCCGTCTACCTCGCCGCCGTTCTCGCTGGTCACGCCCAAAAGGGCCTGCCTGCCTTCGGCATCTACGGCCGCGATGTCCAGGAAGCCGGCGACCTAAAGATCCCCGCCGACGTTTCCGAAAAAATTCTCCGCTTCTGCCAAGCCGGTCTCGCCGTCGCCACCATGCGCAATCGCGCATACCTCGCCATGGGAGGAACCTCCATGGGCATCGCCGGATCGATCGTCGATCCCAACTTCTTCGAATCCTATCTCGGTATGCGCGTCGAAAGCATCGACATGACCGAATTCGTCCGCCGGATGGACCGAGGCATCTTCGATTCGTCAGAGAAGAAAAAAGCCCTCGCTTGGACAAAAAAGAACTGTCGCGAAGGCAAAGATTGGAACTCCCCGAAAACGAAACGTCCCCGTGCCCAACTCGATAAGGAGTGGGAGAAGTCGGTCGAGATGGCTCTCATCGCCCGCGACCTGATGGTCGGCAACCCGGCGCTAGCCAAAGCTGGGTTCGGCGAAGAGGCCCTCGGCCACGACGCCATCGTCGCCGGTTTCCAAGGCCAACGCCAATGGACCGATCACTTTCCCAACGGCGACTACCTCGAAGCCATCCTCAACAGCTCGTTTGACTGGAACGGTCGTCGCGCTCCCTACCTCGTCGCTACGGAAAACGACGCCCTCAACGGAGTTGGAATGCTCTTCGGCAATCTTTTGACGAACACCGCCCAGATCTTTGCTGACGTTCGCACCTACTGGAGTCCGGATGCGGTCAAACGCGTCAGCGGTGAAAAACTTTCCGGAGCAGCCTCGGGAGGCTTCCTCCATCTGATCAACTCCGGCCCCGCCGCCCTCGACGGAGCCGGACAACAAAAGGTTTCCGGTAAGCCCGCGATGAAGCCGTTCTGGGAAATCAGCGACGCGGAGGAAAAGGCCTGCCTCGAAGCCACCAGTTGGCATCCCTCGATCACCGAGTATTTCCCAGGCGGAGGTTGGTCGACCCGCTTCCTCACACCTGGCTCTATGCCCTGCACCATTCATCGTCTCAACCTCGTGCGCGGGCTCGGTCCCGTTCTTCAAATTGCCGAGGGTCAAACCGTGGAACTTCCATCCAAGGTGAACCAGATTCTGGAAGAAAGAACCAATCCCACCTGGCCGACCACCTGGTTTGTTCCCCGCACCGGCGGAAGCGGGGTCTTCCGCGATGTCTTTTCGGTGATGAACGCATGGGGTGCCAATCACTGCGTCCTTACCTACGGCCATGTTGGAGCTGACCTGATCTCACTCGCTTCCCTCCTCCGGATTCCCGTCTACATGCACAATGTGGATTCGGAAAAAGTTTTCCGCCCCTCTGCATGGAACGCCTTTGGAACGGCCGACCTCGAATCGGCCGACTTCCGCGCTTGCGCCAACTACGGCCCTATCTACCGCTAGGGGTCAGAGGTCGGTTTTACACGCATATCAACCACGAATCGTAGAAAACTGGCGGACCCCATCGCCTCAGCGATTGCATTGATTCTTCCGCCTAAAGCAGAGTAAGTTTCACCGATGCCGCTAATCGATAAACCCCTCAAAGAGCTTCAGTCTTATCGAGGCATCACCCCTGTGCCATCCGATTTCGACGAATATTGGGCAGTTGCCCTACAAGAGCTTGAGGCCAACGACCCAAAGCCAGAGCTTGTCCCCTCCAAGGCGATCCATCCCAATCATGCCGAATGCTTTGATCTTTGGTTCCGCGGGGTTGACGGAGCACGGATTCACGCCCAATACATGCGCCCCATAAAACATCAGGTTGCCGGCCCCGCCCTACTCCAATTTCACGGCTACTCGATGAGCAGTGGGGATTGGGTGGATAAACTCGGTTATGTCAGCCAAGGCATCGCCGTTGCCGCCCTCGACTGTCGCGGACAAGGGGGGGCCAGCGAAGACAACACCCCTGTCAAAGGGAATACTCTCAACGGCCACTTCATCCGCGGCCTTAGCGATGCCCCGGACAAACTCCTCTTCCGGCGCATCTTTCTCGATGCCGTACAGCTTGCACGCATCGTGATGTCCTTTCCGGAAATTAACCCGGCGCGAGTCGGCACTCTGGGGGCCTCGCAGGGCGGCGCCCTCTCTATCGCCTGCGCGGCACTCGAGCCGCGCGTTTCGCGTTGTGTTTCCATCTTTCCATTCCTCTCCGATTACCAGCGGGTCTGGGAACTGGATTTGGCCAAGGAAGCCTACGCTGAACTGCGAACATTTTTTCGCTCTTTCGATCCTCGCCATGAGCGCGAGCACGAAATTTTCACCCGCCTTGGGTATATTGACGTAAAGAATCTCGCTCCCCGCATCCAAGCCAAGGTTCTCATGGGACTCTCTTTGATGGACACGATCTGCCCACCTTCCACCCAATTCGCCGTCTACAACCAGATCAAAAGCGAAAAAGAGTGTGCTATCTACCCTGATTTCGCCCACGAAACACTGCCGGGGTTTTCCGACCTCGCCTTCAATTTCCTAGCCCAACTCTGAGCAATCGCGCCCGATTCCCTGAAGCGCTTTATCTAACCAAAACTTTTTAACGGGTATTGGTTTCGTGGATCATGCCGGCAGGCAATCGCTCGGTGAATCATTGACAAAACACAAAAAAGATAGTACAATCGCTTGTATTAGGTTTTATCTTGAAGAAATACCCTCTTCTCTTTTTAAGCAAATCCCAGGTAAGGCTCATCCCCGCAGTCAGCCTCCCTATTGGCTGTAAAGACAGATCCCACTCTCCCGACTCACCATGAAAACCCCACGCGTCATCCTCGCCCTGCTGGGGTTTTTTGCGGCAAACCTCCACAGCCAAGCCTACCAATATGAGTACACTCCCTATAATGCTGGGGCAATGGACCCGCAGCCAAGCGGTTGGCCGGTCACTGATGCAGAGAAACTCTACATCCAGCAGGCAGAATACTTGCGGTACCCGGGTAAAGAAACGTCTAAGAACGCAACCGGGCAGCCCACCGGCATAAGTATTTTGACCATGGTGGCGCAAACGCCCAACACCCAAGGCTGGGGGGCCAACAATTCGTACTTCGATACTCATCAGAAAACTATCCAACCGATTTTGGACAACACCGATAACATTCGGGACAGTCTAGATATCATCATGGTCGGTGACAGCATCACCTCCCAGTGGGGCGGAGGGCAGATGGGCGCATGGACAGCGACATGGACCTCCAACTTTGGTTCTTACAAGGCGATCAACATGGGAATTGGCGGGGATCGCACTTCGTCGGTTCTTTGGCGTTTAGATCACGCACCCTTCGACCTCCTCACGCGCCCACCCAAGGTCATCGTCCTGCAAATCGGCAACAACAACCAATACCTGAAGGCTCAGGGCGTGCCGACTTCCAGTAGCGTGCAAGGGGTGGTGACGTGCTTGAAAAACCTGCGCTCCAAATTCCCCAGCACGCCGATTATCTGGTTAAATCTGTTTCCCGTGACAGGGCTCAGCTCGAGCACCTACCTCAAGGAACTTCACGATGCCTGCACCGCGGCAGGCATCACCGAGCCGGCTTCACCCAACTACGTTTCCAATGTTTATCCGCTCGATCTATGGAACCAATACGTGAGCGCGGACGGAGTCACCGCGAATTCTACATATTTCTATGACGGGGTTCATCCGAACGCTGCGGGTTACCAATTATGGGCCGACAATATGAAGCCGATGATCACCGCGTTACTGAACCCTGCGGTGACCTACAACGGCAACGGCAACACGGGCGGCACTGCCCCGATCGATGCCAGCAGCCCATACGCACAAGGTGGGACAGTGACGGTGATTGGCAACACGGGCAGTCTGACCAAGACCAACTACACCTTCGCGGGCTGGAACACGGCCGCCGACGGTAGCGGAACGAGTTACAGCGTGGGCAGCACCTTTGCGATTTCCAACCCGACCACCCTGTATGCCCAGTGGCTCTTTAGCGGAGCCTGTACGCTGACTTACAACGGGAACGGCAACACGGGCGGTAACGTGCCTGCCGACAGCAGCAGTCCCTACGCGGCTGGAACAACGGTCACCGTGCTAGGTAACACAGGCGGCCTGACCAAATCTGGAAGTTACACCTTCGGGGGCTGGAACACAGCCGCGAACGGCAGCGGGACCACCTATACCGCAGGTAATACCTTCGCCATCAGGACCCCGACCACACTCTATGCTCAATGGACTTACAACGGGCCAACTTACACGGTGACCTACAACGGTAACGGCAGCACGGGCGGGAGCGTTCCTGCCGAAACCAACAGCCCTTACATGCCCGGCGTGACAGTGACAGTGCTGGGCAATACCGGGAGCCTTAGCAGGACCAACTACATCTTTGCAGGCTGGAACACGGCCGCCGATGGAAGCGGAACGAGCTACAGCGCGGGCAGCTTGTTCACGATTTCGAGCGCCACCACCCTTTATGCAAAATGGACATTCAACGGCCCCTGCACGCTGACCTATGACGGAAACGGAAACACGGGCGGGACCGCGCCCACCGACGCGAACTCCCCCTACACGGTCGGGGCAACAGTCACAGTGCTAAGCAATACTGGCAACCTGAGCAAGTCTGGCAACTTCACCTTCGCGGGCTGGAACACGGCCGCAAACGGCAGCGGAACGAGTGTCGTCCCGGGAAATAACTTCACCGTCGTAGCCCCGCTCACCCTGTATGCCCAGTGGAACTCCACAGCCACTTATACATGGACTCAAACCGCAGGTAACACACAGCCCTGGGCCACGGCAGGAAACTGGTTGGGTGGGGTCGCCCCCACTCCGTTTTCCGGTGACACGATGGACTTCAGCACAGTCAACATTGCGGCCTCCACGACTTTGACCCTGGGCGCGGACAGGACGGCGACTATATGGAACTTCGGCGACACCTCGGGCGCCCAGACCTGGAGTGTTGCCAGCAGCAACAAGATTATCTTGGCGGGAACCGCCCCGACGATCTGCGTGCTTCAAAACTCCCTCACGGTAAACTGCCCCATCACTGGTTCGGCCGGTCTTACCAAAGCTGGGGCGGGTCTCTTGACGCTCTCCAGCAGCACGAGCGCCTACACCGGCGGCACCTTCATCAAAGAGGGATCGCTTGCCTTGGGAACGGGCAACGACAGAATCCCGACCGGTTCGGTGGTGACGCTTGGCGACACTTCCACCAAAGGCACACTGATTTTGGGCAGCAGCGGCACCCCGCGAAATCAAACGCTCGGCGGGCTGTCGAGCACAGGGCTGGGCGGTAACGTGATCGGCCAAGGTGCAGGCTCCACACTCACTTTGAACATGTCCGCCAACAGCACCTACGGGGGCGTATTGGGTGGAACGGGCACGGGCAATAACAATCTTATACTCATCAAACAAGGCAATGGCACACTGACGCTCTCTGGCGCCAACACCTACACGGGCGCAACCTCGCTTAATGGTGGCACACTCGTAGTCAGCGGCAGTCTTGCGAACACCACCGTGACCGTGGGTAACGGCGCAACTCTCGCCGGTTCAGGCAACATCGGTGGAAGCGTTATCATTCAAAACGGAGGCCATCAGGCGTTCGTTGTCGCCACGACTTCCGGAGCACAGGCAACCCGCACCATCAGCGGAACGCTCACGTTGGATGCTGGCCACGTCATCGACCTCACCTCCGCAGCCACGTCCGCCGCTGGAACCTACACTCTCGTCACGGCTACTGGGGGCGTGACTGGCACCGTTGGCACCGTCAATCTGACCGGTCTTAACGGTACTGTCTCCATAGTTGGCAAGAGTCTCGTCCTTACCGTCGCCGCAGCTAGCTATTATGAAAGCTGGAAAAGCGCCAACAGCCTGATCGGAGGACCCACCGCAGACGAGGATGGGGATGGATGGACAAATTTCCTGGAGTATGCGTTCGGGAGTAATCCCAAGGCCTCCAACGGCTCCTTGATCTCGATTGAGCCAACAGTTTCAGATGGTCCAACGCTCAGGTTCAATCGTCGCTCCCCGGAATATGGGGGTCCCGCCATGAGCTACTGGTACTCCCAAAGTTTGTCACCGGATTCATGGCAGGAGTTCGTGCCCGAGCGAATGGATGTTTCTGGATCTGGAGAGGTTCAGGATGCCCGCGCCGTGCTACCAGCAACCCTCCGCAATCAACCCAAGAGTTTCTTCCAGATTCGCGTATCCCAATAGGATTTACGAAAATTCACTTTGGCCTCATGGTTGGCAACGCCTGGTCATTGGTCCTGCTCCTTGGGAAATTTTTGATCGCCGATCCTGAGGTAAACTTTGCCAAAAGGTTCTCTTGGGCGAGGGTCTCGGTCCCTCCCGATTTTATAAATGTTAGTTTCGCTGAGCCGATACTAGGCGTTGCGCGGCCTTCGCCCGGGCGGTGATTTTTTTCCAGTCTTTCACCCGAATCAATTCGCTCGGGGCTATCCATGAACCCCCGATCGCCGCAACCAGAGGTTCCCGTAGGTAGGCACCGGCCGTAGCTGGGGTCAGCCCCCCCAAGGGTAGATACCGAAGCCGCAGGTGGGCAAAGGGAGTGGCCAGAACCCGCAAGTATCGGACGCCGCCCAGCGGCTCGGCCGGAAAGAACTTAACGAGGCGACAACCGTGCTCAACCGCAACCTCAATATCGGACGCTGTGGCCACACCTGGTGCAAAGGAAAATCCTTGATCCCGGGCCGCCTCCAAAACGCGCGGATTGCAGCCCGGAGCCACCCCGAAAGCCGCCCCAGCCTCACTCGCTGCAGTAAGCTGGTCGCAGGTGAGGATGGTGCCGACTCCTGCTACCATTTCCGGAACCTCTCGCCGGATTGCGCGGAGGGCGTCAAGCGCAGCTGGGGTTCGCAAAGCCAATTCCATCATGTTGACACCCCCTTTGGACAATGCGCGGGCCAGCGGCACGGCGTCATGGACCTTCTCGACAATGAGAACCGCAACAACGCCAGCGGCCACGACTTTGTTCTCCAGTGAGGGCTCAAAAAGAGGACTCATACTTATCTAGCTACACCTTTCAAATAGGCTTGCGAGTTTAGGCCAAGACCCCAGTACACGACTCCCTCCGGAAAAAGGGTGCAAAACGCTCACGGCACCTTGACATCCTTAGCGGTGGGAGCTTTGTACGAAGCGGCCTGATAAATCCATTGGAGTTCCGACATGCCCGCATCGTAGGAAGCCCATTTCACACTGCCATCGCCATAGAGGACGTTCATCCCCTTGGGAATTCCGTTATGATAAAGTGTGAAGGAGGGGTTGGCAGAAGTGGAGGTCGTCCGAGTCCCGCCGGTACTGTGGGTACACCGCCAAGCGGAGCCATAGGTGTAAACCGTGTCCTGCATGAGAAGCGTGCGGGGTCCCAAGGCGGCTTGGCGCCCGGAGTTGATGCTTCCGCCCGGAGCAATGGAGGAGGGAAAACTGCCGGCATAATACTGGTAGGTGCTGCGAAACAGGGTCGTATTTCCTGGATCGTCAATGGAGACAGCCTTCGTGGCTGGGCAGCCCCAAATCCGAAAGTCGGAGAAGTAAGGTTTGCACATGTCGACAAATGTATTTCCGTAGGAATCGGGATAGCTTCGCCCGGTTGGGTTGGGCAACTGACCATTGTTATCCGACGCATAGGCAAGCAAGGCAACACCACATTGACGAAGATTGCTAGCGCACGCGGCACGGGAAGACTTTTCCCTCATCTGCCCAAGGACTGGTACGGAAAGAGCAATCAGCAAACCGAGGATTGCAACGACGACCAGGATTTCGACCAGACTGAACCCCCTTTGGCCCCCTGTCCGCTCTCCCCCCAGACGAGAAAAGAAAAAGCCGGGCGACAAACCCAAGCTAGATCGGTTTTTTATCGCGCCAGCCCCCATTACTCCAAAAGACCATATGAGACTGCCAACGCGGCGCATGAGCTTAGATCTCATTTGAAAACCTTGACCGATCTTTCCACGAAAGGCATGAAAAAGAATATGGCACCGGATGGTGAACATCGACCGAGCGAACTTGACCATATAGGGGAAAGGTCACTATTTCTTATTACAAGCGCTTGTATCTTTTGTCAAAAAAAGATAAGAACATACTTGGATTATCCCCAAGGACCCGTCGGTCTTGGTTTTCGATTCATATGAATTCCCATTTTGTGGTTGGCCCAAAAATTTGAAAACATCCCCACCTCTATGCGTCGTCACTTACATGCCTAACGAGCAGAGAAGGATAATCCGGAAGCTGACCGCGAGGAGGAGTAAAACTTGTTTCCTCCGGGAAAAGGAGGGCGGGGCTTTCGTCCAACCCCGTCCCCTTCCTGCTATTCCCCTAGCAGGCCAACCCAAGTCGTCCCCTCACCGCCGACGGCAACCTTGGCGTTCACTTCGTCCCATACTCATTTTTCTTCTGGTGGCATCGCTAAGTCCATCCGGGCGGGCTTCTTCCATAAACCCATTTTCATTTTCTGCAGAAATTAAACCTGCGCGGGAGGCCGATCGTGACAAATTTCGGATCACCACATCGGGTAATATTCGGACTGAGACAATGGAAACCAAGATGGGGGGGATGCAACGGCGAGCCGATGTAGTCACCTTCTGCGGCGAGGGAGCCATGCTGGCTCTCGAAGTGCCGGCCACGTCAGGAAAGTCGATCTTGTTGGAAATCGAGGAAACTCACAACCGGCGACTGCAGGCTTTCGGTTACACCGTGTCGGTCAACGAACACCCCGTTTACTTTCGAACGTATCAAGAGTTGGGGACAGGACCGAATCACTTTTTCGTCGCCGTTCCCCCGAAGTTCACCAAAGGTTCTGGGGCGCTCCGCATCAGCCTGCGCAGCGATGGATCGGCTCCGTTCAGCATCGCACGGCTGTGGGTTTATGAGGATTTTTTCGAGACGACTTCGGCAACGGAAAAGGTTTACCGCCCGATGGCTCTTTACGGGTTCAAACTCCCCCTCTCGCGTAAAGGCTTTGAAAGCTACTCCCCCGTTGGGCGTATTCAGGTGATCCAGTATGCCTCCCAACCGACGGAAACAGGTCGGAAACGAATCCGAGAAACTATGCGCAAGGCAGCGGAGTCGGGCACACCCGCGATGCTCGTGGTCAATGGAACCCTCTGGGGCGGCATGCCATCTGGGGCGGACGGTGACGGCGGATACTTTAGCGATCCCCAATACAGTTCGACCAGCTTCGACGCAGAGACCAACTGCTTCAATCCCTCCTGGCCCAGTATGTGGGGAAACACGGCATCTCCCCGGCTTCAGGAAACATGGCTGTACGGATTTGTGGAGAAGAGATTCGAGATGATCATGGAGGGATTCGACCGAGAAAGAGATATGCTCAAGGCACGATTAGGAGATTTTGATTTTTCTCTTGTTCGGGAATGGGGCACATCAAGCTGTGAGATCTCGCCGACGGCCGTTGATCTCGCCAAGCAAGAGGGGGTACTTTTAAATCCTTCGGACGGACTCGATGCCTCGGAAAGAAAGTGGGTTTTCGATAACGGGATTCGGCTCTGGAACCGCTACGCTGGAAGCACACGCAACGCGGTGGGACGCGACAGCGTGCGGGTGGATAACGGCAAAGTGCAACTGCCGTCCACTCACCTCCGGGACCATCTTTACTCTCAGCCGAACTTTCTTAGCGACTGGCCGGTCGGCCCCGAGCTTTGGAGCATGGGCGAACAGGGCATGGTGCCGGGATTCTGGGCCAGCGGCGAACTTGGCCAAGGCAAGGAGTACCGCGAAGTCGCCATGTATGATTACCTCCGAGCCACAGGTAGACTCATCATGGTCAATATGGAACGCACGATCCTCAAGGAGGACTTCAGCGTCCTGCCCAAGCACTACGGCCGAGGGTTTCAATCCCTCGCCTTCTTCAACGATGTTGATGGCGACGAACGATTCATCCGTGCCGTCGATCAATGCGAAGTCCTTCCCGCCCTTCAGCCTCCTCACCGCGAACCAACTCTCCTCTCATTGGACTTCCGCTACCTACAGTCGTTAGGAAGTGCGCCGCAAATCGCCGCCTCCGATAATGTGACCATCCTCCACAAAGGCTCTGTTGCAATCCAAGAACATCGCGTTCCCCGCCTCGCCGTGGGCGACTACGGCAAGAGTGGAACGATTGTTTATCGCATCCAAGGCGGCCCAGAGGGCCTTCCCGCAGGTCTCAGCCTCCATTTGGACGGACGAATTTCAAAGGTGCCTGGGAATTTCATTGAGATCACAGCGGGCAAAGATCGGGATCATCTGGTGCCGGTCGCCACACTCACCAGCAAGGAATTGCCCACGCCCGACCATTGGACCATGCATGTGACTTCCGAAGCTTCCTTGTCTCTCGGGTCAGAGATGAAAGGTCTTCCCGTCTGGTATCTCGGAATCACTCTGCACTCGCCAAGCGCTCCCGACGCTGCCTTTCTCACCAAGCTCGCGGTGGGCGGAAAGTGGAAAAACCGCAGCGGCTACCTCGATGACGGGGCTGGGCTGACGCTGAAACAGCAGCGCACCTTGGAGCTCTGGGTGCAGGACCGTGCGGTAGCCAACAATCTTCTACACGAATACGCCCGCACCGTCCTGCAAGCCTGCTTCATGGAGCCTGCTAAGCGGGAAGATGAGATGATGGTGCAACTCTTCGCCCTGCGGGACACCATTCCGCAATGGATCGCGGTTGCCGATCAGGGATTCAATCTCATCCAACGCGGCTTCTACCAACAAGCCGCGGCGCTACTCGCCGCCGAACTCGCCCAAGTGCCGCCAGCCCGCTACGCCGTGAAAGGAGGAGGAACCCTCGGTTCCTATCCCGTCAAAGTCCGGCTTCCAAAAGCGGACGACACAGCCGTTATCACCTTGCATCACGTACATCCGAACAGCGTGCTGTTCTCCGTGGACGCAGCTGATTCGCTGCCTGTCGAACTCACTTTCACTGGCCTCGACCCGAATATCCCGAATTGGGCGCTGGACTTCCACGGTGACCAGTTCGTCCTCCGGGCTCCCGCTCCCGGCGAGAAGACCCTGCCGTCACAGCCCGGCCCGAGGACGGTCACGGTCACCGCTCCCAAAAGAGCATCCCAAGTCTCCTCGTTGCCCGAGCGGTTGGAGGGGCGCTTCCTCCGCGGGGATCGCCAGAAAATTGCCATCGACACCCAAAACCGAGAAGCGGCACGGTTCGAGGCCCAAATGGAGCTGCCCGTCGCGCCAGGAGCCATTGTCGAAAGAAAAGCACACCGCCTGGCCGATCCGGAAACTGCAGAAAAGACGTGGCCCGAGCCGATGGATATGGTTTCGCTTCGCCTAAAGAATGGTCAAGTTACCCACATCTCGGCGCTCTACGGTAGGGATCGCGGCAAGATTCGGAAATTTCATCCGCCCTCGTTGACGTCTCCGGCGGATCCAGGCGGAATCGAACTCGAAAACGGCCACCGCTACGACTTCCAATTCTCCAAGGCAACCGGCACCAGGTTTGAAATTGCTGGCTTGCAGGACCACATCACCAATTATGAGTTTCGGCATCTTGCGGATTTTCTGAAGCCCGGCGAGGAGGTGGAAGTCACCTATACCCCCTATGCCACCGACTGGTCTCGTCCGCGCCTGCGATTGGTCCGCCAGCCATCCAAGGTTCTTCTTGAGGTAGACTTTACCACCACTCCTGCAGAAGTCTGGAGACAAAAGCCTATAAAAATCTCTGGTGTGAACGTGATTCCCCACAAACCCGAGCCGAATTATCTCTACGACGTGGTGATTCCTCTGCTCCGGCCCACTAACTTTTTTGAGCCGGGTTCTGTCACTTATCTGGTGGAGTCCGAGCAACCCCTAGGCACCACCGCCCTCGAATTTGCCGCAAGGGCTTTTGAAGACAGCAGTCGGGTCGAGTTTTTCACCAGTTCGGACGGCGATTCATGGCAAAAGGTCGGCCAATTCGACAACACTTGGCAAAATAGCTACCCCCAAAGTACCGACAGCAAAACATGGCGGTTTCCTCCCCGAGCCATCGACTTAACGGCCCATGTTCACGGAAAGAAACGCTTCTTTCTGAAGATCCAGCTATTTTGCGGCGATGCGGATGATCGATTCTGTTTTGGGCGATTCCGGGTCCTCACATCTGCCGATTTCCCGGTGGCCGAACGCCGGCACCCATGACGACAGGACTCTCCGCTTCTGTCATAAACAGTTTGTCCAAGCGCTTGGCATCGCTACGATAATGGATGCTTATGAAAAAACTCCCTCTCCTCGTCGCGTTTTTTCTCGTTGCCCCCCTCATTTCCCAAGTCTTTGGGGGGGATTTCGAATATCCTTATCCGCCGTACAACGAGGGCCGGATGGATCCTCAAATCAACGGTTGGCCCCTGACCCCTGAGGAGGTGAAATATTTGTCCAAAGGAGCTCATGAGCGGAGGCCCGGAACGGAAAGCGGCAAACAACAAATTACCTACCTGCCCTACACGCCAGTCGCGGACGGGTCCGGAAATCCAAACTGGTATGTCAAAGCACACGAAAAGCTCCTGGCCTCGCTCGATAAGTTCAAGGCCGAGCATGGCCCGGACATCGACGTTCTACTCGTGGGCGACAGCATCACCTGGCAGTGGCTTGATATCCGTGCTCCCTACGACCAGTACCCCCAACTCTTCAACGAGGCGTGGCGCGAAAGCTTTCCTAAGATCAAGGCTTTCACCATCGGAGTGGCCGGAGACAAGAGCCAAGGCCTCCTGTGGAGACTCGATCACCAAGGAGCCACAGGGACGCAGCCCCCCCCGCTGAACCCTAAAGTGGTCGTCCTCGCCATCGGCCACAATAACATGTATTTCAGTCGGGAAACCGGCGTGGACAACGCTGCCAAGGGAATTCTCTGGTCCGCAAAAAACTTGCGCAGTAAGTTTCCGGGTTGTCTGGTCGTCGTTAGTAAGATATTCCCCAACAAAACGCCGGCCGATGCTTTCTACAAAGACGCCCAGGCGATCAATGCCGAATTAGATAAACTGATCCCTGCGGAGAACGACACCAAGATAATCCTTCAACCGGACCTCTGGTCGAAAATGACCAACGCAGACGGCACCGTCAGGCCGGAGTTCTTTCGCGCCGACGAACCAGCGCACAACAAGATCCACCTATCCGTGGAGGGCTACCGTCTCTGGGCGGAAGCCCTCAAGCCGCTCATCGATCCTACAATCGAAAAAAAGAGAGATTAAGAGAAGCCGGTTTCGCTCCAGTCCAACTTGGGCTCGACTTGCGGCGGACGGAACACACGGGGAGCTTGGCCCCGTAGCCAATCGGCCTCGAATAGGCACGGAACTTCCACCCCAGGCAATCCACCAGAAAAAACACGCGTGCCTGCAACGCGGTCAATCACCAGACCGACTGCCGCATCAAAGAACCCCCACACCGCAATGCCCCGAGGATAAAAGTGCAGATTGTTTCCGCCGAAGGTCTCAAAAAAAAGAGCTGGAGCCTGTGCGTTGGTGGTCAACTGCCAATCCCAATACCTTTCGCTGAGGTCTAGGAGATCAATGCCGCGGTAAAAGGCACAGATATCCCTCGACATGTTCATGGAAATCCAACCCGGGCGGGAAGAGACGCCGACCATTCCCTCTTGCAGCCCTCCGGCGGCGTAGTCGTCCGCCTCGAAATCGCTATGGGAACAGCCATACTCGCGCAGACAGGCCTTGGCTGCGTTGCGGATGTCATCCCGCAATCGGCTGCCGTTCAGCGGGCTGGGAAAACCCACCATGTCCAACGGCGGAAGACCATTACAGGTGTAGATGTGATACCCGTCCCACCCAGGAACAACCCCCATCCCTAAATCTTTGCCCGTCCAAGGGTTCTTTAATCCGCGACCATCGTTGTTCATCAGACAGGCGTAGTGATCTCCCCGCCAACCGAACTCCTCGATCCGAGCCCGAATCAATTCGGCTCGGGCCCGCAGAACCATCGGCCGGCCTGCGTCTCCGTGATTCTCCAGAATGGCTGCCGCGCACTGCAGGGCGAGTAAGGTTTTTACGGCAAGATATACCTGCTCCCGCCCATATTGAAGTGCCGGCGATCCGTCATCGATGGTATTCGCCACCCCCACGTCGGGGACCCCAGTTCCGTCCGTGTCACAGCGCTCCAAGAACAAGGCATAGCGGTCAACCGCTCCGATGTGCCTACGCCAAATCGAAGGGTCACCCGTGCGTCGCCAATGCGCATAAAGCAGGATCAGGTAATTGGCCGTTTCTTCGACCTCCATTTCGTGGGGATAAGTCTGGCCATTGGCGCGAGCCATCTCGCCACAATCGTGGGAAAGGAATTCGGTCCCCTCGCCCCGTTCCCCAAGCGTTGCCGTGCCGGATTTAGAAAATTCCGGCCAGTAGTTCAGTTCGATCCCGAGCAATTCGGGCCACAGAGCGAGGTAAAACGGCGACTGGGTGAACTCCACATCCAACGTGGAATGGAAACCACAGCTTCCCTCCCAGACACTAAACCAGTCCGATCCACCGCGATCTACCCACCAAGTGTTCATCAACCATGCGTGGAGCGTCTGGGCCATCAGGCGGTTCACTGACGGCGGCAAGTTGTTGGATTGCACGATGGAGTCAACCTTGCGGGCATTTTCAAAGATTTCCTCTCCGCTCGATCGGCACCAAGCAGCGACGTCCGACAAACCTTTGAACTCGTGGACATAAACGAAAGGGCACCGCTTTCCCCGGACTTCCAAGACCGGATCGCTCCAAGTACACCAGAAGATATCGAGGGTTTTGTCGCCCGTTTCGGAGAGTTCCATTTCCTTACAAAAGCCCGTCTCCTTTGCCGGCGTCTGCGGTGAAAGCAGACGATCCCGCTGGGGGACACGATTGGCGCTGGCTTCGGGATGGGAGGCCCGGACTAAACAGCTCTCAAAACAAAGATCTAAGCAGTCCTCCGCCGCAACTTCAAGGTGCCCGCCCAAAGGGACGACTTCAAAAAAGCACTCGACCCTACTCACATCTTCTAGCACAGGAGTCCAACGGAAATTGCCCCGCAACTTCTCCACCTCCATTCGGATCGCAAGGACCGGACGAGTTGAAAACTCACGGTCCCGCGGACGAAAGGGAGTCGCCACCGTAAGGCTCACCTTCAAAGCATGGCTCTCTTCAATTCCGATGAAACGGGAGGTGCATGGGGTGATTCGTTGATCAAGAAAGGCGAATCGCTGTCCGCCCTGACAAAATGGAAAATAGTACTCCTGCCCGTTGAATCGGATACCGGCCCGGATTTCGAGGGGACATCCCTCGTTAAACATGTCAAAGCGTATAATGCGCGCGCCCCCCCGCACCGGATCAAGAAGCAGCCCATGCCTAGAACCTAGGACAGAAATAGCCTCACAAATGGGATTCATAAGTCAACAAAAGGGGCGTCGTTTATTACAGTTACAGGCACAAACTCATCCGAATTCAACCATGAAGCCAATAAAAAGCCAAGCGCTTGTGTTCCTCGTTGACAAAAAACTATCCAAACGGAAAACTACAATACGGTGAGTTTCGCCAAGCGATGAGTTTATATACTGCCATGCCCGCATTGACCCGGCGGATCCGGATCTTGCCACCCCTTTCCTGCTGATGTCGGCTGACCTCAAAGCCCGGAAAATTCGTGCGGCCCGGGAAAGCAATCCGGTGAAGTACGATATGCACTTGATCCTCAACACTCACTGGGATCGGGAGTACCGCTGGTCGTTTCGCGAAACCCAAGCCCGCCTCCTGGAAGCGGGTGACCTACTCGTGACGACCATGGAAAAAGACGAGCGATTTCGTTACTTTCACACTGATTCTCAAGCCTCGTTTCTCGAAGATTATCTGGAATTTCGTCCCGAGAACCGTTCACGCGTCGAAAAGTTAGTGGCGGCGGGCCGAATCCTAACCGGGCCTTGGTACACCCTGCCGGCGGAGTTTCTGGTCAGCGCTGAATCCTTGGTCCGCAACCTGCTTCTTGGGCACCGCATCGCCGCTGGACTGGGTGGCGTCATGAAATGCGCCTACAACATTTTTTCTTGGGGGCAGGTTTCCCAATTGCCCCAGATCTACCGTCAATTTGGAATGGATACGATCCTCTTCTACCGGGGCATTAATCAATCCAAGTTAAAGCACCTAGAATTCTGGTGGGAATCCCCGGACGGATCCCGAGCCATGGGACTGACTTTCAGTTCGTACCATCGCTTGAACTTTTGGATCTATGTATACAATCCATTTATTCGGGGATCCAAAAGCGGAAGTTTGCCCACTGGGGAGTACTCGCTCGACGAAATTAAGAAGAAAGGCGGTTTGTTCGCCAAACTGGCCGATACCTACAGCACCAACGATTTAAACTATCACCTGCTTCACCAACCCGTCGCCTTGGATATGACAGCAGCACTTGAGGGAATGACGACCTTGCTGAATTCCGTCAAGGACAAGGCCTCCACCCGACATCTACTTTTTCTGCAAGGTTTTGACCAAGAGAATCCAGACCCGGTGGTTCCGGACCTGATCGACAAAATCAACTCGTCAATTGACTATGGAAAACTCAAGGTCAGCAGCCTGCCCGAATACGTCGATCTGGTGCGAAAGGAGATGTCTAAAAGTGGCGCCGACTCTGCCTTGCCCACTTTTCAAGGTGAAATGTTGGACGTGGAGACTCATGCGGATGCCCTTGGCCCTTTATATAACGGCGTTTTTTCCGCCCGTATGCCACTCAAAATGAGGAATACGGACTGTCAAAACCGGTTGGAACGTTGGGCCGAACCCACTTCCGCATGGCTCTTCCTGCAAGGCTTGGAATATCCTGGGAAATTGCTCGATTCTGCCTGGCGCGAGATATTACAGAATCAGCAACACGACGGCATTGGGGGTTGCCATGTGGATCGAATACAACTCGCCATGGAAGAGCGTTACCGCATCGCCAACGACATCAGCGAGTGCGTCACCCGAGATAACCTGAAAGCACTTGTCTCGCAGATTGACTACTCTTTTGTCGGCGCTCAAGAACTCGCCCTCACGATCTTCAATACCTCCCTCCACCCGCGCCATGAAGTGCTCGAGGTGGAAGTGGACATCCCGAAGTCCTGGGGACTCCGCGACCACGGCCCTTACAAGAAACCCTTGTTGATCGAGGCTGACGATCCGAAAGGCGCACCGGCGCGTTGTCAGATCTTGGGAACCGAAGACGACACCTTCTATGCCTATCTAAAATACGGCAACGCCATTAGCATTGAAGCAACGCGCATCCGCCTTGCCATCGAAGTCCGTGTCCCAGCATGCGGCTACGGAGTCTATCGCCTGCGCCCTCGGCAAGCGGCTTCCCGACCGGTGGACGACCTCAGCCGCGAGACCCACACGCTCGAAAATGAGTTCCTCCGAGCTTCGATCGCCACTGACGGCTCAGTTTCAGTCCTCGACAAAGCCACCGGGTTTTCTGCGGAGAATTTGAACCACTTCGAGGACGAGGGGGAGTGCGGGGGTCCGCTCGCCCATATCCGGCCGGATCGGGATGCCCGCTACACGACCCACGGGGAACCCGCTCGCATCGCCCTGATCACCAATGGGCCACTCGTGGCCAAATATCGTGTGGAACGGGATTGGATGCTGCCGGAAAGCCTCGACGCGGAGAGGAAGATCCATGTTCCGCACGGTGCGCAATGGGTCGACTACGGTTCGCTCGGGCGCTCCGAACGCAATCGTCACATCCGGATCGTGACCGAGGTCACGCTACAGAAATTGGGGCGCTGCTTAGAGTTCAAGACCCGTGTTTCGAATAACTGCCTCGACCATCGTCTTCGCGTGCTTTTCCCCGTCGGATTGGAGAAAGCAGAAACCTGTCATGTGGACAGCCCCTTTGATGTGGTCACCCGCAAGATTGCGGTGCCTGATTCCACCGGATGGTACGAAGAAGCGGCTCGTACGTTGCCGACCACTTCCTTTGTCGACGTTAGCGACGGCACGCATGGCTTGGCCGTTTTCCATGATGGTCTTTCCGAATACGAAGTCATCGATCAACCAAAGCGCACGATCGCCCTGACGCTGCTCCGCTGCTTCGGAACGGCCGGCAATCCCACCGAAACCCACGTCTACCAACCGCTCGCCCAATGCCTCGGAGAACACCAGTTTCGCTACGCCGTTTTTCCACATAGTGGCCTCTGGAGCAGTTGCCATCTCCTACGCGAGGCCCATGCCTTCACCACCCCACTTCGGGCCGTGGTCTCCTCGGGCAACCCCTCTGGCAAACTTCCAACCTCGCTCGCCTTCTTTGAATGGAACACGGACGATCTAGTTTTCTCCGCTCTCAAACTGGCGGAGGATGGCCGGGCGCTTGTCCTGCGGGGTTTCAATCCTACCAAGAGCACGCTGGCCATGAGGCTTCGGGTTCCAGGGATCATCCACCGGGCAGCCCTCGTGACTTTGGAGGAAAAGGAAATCTCTGCTTTACCAATAGACGCCAACCACGTTGCCTGGACCGTCCGACCCGGCGAGATTACCAGCATCCGCCTAGAACTGCGTGACTGATCCGGCTTCTCAGTTTCCTGGACTGGGCCCCAACGCAGAGGCACTAGGCTTACAGCCTCGGTTGCGAACGTCAGACAACCGCTTTCTCGCTGGCAACAGTTCCGTCCAGTCCATCGCCTCCACCCAGGACGGCAAAGTTGAATTTGTTGGATTCCCTGACCACACCCTAGCCCTGGTCAACTCCGCCTTGGGATACCCAGCCTATTACCCGGTGCACCCCTCACCTCACCCAGAAAAGGTTCAGGCTGTCCTAATGGATTTGGACGGAACCACGGTCCACAGCGAGGAGTTCTGGATGTGGATCATCGAGCGAACCTTGGCCACGCTCTTAGGCACTCCTTCTTTTCGCCTGGAAGAGGCCGACCTTCCACACGTATCAGGCCACAGCGTCTCCGAGCATCTCCTTTATTGCATCCATAAATATGGGCCGGGCAAATCCTTGGACACGGCACGAAATATTTATTTCACCCTGGTGAGCGGCGAGATGAAGGCGATCCTGGAAGGCACAGGGAAAAAGGGGGCTTTTCGCCCCGCTCCGGGGTTGAAGAATTTTCTCCTTCGCTGCAAAAGCCAAAAGATTCGCATCGGCCTAGTAACTTCGGGCCTTCACGAAAAAGCCTGGCCAGAAATTCTTGATGCCTTCCGCACTCTCGGGCTCGGGAACCCAGCGGATTTTTACGATGCGATTATTACCGCGGGAACCGCCATCCGCCCCGGCTCACCGGGAACCCTGGGGGAGCTTTCCCCCAAGCCCCACCCATGGCTCTACGCGGAAGCCGCACGGATTGGTCTAGGCATTACTTTTTCCCAACGGGGAAGTGTAGTCGGCATTGAAGATAGCGGTGCCGGGATTTGTTCCATCCGTCTGGCCGGACTCCGCCCCCTCGGCATGAAGACAGGAAACCTTGCCGCAAGCGGGACCCAAAGCCTTTGCGAAAGGGTGTTCGAAGATCTTCAAGAGGCCGAGGAGTACCTTTTCGGCACAGCCGGGGAATCAGGCAAGCAGTCTGGGGCTATTTAGGAAAGGTGAGTTCAAGAGCCAGTTGATCTCCCTCCACCATTTTTCGGCGAATCCGAATATCCGGTGGCTGGAATTCTTTTACAGCTTGCACGACATCCACACCGCTCATATCTCCAGAAAGGATGAAAAGAGGCGCCTCCCGCGTACCCCGCCTAAATTCAAGCTTTGTGAAGAGCCCCACAAAGATGCCCGTCGGCACACCATTCTTGAAAATCACTTTGTCATCCGCCTGGACCGTAAGATCACCAACAATTTCTGAGGGAATCTGTAAAGTCAGGAATCCTGAACCAGTCGGAATCAATTTTCCTTTCCAGGCAAGAACCATGGCCACCGCCCCTTTCCTCGTCTCACACGAAACCTTGGCGCTTAACTCCGCCCCTGAGGGCAAGAGAATGGATTCCGATGCCAAGGTAGCCAACCCGCTTTGACTTGGCTGTGCGAGTAGCATGTAAAAAAAGCGCTCTTCCACAAAAAAGGATGGCCGAAATATCAATGTTGGCAGGGCATCCTGCCTAACCTCAATCTCGCCTTTGACGCCGATTTTAGCCGTTGGCTCAGAAGCCAATGCTGAAGAGCAGAAGCCAAGAGCAAGGGCTCCTACGGCCCCACATCTCATGAGCCAACCAACGAACGCCAGAAAAGCCCCTAGTCGGCTTTTGACAAACGAATGACTCATAGTCTATCTATATCTACAAGCGCTTGTTATTAGGTCAACACTCCCGTGACCTCGGGGCATGCGTGGCAACCTTCTCCTCAAGCTTACTTTTTTTATGAAACTGCTGATCCCCCTGAGAAAAGTTACCGTCGCTTGCCTGGCTTTCCTCTGCCTGGTCAAGATGGCAGGACTGGCAAGTGCAGCCTCAATGATCTCCGTTGAAATGGGCAAGGATTCAGCCTCGTGGGCAAGGGCTCTGAGCAAATCCGGGGATGTGCGCACCGAAGCATTTTCCTTGGAAATGGGTTCCCTGCGAACAGATATCGAGGCGTGCACCATTCGAGGCCGTGACAGTGAACTTTCCCTCACGCTCCAACCTCCACCAGGGGTCGGTTCGCTACTACTCGAGGTCGAGGAAGTTCACAATCGTCGTCCGGCAACGTTTGCCTATTCCATATTGGTGGAAGGGCAACCAGTCTTCTTTCGGACTTATGACGAGTTAGGTGCCGGAAGAAACCACTACTTCGTGGATCTTCCCGATGCCGTGGCAACACGGAATAGCCTCACGATCACTTTCCGGAATGCGAGCGCCGCCCCCTTCAGCCTTTCCCGAATCTGGATTTTCCGAAATTTCACTCAACTGGCAGAAAAGGATAAAACCTATCGCCCCATGGCGGTGGCCGAAAATCCGACCTGGCTTCTTACGGAGTTCGTAACGAAGGGGCCCGACGGGAAGCCCGTCCGAAAAACGCAGGATCCGCAAACTGAGGCACGGGCGTGGACCACATTAAAGGAGCGCATGAAAGATACCCCTTATTCCCCCAGCGTTCTGCAGATCATTTCTTACGGCAACACCCCAGCGAAAGAAATCAACAAATCGATCCGGAAGGCCTTGGAAACTACGGCCACCAACGCCGTGGATCTGAACCTCTCCTTGAACGCCAGTGAGTGGGGCTATCATCCGAACGGGCCGGATGGCCTCGGCGGTTTTTTCTCGGACATCAACTACAGCAAAGTTTTATTTCGGCCCGAGAGCGGGGATTTCCGCCCCACGTGGCTGAACACCCCAGGAAATACCACGTGGCCAACTTGGAACCATCCTCAGCTTAACCGTTTCTGGAACCATCGCATCGCTCAAGCCGTCCGGAGTTACGCCAACCAGCGCGATTTCCTGCGGGCCCAAGGAGCCAAGTTTCCCCGTCCCACGGTGAATCAAGAGTGGGGGTTCAGCGTTAGCGATCGTAATGATGCCACTCTGTCTGCGGCCGCTAGGGATCATATCACCATTGACCCCAAGACCGCAAAACTCGATGAGACCCAGAAGAAGTGGGTCTTTCAAAACGCGGCGGCCGCCGCCGCACGATTCGGAAAGTCTTTTGATGACGCCGCAGGGAAAGACCGCGTCGTGGTTGACCGGGGAGTCGTCTCTTTGCCGGACGGGCAGTCGGTCGATGACAACTTCTTTCAGACGTTCGCGGATGCGATTGAACCCTACTACGACGACCAGTGGGCGGGATGGCAATTTGGTGTCAGCCCTTATTCTTCGACCACCGGCGAGTTTCTTCCGCACCATCCAGAAGCCATCTACGAATATATTTGCGCGCTGGGTAAGTTGGTTGGCCCCAATATCGAGCGACTCTGCCTTCCCACCCTCGACTACTATCAGATCCTTTATGAGCGGGGATTCCTGCAGATTACCCCATTGAATCCGCGTCCCGGTGAAATCGATAACTTCCTTCCCCAGAGTGTAGGTTTGCGGGAGCGATCGGCTCGGTCCCCCGTCGATCACAACCGAAAACTCCTAGAGCTAGCTTTTCGAAACAAATCCGGAAATCTCGGCCCAGAAGATATCATCGCCCAAAAAGCCAATGTGCAAATTTCGTCGCAGGGCCTCGGTATGGTCATGTCCAAGCCACCGGAGTCGGGCGAAATCCTCTATAAAATTCATAATCCCGAACCCGTTTCCAAAGATAAACTCATGATTGAACTCGATGCCCGGATTCCCAAAGACAAAGGCGGAAAGATCACGATTCTTCTTGGAGATTCTCCATCTACAATGAACCCTGCGGCAACTTTCGCCGCAAAAGATCTTGGACCGGTCCTCAATTTCACGGGAACCCAGATCGTCAAAGCGGACTTAGGGGATACATTCGGCGGAAAAGATTCCTTCCTAATCGGCATCCGGTTGGAAGGCCAATACGCCAGCTACGCCTCCATCCGGTCACTGAGGCTCGGCGTTCCGTGGAAACAGACAACCGGACCATGGGATGGAAAGATGCCCACTGTTCAGGAAGTACGCACCCGGAATTTATGGGTCCAGAATCGGGCAGTATTCGAGCGGGCGGCAGAGCGCTTTCAACAAACAGCCGGTGAAAATAAAAGCTATCAGGAGGCGATAACACTCGCCGGCCAGGGAGCGTATCGCGATGCCTACCGCGTTTTAGCTGGAGCCGAGGCCCTATCGTTGCCGGCTGCATTCGTAGTGCGAGGTCACGGGACGTTGGCCGATTATCCAGTAACCGTGAAGTTGACTAATGCTGACGATGTTGTTCTCGTCGATCTGATCCGCGCTGGACCGGACGAATATTCGTTGGGATTCCAGAGCGAAAAGCCCGTGAGAGGAACAATCGAAATCCGCGACTTACCACAAGGGCCCTCCTTCGAGTTACTCAAACCAGCCCCCAATCAGCTCATCATTCGAAAAGCGGAGAACGGAATTCTCAATCCCGTGGGTGGGATTCTTACGACCGATATTTCCGTGCTGAGTCCGGATGCTATGAAACGCTCCTTGCCAAAAGTTTTAACGGGAATGGCTCTTTCCTCATCTAAAGAAGGGATTTTGATTGAGACGCAGGAGGAAGGGCTCTGGCTGGACAATCCCCACTTTATTCCGTGGTCTACCGGCGTGCAGTTCTCCCGAAAAGAACACGGAAAAAGCGAGCCGGTCACCTTGGATTGGCCGAAAGAACGGGATCGGGTGGAACTAGTGCTCGACGAATCGGGGGCAGCTACCAAGGCAAGCGCCACCTTCGGTCGCGATCAGGGAAAAATTCGTTCCTTTCTACCCCCGCAGGCTACGGGCGAAATTCACAACGGTATCGTCGAACTGGAAAACGGTAACCGCTACGAACTCGCCAACATGTGGCGAATGACGGATGTAGGCGGGGTTGCGCCCTTGAAACCGTTCGTCCGGCAGAATTCCAACGAAACCCTTTCCGCCGGATTTTACCCTGGACGAACTTTGTCGATTGATTTCACTCCCTACAACCCGTTCGGGCGCCTCCCGAGGATGATCAAGGTAACTTCCCCAGATCCGTCCAGATCCGTAAAGCCGTGAAGCACCCCGCGAACCCCCTCCCTAACCGATCTGTGGCATCCTCTTGAAAAATCCCTTTTCGCATCCCGCCGGGGTTTCGCATCTGAGTAGACGCGATAAAATCCTATACGGCGTCGGGTATGTGCCCGACTCGATCATGAACAACACCTTCCTTACGTTGATCATGGTTGGCTATAACGTTGAATTTGGATTGGCGGCTTCTTTGGTGAGTCTCGCTATCAGTCTTCCACGCATGTACGATGCGTTCCTCGACCCACTGATCGGCTCCCTCTCAGACCGCTGGAAAGGCCCGTGGGGAAAGCGGCGTCCATTCCTGCTGGTAGGATCAATTCTTGGCGCCTTAGGGTGCATTGCCTTTTGGTGCCCACCATTCCGTGTCCATCAAGAGTTCATGGGTTTGCCGGGGCCATGGCCGCTCTTTGGTTGGCTGATAGGGGTCGCCTTTTTCTATTACACCGCTTATGCGATTTACTCGGTTCCCTACCTGGCCTTGGGTTTGGGCATGACCACGGACGATCGGGCGCGGTCGGAGCTCATGGGCTACCGAGTGGCGGCAAACAACTTAGTTCTCTGTACGGTTGTTCCCTTGGCTTCTTGGCTGATCTACAAGAATTGGCTTGGAACGACTCCCGCGGAGTCCCTGCTGGCCATCGGAGGTATTCTGGCACTACTCATTATCGGTACTGGCGGAGTCACCGCGTTATTCACCCGAGAGAGCGCAACCTCGGCTGAGATTATCACCAAACCTGCGCACAAGCCGTCCGTTCGGGCTGACCTTCGGGCTGTTTTAAAAAATAAGCCGTTCCTGATGGTGGTGGGAATTGTCTCTTTCAACCTGCTCAGCCTCGGAGCCATCATGAGCCTCGCATTTTTTCTCATGTTCAGCGTCGTCTACCCAGGTGGCTCCGTGGAAAATAAAAGTAGTATCATGACCCTCAGCTCGATCGGTGGATTTGCGGGAAATATCTTCGGATTTATGCTGGCCCCTTACGTCGCCGTTCTTTCTGCCCGCGTCGGCCGAAAGCGCCTTCTCCTGTTTGCGCTTGGCAATATGATTGTGGCTTACCTCCTTTCTCCGCTGATCTTTTCTCCGACCTGCCCCTGGCTTTTTCTTGTGTTCAAGTTGCAGATCACTTTTAGCCTGACCTGTGTCTGGATTCTCACCCTCTCGATGCTTGCTGACGTCAGCGACATGGACGAACTCGAGAACGGATCGCGCCGCGACGGGCTCTTTTCGTCGATGTTCAACTGGGGCACCAAAGTCGCCTTTTCCCTTAGTGCTGTTGCATCCGGACTAGCCATCGACTGGTCAGGGTTCGACGCAAAGCTTGGTCTTCAGTCGCCGGAGACCATCACATTCCTCCGCTGGGTTTTCGCCCTGGGACCCATTCCGTTTTTTGTCGCCTCCATCTATTTCACCATGATCTTCCCCTATAGCCCGGAGAAAACGGCCATGCTTCGGAAAAAGCTGCCTGGCAGGATCGCCGAACCTGAAGACGTTCCTACGTGACCCCTCCGCGATGAACCCGACAAATCCTCCTAGGCCGAATTGGTGGCACGAGGGATGCGAAAGCCGCGTTCTCGTCTGCCAATACGGCTTCCACCCTGAGCACCCCAAGCTGGTCCATTTCCCATTGGCGGCTACAGGATTTGCCGTCCACTGTGCCAGTTCGGGCCGTGCAGTCTTCTTGGGCTCGCTTTTCCCCGTTCATGGAGATTTTGGGACGTTTTGGCGCGGCGATTTCACGGCGCTGACCGAGTCGGGGAATTACTACATTTCGATCGGGAACGAACGCAGCCCGGGCACATTCCGCATAGGTGAAGGTATCTGGGATAACCTCCAAAAGTGCGTTGCCTGGTACTACTTCGGCCTCCGGCGCATGGGAGAAGACAATGTCATGGGCAACCTTGGAGACTACCGCCTTGTCGGTTGGGATGGTGCACGCATCGCCTCGAAGGATGGGGACCGCTACAAATACCTCGGGACGGCTTGGGCCGATGGGGATGACGGCCGTATCTATCCCTCCGCCTCGCTCGTAGTGGCCCAATATTGTGCCCTCAAGGAAACAAACCCGACATGGGACAGCTCCGACTGGATTTACTCGCAGGTACGATGGGGCCTGGACGGCGCCCTTTCTTTTTTAGAGAAGAACGGACGGCCAAAATACCTGCTGGAGTCGTTTCCTGAGCATCAGGACAAAACCTTCGACAACCGGTTTTTCAGCGGTGACGAAAAATACCTTTGCGACTGTTTCGACGAGCAGCGCAGCACCAACGAATATAGTGGCACCGAGAACCACGAGGCAGTCTTCTCCTCGCTGCTCTTGGGCCCCGCCTATGCGACGTGCCTTTTCCGGGAACGGGACCCAGAATTCTTTGACCGGGTCCAAGCGCTGGTCACGATCGGATACCGGAGCATCCGCGAGCAATACTACCCCTTTCCGCAAAAGTATTCCTTGGCCGCCTGGGTCTGGCTGAACGTACTCATGGCCCGCCTGACTGGAGACGATTCCTACCGTAAGTTGGCCGTGGCAGAGGCAGAGCGTCTTCTCGCTCTCCAACAGGTTGACCCGACCGGAGATGCGGATTTCTCCGCCTCAGGCTGGTTCCGTCGGGATATGACATCAACGAGAAATCCTTGGGGCGAGAAACCTGAGCAGGAGGTTCTCCTCACACCATGGATATATCAATGCTTCTTCGCCCTCCTGCAGGAGTATCCGCAAGATATCGCAGCGCCCCGGTGGCGGGAGGCCATCCGGCGCTACGCCAGCGACTACCTGCTGGCGATAAGCCGTCGCAACGCCTTCGGCTTCACCCCAATGAAGGCGGAGAAAAACTTGTCCTCCAGCTTAAAACGCCGGCATGGGGATCTGGGCTACCAATACTTCGCCAAGATCGGCCGCCACTTTCACCAAGTCGGCAACGCCGCCTTCCTTTTGCAAGCTGGCAAACTTCTCGCTAATCGGGAAATTGAGAACGCCGGCTGGCAGCAGATTTTTTGGTTCAGCGGCAGCAACCCCTTGGGCCGCGCCTTAATCCACGGATTCGGGTCTAACAACACGTCCCAACAGTGGTTTTCCGAAACCCTCGGCCGTGCGTTTCCCGGAGGTATCTGCAATGGCGCCGTCGGCGATAACGAGGACAATCCCGATTACTCGAAATACAACGAGTACTACACATACGGAAACCTGAACGTACTGTGGCTTGCCACCGTCATCGGCGGAACACATTTCAAAAATTCGCTCGAACTGTGGCCAGCAGAGATCCCGGAGGCCGCCCACGCAGGCGGCCCATCGAAGCATCTACACGTCACGTTCCCAGTGCGGATGAAGGGAGGCTTCACCTACCGGTTTCTTGCGTATAGCCGAGACCGCGATCCGGCGGGACTGCGCTGGTCGGTGAACGGCATCGAGGGCGGCGACGACGACGGGGGGCGCATCACCCCCGAAGGTGTTTTTTCAGCTCCCTGTGTCGACCACGAAACTGAGATCAAGGTCACAGCCGAAAATCGGGGGGGCGGTTCTCGCGCCGAAACTCGCGTCACCATCCTACCCGCTCCCAGCCGAGTCACGAACTTGCAGTGCCGTATAGATGGACAGCGCGTTTATCTTTCGTGGGATCCCCTTCCCAGCAATCTATCGGGCTACACAATCTGGCGGCGCCTCCCGGTCAGAGACCATGCCGCCGGCACCATCTTCGAAATGGTCGGCTCAACCGGTTCTTTGGAAACCGGCTACACCTACCCGAATGATCGGATTTCCTACTACGACGACAACGTCCCGCTCCGCGGGCTTGAGTTTCTGGTCAAGGCCTTCCACCTGCGGCAGGATCCCACCTTCTCGTACGGGGAAGACAAGCCCGGCGGATCTTTTTGGGCCGGTTGGATGGACACCCAGGCACAATCGCCTGACCGCATCTACGGATTTGGCCCGCCGTCGGATATCGTCCAGGTGGACGTATCTGGTCATTCACTGCCACTGGACAACCTAGGGAGACATCCATAATGAACATGATCAAAGAAAACCCGGCGAAAAGCCGAACACTGGCCCACCTCCAACTCACGAGCGAAGTTGTGGTTGTCGGCGGTGGACTCGCCGGAACCTGCGCCGCCATCACCGCTGCTCGCTCCGGGGCCAAGGTCGTCTTGATCCAAGACCGTCCGGTGCTGGGAGGAAACGCCTCCAGTGAAGTTCGGTTGTGGGTCCTCGGGGCCACGGCACACATGGGGAACAATAATCGCTGGGCACGCGAGGGTGGGGTCGTGGACGAAATCCTCATCGAGAACCTCTACCGCAACCCGGAGGGAAATCCGTTGATGATGGATACCATCCTTCTCGAGAAAGTGGCCGAGGAAAAGAACCTTACCCTGCTCCTCAATACTGCGGTTTATGAGGCGGAAAAAAGCGATCCGGACACCATATCAGCCGTCCGTGCATTCTGCTCGCAGAACGCCACGACCTACACCGTAAACGCCCCGGTCTTTATTGATGCGAGCGGCGATGGCATTCTTGGCTTTTTGGTCGGCGCCGCTTTTCGCATCGGGGTCGAATCGCGCGCGGAATTCGGTGAGTTGTTCGCTCCGGAAGAGTCCACCCGCGAACTACTAGGACACTCCATTTACTTTTATTCCAAAGATGTCGGCCGCCCGGTCCGGTATGTCGCCCCCTCCTTTGCGCTTAAAGACATAACGAAGATTCCCCGGTGGCGTGATCTTCGCGTCTCTGACAGCGGGTGCCGACTCTGGTGGCTCGAATGGGGTGGTAGCCTCGATACCGTCCATGAAAGCGAAACAATCAAATGGGAACTTTGGCGAGTCGCCTATGGCGTCTGGGACTACATCAAAAACTCCGGGCAGTTCCCGGATTCGGCCAATCTAACCCTCGAATGGATCGGCACCATCCCAGGAAAACGCGAGAGCCGTCGTTTCGAGGGAGACTACATGATCCGCCAGCAGGACCTGATCGAACAGCGCGTCCACCCAGATGCCGTTTCCTTTGGCGGTTGGGCCATCGATCTTCATCCGTCCGACGGCGTTTACAGCCGAAAGCCGGGTTGCGAGCAATGGCATGCCAAGGGCGTTTTCCAAATCCCCTACCGAACGATGTATTCCCAGAATGTCCGCAACCTTTTCCTCGCCGGCCGGATCATTAGCGCCACCCACATTGCCTTCGGGGCAACTCGCGTGATGGGAACCTGCGCCCACAGCGGGCAGGCGGTTGGCCTGGCCGCCGCACGTTGCGCAAAAGAGGGACTCGTCCCCCGCGACTTGCTGGAGCCCGCCCGTATGCGGAAACTCCAGACCGATCTCATCACTTTTGGCCAATACATTCCTGGGATGGCGCTCCGTGACCCTGATGATTTAGTCAGCATGGCCGTAATTACCACTTCGACCGAACTTCGGCTCTCCGAGCTACCCGCCACCGGGGAGTCGGCTCGGCTGGATTTCTCCGCCGCCATGATGCTCCCGGTCCGCCCCGGCCCCTTGCCAGCGATGGAGTTCCTTCTCGATGTTGAAAGCGAAACAGACCTAGTTGTCGAATTACGGATCAGCAGCAAAGCTTCCAACCACTCACCCGATGTCACCCTTGCCTCGCACAAGATTCATCTGCAACCCGGAAAGGGAATTCCGCTTCCCGTCCGCTTCGACGTGACAATCCGTGAACCCCGCTACGTGTTCGTCTGCCTGATGCGCAACCCCGCGATCTCGGCCCGGCTCTCCGACCAGAGGCTCACTGGCATCCTTTCTATTTTCCAAAAATACAACCCCGCGATGGCCAAGGGACCGAGCCAGGAACCGCCGGAAGGCAGCGGCCTCGAACGCTTTGAATTCTGGCTGCCTCAGCGCCGCCCGGGGGGCAAAAATCTCGCCATCCGGATCAATCCTCCCCTCCACGTCTTCTCGGCGGCCAACCTGACGAACGGGCACCAGCGACCTATCGCGCAACCCAACGCCTGGGTGGCTGAACTGAAAGACCCTTCCCCGCATCTTCGTCTGACCTGGCCGGAGCCCAGAAAGATTTCACGCGTTGTCCTCTATTTCGACAACGACTTTGACCACCCCATGGAGACTGTCCTAATGACCCACCCTGAAACTGCAACCTGCTTTTGTGTCTGTGATTTCTCGATTTTGGATGGCCGCTCCGGGGCTTTGCTCGCCGAGGTGTCCGGCAATCACCAGACCGTTCGATCCATCACCCTCACCAAACCGGTTGTCACCGACTCTCTGGAGATCCGGCTAACTCCACCCGAAAATGGGATCCCAGCCGCGCTCTTTGAGGTGCGTTGCTACGGTTCGCAAACGCCAGCTTCCCGATTAGCGTGACCCGTTGTCTATCCTCGGATCTATGCTTGTCCGTTTACGCCTACGCGGCTCGCTACCCTTGGCATCTGGCTTCTAGGCACCCGACTCTTGCTGGATGATGGCCTGAACCTTAACCGTCAACACTTCGACAATTTTTTCACGCGCGGCATTGCCCTCCTCGATCGAGGCAAGGGTGGGTTGACCGTTCACTCCTCCCGAATCTGGTTGGAGAGCCGCCCGGCTCCGAATGCGATACCAAGGTTTCTCCACGTGGAAATCCCGGGCGCGTTCAGCATGAAAACGGGTGCCCACCGCCGCCGCGATCTCAGTTTCCCCCTTGTCTGCATGGGAGATTCCCGTCAGGCCAGCCACGGTCCAATAATTCCAGTAGCAGGCATGCAGGTCAGGCCACTCCCGCCAAAGTTTGTGCAGAGCGCACTCCGCCGGAACGCTGTTTGCCCCGTGGCCGCTCAGCCAGATCTGGTTCTTGAATCCTTGAAAACAGAGAATTCCGGCAAGATCGGCGAGGACTTGGCTCATGGTCTCGAACGAGACCCCGAGCGTGCCAACATATTCCCGCATTTCATCTGCGAACCCGTAGTGAACTGTCGGCAAAAGGATCGCCTTGGTGTTTTCAGCCACGCGGCGGGCAAAATAAGTCGCTGTATCGGTATCCACAGAGACAGCTAGATGCGGACCATGCGCCTCAATCAGACCGAGTGGGAGGATGACCGGAAGGCGACGATCAAGCGCAGCGATTTCTTCGTTGGTCAATTGGGACCACTCAATCATGGCATTTCTCCTTACACATCATCGCCGCTCCCACAACTCCCGAGTACTCCTTCAATTCCGAAATCAGAACTGGAATCTCTCGATCCTTCGGATAGCGAAAGCTTGATTGGGCGACATGCTCTTTCAGTTGAGGAAGGAAGTGACGGTGAGCCAGCGTGGCTCCGCCGCTTAAGATGAGCACCTCTGGCGAATACGCATGAACCGCACTGACCAGCAGCCAGCCCAACGAGGAGGTCCAACGCCGGAGTTCATCACAGCAAAGGGGATCACCGTGTTCCACTCCATCGCGGATGATTGTTTCGAAATCAATTGCATGCGGATTTTTCCAGTAAGTCTCCGAGAGCCGGGAGGGGATCCCCCGCTGAAGGCCCGAACGGACAGCAAGAGCCAGCGCGGTGGCGGAACAGTTCATCTCTCCTGTTCCGCGCGCTCCAGTCAAACAGAGGCGATCATCGGAAGTGTTGATGACAAGGTGCCCGACCTGCGTGCCGAACATGAAATGGGGATCATCGGGAATCCGACCGTCAACCATAACTCCCGACCCGACTCCGGTTCCCAAGGTCACCGCGACGGCATAGCGACAACTTCTGGCATGGCCGACATGTTTTTCCGCAAACATGGCCGCCAACCCATCGTTGGTTGCAAAAACAGAGGTTCCAAAGACCTCTCGGAAACGGGGCACCAGCGGATAACCCTCCAGCCCATCGATTTTTCCAGGCAGATAAACCACGCCGTGATTCGGGTCCACCGGCCCGGTCAGTGCCAACCCGATTCCGTCAACAGGCCCTTGTTGCTTCGCGGCCAAATCGCGAACGTGGTCGACAATCAATTCAACGATCGAGGCGAAGGAGGCGTCCTTCGGCAAGGAAACTGTTTTACTGACGAGTACACCCCCGCTGCTGGAGACCAGACCGCATTTTATGCGCGTTCCACCCCAGTCTACTCCGATGAAAACTTCTTCCTTCATGGCATTTCAAGAATGGCACCGTCGCGAAGAAGTTGATCGCGGAGTGGGGCAAAAGAGAGCTCCTGAGTTGCCCGGCCGGTCTTGGCGGCGAGTGCGGCTGCCGTGCCGGCCGCCTGCCCTTGGGCCATGCATTGAGCCATCGAGCGGATCGAGGCGTGTGCATCATGAGTCGCCGAAAAGCAACGGCCGGCCACAACGACGTTCGGCACGCTCTTAGGAACTAAGGTGCCAAAGGGAATGCCACAGCAGTCTCCGTCCGGAAGATACGCCCAAGCCGTGTCCGTCCCACCATGGTGGTCCTCGATGGGCGCACCACAAAGTGCGATCTGGTCGTCGAATTTTCGAGCCGTGAGCACATCTTCGCGATTGATCCGATACTCCCCATAAACCCGCCGGGTTTCACGAACCCCGATCTGCGTGCCGAAGGTCGAGAGCTGGGCTTTTTCATATCCTGGGACCTTGTCACACAGGAAACGGATGTATTCGATGGCCTGCCTGCGCCCCTCGATCTCGGCAGCGGAGAGCAACTCAGGGTCGGTCGCATTGATGACTCGATCTCCGTCGCGGCGGTAGGAGGGCAGCCGGGTCATGATTGTCGCCGTCATGTGATTGACTGGCGTGATGTGATCGGATCCCTCTTTGCGTGGCAACTGATAGAGCCCCGACTCGGCGGCCTTGGCCATCAGAGCGTGAAAATCGGCTTTGCTGACGGTCTTGCGGCGGGCCACATCGACGTTGCATAGCTTAAACGTGGTGGTCAGCGTCTGCGCCGGATCTCGGTCGCCCGCCAACTCGTAAGGAATGCCGGCGAAGTGACACAAGTCGGCATCACCCGAGGCGTCCACGAAAAACTTCCCGCGGAATCCAGCCAATCCCATCTTGGTCGCTGTGACCAGAACGTCAGGGCGCCCATGATCGAGCAGCACATCTTGAACCCACGCGTTCAAAAGAATGTCCACGCCGGATTCGGTCAGCAGGGATTCCCAGACCACCTTGAGATACTCCGGATGGTAGGTCACACCGGTGCCCGCTCCGTGAGTGTTCGGCCGCTCCAGCAGAGCCGAATATCCCTTCAAGCGGTTCATCACGTCTTCGGCGATTCCTGCGACAACTTTTAGGGATTGCGTACCCGGCGTATAAAAACCATAGAACGTGTCGAGCACGGCCGTTGAGGTTCCACCGACAAAGGGTAGGCGCTCGAGCAGCAGAGTGCGCGCCCCAGTACGGGCGGCGGCCAGGGCGGCGACAGCTCCGGCCGAACCAGAGCCCAAAACAATCACGTCGTAGCTCGCCTGAATCGAAACATTCTTTGTGTAAACGGTCATAAAACCTTTAATGAAGGTTCCATCCTGCGTCTACTTCGAGAAGTTCTCCAGTGATGGAACGCGCATCGTCGGACAAGAGGAAGCAGGCGGTCGCGGCCACATCGACGGCCGGAATCATTCCCCCGACTAAGCTTTGTTTGGACGAGACGAATTTCACCACCTCAGGATTTTCACTGGCCCGCGCACTCATGGCGGTGTGAACCAATCCAGGCGCAATCGCGTTGATGCGAATACCCTCTTGGGCATAGAAGGCCGCAGCGGTTCGGGTCATGGAAACAATCCCCCCTTTGGCAGCGGCATATCCGATGGCCGAAAAATGAAGAGGCTCGGGTTGGACGGCGAGAATGCTGGTCATGTTGAGTATCACTCCCCGCTGACCTGTGACTGGATCTGGCTCCTGCGCGCGCATTACCCTGAGGACTTCACGACTCATGCGATACTGCGTGGTGAGATTGGAAGTGATGGTCATCGCCCACCCCTCCTCAGTGCACTCATGCAGCGGACCGTCCCCGAATCGCCGGCCGCTGATACCGGCGACATTGAAAAGTGCCTGAATACGGCCAAAGCGCTTCCCACAGTCCTGCACCGCCGCGATGGCCACTTGGGGGTCAATCAAATCCCCGACGAAAAAAGCCGCCGACCCCCCGCTCTGCCCAATCCTCTCGGCCAGACTCCGACACTTATCTTCGTTGCGACCAACAAAAAAAAGAGCCGCGCCTGAGGCAGCAAGGCGAAGCGCCGTTTCCGCTCCAATACCGCTCGAGGCGGTGATCAGAAACGCCCCAGCATCTGGGCGGAACGTGTTCATTTGCTATATCCAGGGAGGGCGTCCGGGCGGTAGAGGGCTTTCGCGTAGCGGCGGCGCTGGTCGGCCAGCCACTCGTCGTAATTCACCCCGTAACCCCCAAGATGCATGTTTCGGAGAACCTGATGTTTGATTCCTCGAGCATCGAGGATTTGGATGGTCAGTTCGTTGAGGCAGTGCACGAGGGTCAGCGCTCCTACGGAAGAGAGGGGACAAATCTTGTAGGTATCGTGCTTCCCTTCGTAGGTGACCGAGAGGTCACCCATCGGCATCCCGTTATCCAACAGATATCCACACCGGGCTTCCCGCGCGCAATGCCATAGGGTTTTTCCGCTGGAGTGCTTGGGTGCCGATTCCTTGGACTGGATGTCCGAGCAAATACAAATAAGGGGGTTATCGGGATAGCGTCGGATCCATTCCAGTGCGATGTCCACCGCCGCTTGCGTCTGGCCAGTAGCCGAAACAACTATCAGCGGCTCACCGGCCGCAATGCAGACTTCATCGAGGAGTTTGGCCCCAAGGCCCTCCACCTGCTCGATGGCTTGATTGATCCGAAGCCCGTCGCTTCCCACCACGTCGGTGAAGTTGGCCAGCCCGTGGCAAAGCAGCGGATGAAAACCAACCAGCGCTCCCATACGGACCACCAACTCCTCGACGGTCACCCGCGAGTGCCCGTTGGCGTAAATGTGCACGAGGTTTCCAGCGCCGAGTGAATCCGCAAATCGGACGGCCACCTCCTCTAGGGTTTTTCTCTGTTTCTCAGCGTTGGCGGCGATGAGTGCTAGTTGGGCGGGGAAAGTTAATTGCATGTGTTTTGATCGAATAGTTGCACGTGGTAACTGTAGCGGTCTGCCCGCGCGACGACCCTTGCCCATTCCATTGGTGTTCCATTCTCGAGGCGTGTTACCCGGGTAATTTCCAAAACAACTCGGGAGTCAGCCCCGATTTGCTGCTGCTCGGCCGACCTCGTTTCCCTCGCGGTCACCGACTCCCTCGCAGTGGATGCCTCCAGTTTAAAACGCTCAGCGAGGTCTTGGTAGAGCGACTCCCGAAGCAAGCCGGTGTGTTGCAATCCAGGCACAAGAACTGCCGGAAGAATATTTGTCATCACACAAACCGGCAGTCCGTCCGAGCAACGTAAGCGCCGGATCTCC
This sequence comes from Minisyncoccota bacterium, assembly GCA_030054195.1. GTDB lineage: Bacteria > Verrucomicrobiota > Verrucomicrobiia > Methylacidiphilales > Verrucolacustridaceae > Verrucolacustris > Verrucolacustris abundans. The sequence continues at coordinate 57,270 of JASGCJ010000004.1, forward strand.
ACCACGGATGCACGGGAGCCCAGACCCAAAAGACGCGCGACATTGGCTGGAGCAGCCTTGGTTTTGACCGAGGCCCAAGCCGTGGATGGCACTCCCCCAAGTTCGGCGATCGAATCGGTCCAGCTCGAAACTCCGGTGGGTACACCTCTGCCACCTTTAGCCTTTACCACCGTCCCAACTCCTCTGCGACTTTCAATCCATCCCTCCCGAGCCAGTTCGTCCGCAGCCCGCTTGACGGTAATTAGACTGACCCCAAAACGCTCGGCAATCTTCCGATGCGTAGGGAGCAGATCGCCGTCTCCAAAGTCGGAACCAATCCAACCCGCCAACTTGCGCCTCACCTGCTCATACTTGGGAAAGTGAACCATCAATTAAGTATAATGATATACTTTTTATGTGCAAGACAAAAAAACTCAAAGCCCACAAGGGGAAAGCGCCAAACAGACTCAATCTCGACAGTCTGGTCTCCTCAAACCTAGTAGGGGCACCTGCTCCCGCAACTCTTTGATCGGAACCCGCAGCAAACGCGGGGGTTGCTGTTTTTTTCGTTCGATCAAGGCGATCAAACGGCTGACGGCTTGCCGGGCCATACGGTCGCAATCCTGAACCGCCACCAACACTTTTTCGGCAGGCGAGGGATCGCCAATCCAGTCATCGAATACCCCGAAGATGAGACGATGCTGCAGCAATTCCGTAAAATGTTTCGATAGGAATGGAAGTATAGTAGAGGACTGACTTGAACCTAGCACAGCCACCATAGGACCAAACGATTGAAGTTCACGATGGACATCCTGCTGGTAGCAAAATGGAATACCCGCTTTCACCAGTGCCTTTTGAGCTCCAATTCGCCGAGCCTCATCAACTGGATTCAAGTTGTCGAAAAGAATAACGACCCCATTTGCTCCAGACGCTACCGCACGCTGGGCTAACTCCGCAGCACCCTGCTCGTTTTCTGAGGTAACAATAGGGCATGAAAAATCAGCAAGATAGTTATCGAGAAAAACCAGTGGAAGCTTGATCCTTGCAATTGGATCCAGAATCTTTTTATCGTTCAACCCACGTCTTGGAATGACGATCACCCCGTCCGTCGTACCCTGCATTGCTCTGTCGAGAATGAGCTTGTAATGGTTGGAGGTGTTCGTGGCAAGGCTTCCAAAGCTGTCACTGTCATGCAGCGCAACAAAAAGAGTGTAATCGCACTCATTGGCCTGGTGACTGGCACTACGGACCAATCGGTGATCAACACTTGCATCGAGGGATGGGAGAACCAGCCAAATGGTCCTTGTCGCACCCCCTACTAGATTTCTGGCCAGCTGATTCGGACGGTATCCCATCCGATTCGCCACCTTCTTGATTTTATCCCGCGTTTGTACTTTGACGCGTACGTCTCCGCGTATAGCCCGAGATGCAGTAGAAATATCAACTCTGCAAATTCGGGCAATGTCGCTTAGTTTTACTCTAGACATTTCTTTCACAAGGTTACATGAGCGCAGAAGTTCATGTAAAGGGTAGCGAAGAAGCAACAAGCCTTTCTAGCGCCCCGGGCAGATATTATTTCATTCGACACTAATACAAGCGCTTGTTCTAATCTAATAATTCTGCCACTTTCCCCTTCATCTTGCTCTCGCTCGCCATGTCTAGTGCAAACGCCGGCGATGGCCCACTCGTTCTATAAATCTGGCCTATCCATCAATCGATTTCAGGCAGTAAAACTTACAGCTCAAAACGTATCACGAAAAGGGGTCAGCGGGGATCGGTCCCTATTGCCAGAAAACATCAACCGGTTGCCGCCTCCCAACTCTCTTCGGGCCTCCTCATTCATCTTGTCTTCTCGACTTCATAGCATCTTCACTCCCACCCCACCGAACGCCGCTCTCGCGAGAAATATCCCACCGATCGGCAAATAACTACGCTCCTCATGCGAATCGCACACCCTGCTCACTGGCTGCGACCCGCCTTGGTGGCCGGATTAATCCTCCTCACCGTCGCATCGGTTGTACGCGCCTCAGAACCTCCTCGCCTCACCTATCCTTACGCACCCTACAATGGAGGGAAAATGGATCCCCAACTCACGGGGTGGCCGCTCACCGGGGAGCAGATGGCTTGGGTCCTCAAGGGGGAATACACCCGCAAGCCCGGCCACGAAGTGGACAAGCATCTTCCAGAGATGTGGTTTGTCACGCCGACCGCTTCTCGCTGGGGCAAAAATCCAGCTGTAAACGACTGGGTCACACATCACGGCACCTTGATTGACCGGGTCCGTGCGGCCGGTCCCGCCATCGACATCGCGCTGTTGGGAGACAGCATCACGCAAGGATGGGGCGGAGGTTGGGATGGAATGCCCGTGATCGCGGCTTGGAAAAAAAGCTTTGATGGGCGCAAGATGGTGAACCTCGGAATCGGCGGCGACCGAATCGAACATATACTCTGGAGGCTGGACCATGGTGCACTGGACGGCGCGTCCCCCAAAGTGATCGTCCTGATGATCGGCGTGAACAACGCCCCACTTGTCTTTGCAAACGGCGTCCCCGCCATTCGGGCCGCGGAAGGCATCAAGCTCTGCCTCGACAATCTTCGCATCCGTTGCCCACGGGCGCAGATCGTTTTGATCAAAGTGCTTCCCGCTTTCGATCCCACTAAGGAGACCGGCAAAGCGGTGGTGGACATCAACAAGGCGCTTGACCATGCCGGACTCGACACCGATCCCCACGTCCACATCCTCGACCTTACGGGAGATTTCACCAATCCCAACGAAACGCTCAAAACCGAGCTCTACTCCGGCGATAACCTGCACATTAGTCCGGCCGGTTACGAAGTCCTCTCGACAAGACTGAAGCCGCTGGTGGACCAACTCCTAGATGAAACGGGCTCACCAAAAGCCCCGAGCGCTTTGAGGCCGGATGCCCGTCCCGCTGCGTTCGCGCAACCCTCCGCAGGCGCATGAAAGCGATCCTCTGGCCTGCCCTCTTCGTGGTCTTCAGCCTCGTGCCCGGCCGGGCGGTTGAGATTCAGACCGATCTGGCGATTCCACCTCTCTCCACAGAAGGCCCTTCGCCGAGGCACCGGTTTTTGGAAACTGCGCCCGAGTACAAAGGGACTGACGTTCACCATCAGGTTTATCTTCCGCCCGACTGGACGCCCGATTGGAAACACTTAAAGAAATCCTGGCCCGTGGTTGTTGAATACACGGGAAACTACTATCCCCCGTCGGGTTCCACCGGACGGGTCGAGGATGCCGCCTTGGGGCTTGGCCTCAGCGGAGGAAAAGCGATCTGGATCGTGTTGCCGTTTGTTTCTGCGGATGGGACGAAAAACGAGCTGATGTGGTGGGGCGACGAGCAAGCCACGGTCAACTACGCGAAAACCAACGTCCCCCGTCTGTGCGAAACCTACGGTGGAGATTCGGAGCGGGTGGTGCTCTGCGGTTTCTCCCGAGGGGCTATTGCCGTGAATTACATCGGACTCCACGATGACGAGATCGCCCGGCTCTGGAGCGGGTTCATGTCCCACGACCATTACGATGGCGTGCGTGCTTGGCCTGGCACGACCTGGGGCGCACCCTTAGAATCTTATCAAGAAGCCGCGGGCAAACGGCTCGCGCGACTGCAGGGCCGTCCCGTGCTGATCTCCCAAGCGAATGAGACCGGTGGCACACCCATGATCGAAAAATACATCGGTCCCCGGCAGCGTCTCGGGAAATTTACCTACCTCGGCTTCACCATGCGGAAACTTTTCCAGCAAATCCCCAATAACCTCTTTCAGGACCCGCACACGGACAGGTGGATGATGGTTGATTCGCCGGAAAGGCAGAAAGCTCGCACATGGTTCACAAGCATTCCCCACAAACCATGAAAATCGTGCGGGATTGCCTTCAGATTTATCAAGGAAAGCTCCGGATAGAGCGTTTTACTCATGTCAGTGGTGCGTTGAGCCCTTGGCTCAAGCGCGCCTGGGCTTCCCTCCAATTTGAAATCAATCCGCGATGATGCCTCAAGCCGCTCCTCAAGTTTGCTCCATTTCACCAACAATACCCGCACGCGAAGCGACCGATGCCGAGCGCGACACTCGAATGCAGTGGTGGCGCGAAGCGCGCTTCGGTCTGTTCGTCCATTGGGGGCTCTTCAGTGCGGCCGGCGGAACATGGCATGGGCAGAAAACCCCGTGGCTCGGGTGTTGGATGCAATCAAGTTTGAAAATTCCGAAAGAGCAGTATGCGGCGGCGCTACTGCCCATGTTTACGGGTGAACATTTCGATGCGGATTTTCTCGCTCAGTTAGCCAAGGACGCCGGGACGCGATACATCGTACCGATCACCAAGCACCACGAAGGCTTCTGCCTCTTCGACTCGAAGCACACAGATTTCAAAATCACCAACACCCAAGCCAAGCGCGATTGGATTCGGGAACTGGCGGATGCCAGCCGTAACCGCGGGCTGAAAGTGGGTTTCTACTATTCGCAGAACCTCGACTGGCACCACACTGAAGAGGGCTGGACCCCGGAACGCTATTTCGACGAGTTGGTCTTGCCACAGGTCGATGAACTCCTTTCCGGTTACGGCGAGGTGTCGATCCTTTGGTTCGACATCCCGGGCGGAGTGATCAACCCCAGTCGAGCTCGGCGTTTGGTTGAACTGTCCAAAAAACTTCAGCCCAACATCGTGATGAACAATCGCCTCGGCGGGGGCTTTCAAGGGGACTTTCAAACCCCCGAGCAAGTCATTCCGCCCACAGGCATTCCCGGGCGGGACTGGGAAACCTGCCAAACCCTCAATGACACATGGGAATACACCCACTACGACCGGAATTGGAAAAGCCCGACCATGCTCGTGCGCGAACTCATCGATACCGTGAGCAAGGGCGGCAACTACTTGCTCAACATTGGCCCAAAACCCGATGGCACCGTTCCGCAGAGCAACATCGACATCCTGCGGGCCATTGGCGGTTGGATGAAAGTGCACGGCGACTCGATTTATGGCACGGCCGCCTCGCCCTTCCCTCGTCAGCTTCCCTGGGGACGCTGCACGCAAAAGGACCTCGGCAATGGGGTAACCCGGCTCTACCTGCACATTTTCCGCTGGCCCTTTGATTCCATCCTGCGGGTCCCTGCGCTGGATAATGAAGTTTCTGCGGTCGCCCTCCTGAGCGAACCCGACGCCGGACCGCTCAGCTACATCGAAGATGCCAATGGAGACCTCTTGGTCCGCCTCCCGATTGCCGAACCCAACGACTACGCCACCGTCGTCACCCTCGATGTTAAAGGCGCACCCAGGGTGGCCATCCAACCGATCCGCACCAACGACAAGGGCATCCTGGAACTGCCGGCCAGTCTGGCCTTGATCCAAGCTGCTCCCGCCATCGCGGAAATTGCCGGCTTTGGTGAGAAGACCAAGACGCTCTACTACAATCCCGTGACCCATACGCTCGACTCCTGGATGAACCCTGAAGACTGGGCGTTCTGGCCGGTCAGCACCGCGCAACCCGGCGAGTATTTTGTGGACGTGGTCTACAGCCGCAAGGAAAGCGGCGAGAGTTGCGAGTATCTCGTGGAGCTGGGGAACCAGAAAATCGCCGCAGCAGCAAACACCACGGGGGCGGAGCAAGTCCGCACCGATCGCATCGGAGTCCTCAAGATCGACAAGACCGACCGCTCCGATGTCGGAATCCGACTCTCGAAAAGAACCGAGCAAGAGGCCATAAAAGTTCGTTCCATCACGCTCATACCTATCTCAATGAACCAATGATTATCCAGCTCCAGAAACTCATCTCCCTCATATTCGCAATCTTCCTGAGGTGCGAAAGCCGGCGCGATCAGCCTTCATTTTCGCCGCCAGCGCTTCCTTTGCCAACAGTCCCACAAAACAGCGGCCTTGCGATCACCTGCGCGAAGGCGTGCGCCATCATGCATAGGATTAACCAAAACAATACGAGGATGTGCACTGTTCTCCTGCTCTTCGCTTGCCTCGCCGGAATCGCGTCGGCAGCGGACGTGCTCGGCCCAGAAGAAGTTTTGGCTACGAAGCCAGCCGACACGGCGGCCATCGCCAAGCGCCGTCCAGCGGACCCGGCGCTATGGCCCGTTACCCCCACCGCTGGATACGGGGGCTGGTCCAAGACCACCGGATCGACCTGGCTCGGCAGCCACGCCAAACTTGAGGCCGTTGCGGCGGCAAGCCCCTCAGCCGAGATCTTACTGCTAGGCGATGCGCTTCCAGCCACTCTGGGCAATGGGGTAGAGGCCACGCCAACGCCGCCTGCGTCCTGGAAGAAGTATTTAGGATCTAGACAAGTTCTCAATCTAGCCCAGCCCGGAGAGAACACCGAGCAGGTGCTCTGGCGTTTGAAATGTGCATTCATTGATCACCTCTCGCCTCGCGTGGTCATAATCGGCGTAGGCGCGAACAATCTCGTGGCGGTTGAACGTCATAAGGTGCCTGTAGCTGCCATAGCCAAGGGTATCGAGACGGTCATCAGCACGGTGCGTTCCCACTGGCCCAATGTGATCGTAGTGGTCATCGAACCCCTGCTGATGGGTCGTCCCAAACCTGCCCAGCGCGAGTACCTCGCTGCTCTCCAGACTGCCATCGACGCCCTTCCCCGAATACCAGGGGTCACTTTCGTGGATCCACGAGGCCTGTTGGCCGATGATGCCGGCGTGATCCGCGCCGACCGCTCGGGGTATGGGGGACTAATGCTGAACGATGCTGGTCGCGAGGCCTTGGGAGACGCCCTAGCGGCGGCGCTGAAAGGACAACCATGAACATCTTTCGTCTGCTACCTATTGCTCTCCTCGGTTCGGCTATAGCCGCCCAGGAAACACTACCGATCACTTACCCTTACGAGCCCTACCATCAGGGGCAGATGGATCCGCAAATCACCGGCTGGCCATTGAGCGCAGAAGGACATGCTTGGGCCATCCGGCCACGCGACCAGCGCCGGCCCGGCGACGAAGTGGGAAACCCTCGGCTGGAACTTATCCCGGTGGTTCCATCGGCAAGCCGCTGGAAAGATCCCGAGAAATGGCTGAACCTCCATAGCACCCTGGTGGAAATCGTGCGTTCTCAGCAGAAGCCGGTGGATGTGGTCCTCCTCGGCGACAGTATCACTTGGATGTGGGGCGGCACCAAAACCGGCAATCCCAAATTCGAGGAGGCTTGGACTAAGCGCTTCAGCCACCTGAACACAGTTAATCTCGGCATCCAGGGAGACACGACGGAAAATATCCTTTGGCGATTAGACCACGGGGCCTTAGACGGCATCGACCCGCAGGTCGTAGTGCTGCTGATCGGCACCAACAATAAGCCTAACGCCAAAACGCAGACTGCGGTGGCCGAAGGTATCCGCCTGATCCTCGATAATTTGCAAAAGCGCTTGCCCAAGACTCGGATCATCTTGGTCAAAACCCTGCCGGTGGCGACCGAAGACATGCGCCGCTTCTGCGATCATCTGGATACGCTTAGCTTTGACCAGCGCCCCGGGGTCCAAGTGCTCGACTTGTGGGAGGAACTGGTGCTCCCCGACGGCACGATCGACCGTGACCAATACATCGACGGCAGTCTGCATCTGGGCGCCGGATACGAGATATACGCCGATAAGCTGCAACCGTTGATCGATAAGGCCCTGAAACCATGACCCGATCTGTCCTCATCCTTGTGCTTATTGTCCTGCCTTTCACCCAGTGTTGGGCGACTGAAGTAGTCAGCCCTCCGGACGTCTTGACCATCCCTGCGGATTTGGAAAATCCAGTATTGGCCGATGGAAAACCCGCCCCGGGCAAAGCTGTACTGCAATCCCTTCCACGCTACGCCGGCACGGAAGTCACCCACGCGCTTTACTTGCCCACAGATTGGTCTCCGAACAAGCGGTTCCCTGTTCTGGTCGAGTATTTGGGCAACACCGCCCGCGTTCGTGATTACCGGGGCATCGGTTACGGCCTGACTGGTGGGAAAGGCTTCATTTGGGTCGTACTGCCTTTTGTCAGCTCTGACGGCAAAAAGGACGAGGCGTGGTGGTGGGGCGATGTGGCAGCAACCGTTGCTTATGCCAAGGAAGCCGTGCCGGCAATTTGCAAACAATGGGGTGGGAATCCAGCCAAGGTGATTCTGATTGGCAGTTCGCGCGGCGCGATCGCATGCAACTACATCGGCTTGCATGACGACCAAATTGCCAAGCTCTGGCAGGCCATCATTCCGGTCAGCCACTACGACGACGGACACATTCCTTGGGACATGACGCCCGAGGAGCAACATCATGCCTCGGAACGGTTGCGACGACTGGGAAACACTCCGCAGTTGATCGCGGGCGAGCATTGCAGTGTCCCGCAACTTGGCAGTGACAAACCGCTTTTGGAAAAAATCAAAGAAAAGAAACTTACCTCGTTCATCGCTGCAAAGGGAGAGCTTGGGCTCAAGCCAATAACAGAAGTCGAAGGCACACGAAAGTTTATCGCGAGCAACTTTCCCCAAGGGAACTTCACGATCCTTGACCTGCCGTGGGTGAATCATAACGCGTCTAAGGCCTTGTTGCGGGACACGCCCGAACGGAAAAAGATTCGGCAGTGGATTCAAGAGATGGTGCGCGACGCGCAAAATGATTCCTAAGAAACATGAAAACAATCACAACTCTCCTCGTCTTGATGTCGTTTGTCATTACTGTCCATTCCGAACAGTTGTCGCCTTCAGATTTAGTAAAGATAAATGAACTAAGAAAGGCGGTGGAGGATGCCTACACAGCCATGCGTCCCACCAAAGGCGACAGCGGAAATCTTGACAAGGCCTATGCGCAGTTGGAGGAAACCAATGTGCCCAAAATATTCTCACTGGCCCAAAAAGAGCCGGAATCACAACCCGCTTTCGATGTGTTTTTGTGGATTGCGATGGACAGTTACGCATTGCGTGGACTCATTCGCACCTATCAGCTCCAATCACTGGAATACCTCGCGAATTATCATTCAACCAACTCAAAGCTTGGCCCGCTCTGCAGTTATCTTGGCCGCTACTGCTTTAATACGTGGGGTGGCAACCGAATGAATTGGATTTGGCTGAAGCCAGGAGTCGAACATATTTCCAACCCCGCCTATGGCGCCCGTGCGATTAAGGAGATGGGCCGTCTTGAAGCTAACAAATCCGGGCGGCCGGCGGTGGACTTTCTGAAGTCAGTAATCAAAAACAATTCCAACCGCGCCATTCGCGCTCAAGCGATTTATGCCTTGGGGCGTTTCGACGCCGAAAAGTTCGCGGATTTGGATGGATTTGAGAAAATTCCGGTATATGCGAAAGGCATGAGCGCTAACGTTTTGGCTGAATGGAAAACATTCGGAAGTTCCCAGCAAGCCGCTGCCGATGCCGAGAACGAATTCAACGATGTCATAGCCAATTACTCTGACTGTCTTGATTTGGGGGAACGGAGTAGCCCGAAAGAAAAAGCACCACGTTTAAAGGAACTGGCGGAACAAAACTTATTTGCCCTGAAACATCTTTCCCTCGGCAAAGAAGCCCCGGAAATCGAAGCGAAGGGCGTGGATGGCAAACTTTTTAAATTAAGCGACAGTCGTGGAAAGATCTGTGTGCTGACTTTTTGGGCGAGCTGGTGCGGTCCCTGCATGGCGATGGTTCCCGAGGAAAGAGCACTGGTCCAGCAGATGCAGGGGAAACCATTCAGCCTTATCGGCGTCAATGGCGACGAGTCACTCTCGAATGCTAAGCGTGCGATGGAACGCGAACAGATGACATGGCCTTCTTTTTGGAATGGCAAAGAGGGATCAAAAGGGCCGATCGCCAAGGCATGGAATGTTAAGGGCTGGCCAACGATTTATATCTTGGACGCCAAAGGAGTCATCCGATTCAACGGGGCGGCAGCCGACGACCTCAATCGATGTGTGGACGAACTTATGAAGGAGCTGGCAGACACCTCATTATGAACCACCCCGCACTTCTCGCCGCAGGCATAGCATTGCTTGTCCCGGGCTTCCTGCCGGCCGCGGAACCCACTCCGCCCCCACCCATCACCTATGTCGAGCCGGGAAACGAACCCCAGCCCGAGGGCTGGCCGCTGACGGTTCCCGCCCAATGGGAGTATGTGAACCGCCGCTTCAAGCAAGGAAGCTTTGAGCCCATTCCCGGACGCTATGCAGCTCCGAACATGGATCCCAAGACGGGCGAAATCCAACGCAGTTCCTGGATGATGCAGCATGCCGCGCTCGTCGAGCGTCTGGACTCGCTGGCGAGCAGTCCGGATGTCGTGCTCATCGGCGACAGCATCACGCAGAACTGGGGCAACACGGCCCTCATGGGAAAGAGCCTGGCCGCCATCCGTTCCGTGCCCGCATGGGATGAACATTTTCCGAATTACCTTTTCTACAACAGCGGCCAGGCCGGGGGAGCGCAGAATACGGCCCTCTGGCGGCTACGACACGGCGGCCTCACGGGCAGCCACGGCAAAGCCGTGGTCAACCCGAAACTGGCCATCGTTAACCTCGGCGTGAACCCGATCATCGGCTCCGAAGATTACGCAAGGATGGCGGTCGGCACTCGCCGCGTGGCCGAGGAGGTCCGGCGACAGTTTCCTGAATGCCGCGTGTTGGTTCTTGCGGTCTATCCCACGGCGCGCAAGGCCGAGCGGGTCGCACCCTTGAATGCCGCGGTGGCGGCGGAGCTCAAGCCGCTGACCGACGACCCGCAGTCGGGCATCCATTACCTCGACATCGGTGAACACTTCCTCGAAGCCGACGGCGTCACCCTCAAGGAGCAGTTTTTCCACGACCGGCTCCACCCCAACGAACTCGGCTACGATGTCATAGCACGCGCCATCAAGCCGAAGGTGGACGAACTCATGCAGCAAGCCTACGGCGGTCGGCCGTTCCCCACGATCAAGTCCCCGACAGAAGCGGTGGGACCGCGCAACACGCCGCTCGAAGTCCAATTCGAGGTGGACGATCCCGCCGGGGTGCCGGGCGACCTCAAGGTGTCCGCCGTTTCGGAATTGCCGGAACTTTTCACGAGCGAGGATCTCGTGGTCAGCGGAAGCGGCAAGGCGCGCACATTGACACTGAATCCCAAACCCGGGGCGGGCGGCTCGGCGCGGGTGCGGATCGACGTTGCGAACGAACTCGGCCAAACGGCCCGCAAGCTCGTGCTCGTCAACATCGGCGATCCCCTCCCCCCGCTGGTCGTCTATGACGACGGGTATGACAACGGCTGGGCTGCCAAAGGCGGACCCGATCCCGACAACACCCAAAACGTCCGCTCCGGCAGCAAGTCGCTCAAGGTCACGCACACCGATTTCCGCATCGATGCCGTGAAAGGGAAGGGGGCGGACATCAACAACTACCGCTCGGTGACGCTCTGGATGCGCGGCGGCGACAAGGAAACAAAGAAAATGCAACTCTACCTCTGCCAGCTCGGCGGTGCGTTCGTGGTCGTGCCGATTTCGTCTGCGGAGAAGGGAGAATACCGCAGGGTGACCATCCCCCTCGACGCTTTCCGCCACGCCGGCGGCAAGGACCTCAACGGTCTCATGTTCAAAGGCGGCGGCGAAGCCGATCTCTACATCGACGACATCACCCTTGATCCCTGCAATCCCGTGGAGACAGCTGCCGGTGGGGCCCAATCTTGAATCGTCGCCGTGAAAAACAGCGCTCACCACCTTGAGAAACCGGCGAGAAGTGGCGATCCGCGCTCCGGACCGGACGCGCCGATGGAGGAGAATGCATCAGCGCAAGTTCCCCCTCTCGTTTACCCCTACGCCGCCTACAACGAAGGAAAGATGGATCCGCAGGTAGCGGGATGGCCTTTATCGGAGGCGGAGAGGAAATACATCCTCCAAGAAGAGTTCGCTTTTCGGAAACCCGGCTGCGAGCAAGGAAAACGCTGGCCTAACTTCGATGCAGTCACGCCGTCTGCTGGCTACTGGCCGACATTCTTTGGCAACACCGAACCGGGTGATACCCAGTGGCTGGATATCCATAGCCAGCTGGTCGGGAGAGTGAGAGCCACCAGGGAGACGGTGGATGTCGTGCTGCTCGGCGACAGCATTGTTCAGGGGTTCGGTGGGGGCTGGAACGGGCCGGATTTTAACCCGGCATGGAAGCGGCTCTTCGCAAACTACTCGGTGCTGAATCTCGGCATCAGCGGCGACAAGGTGGAGAATATCCTTTGGCGACTGGATCACGGAGCGGTGGACGGGCTGTGCGCAAGGGCCATCGTCATACTGGTCGGCATCAACAATCACCCAGGGCCAAACAATGCCGCTTCGATTGCCGAGGGGATAGGTCTGTGCGTTCGGAACCTCAGACTTCGACTGCCCGGAAGCCATGTCATCGTCGTTAAGACACCGCCCGCCCGAAACGAAGATGTCCGGCCTCTGCACCAACTTCTCAAAACCATCCCCGCCACCCAAGACCCGATGGTGCATCTCGTCGATGTCTATGATGATTTGGTGAATCGGGACGGCTCGCTCAAGGCACTCGGTTTTGCAGACGACAAGCTTCACCTCGACATGATCGGCTACGAAATTCTTGCGACGCGGCTCAAACCGGTGCTGCGACGCATCCTCGGCAAATGGGGAAACGACAGTCCAGAACCGCCTTCTGGGCTGAAACTCACCGTGGTGCATGAGCATCCGACGGCGTTGCTGAAAGCCGGCTCACCGGGCATGGGCGACAACCTTTACGGCGTGGAGGGGGGCTGCGTGCTGAAAATTCGCGGCACCTATCACTTTTTCACGGCCGAAATGTCGGGCGATCCACGTTTGATCAAGATGCGCATAGCTCACTGGGGCAGCGAGGACCGCCTCTGCTGGACACGGCGTCAGACCATCGTTGAATCCAGCGCGGCCCCAGGTGACCCGCGCGCCTCGCTCTGGGCGCCCATGCCTGTCTATGACGATCACGAGGGACTCTGGAACCTCTTCTACGTCGCCTACACCTACGTCAATAACTATACGGAGGATGGCCGGATCTGGCGGGCCGTCTCCACGACCCCGGGTCCAGAGGGCATTGACGGACCTTGGCGGGATGTCGGGGTCGTGCTGCAGATGGGCAAGGAAAGTCAGCCCTGGGAAGGGCTCCAAGGAGTCGATTCGTTTTTCCCCTACCGCGTGGGCGACAAGTGGCTGGGCTTCTACGGGAGTAGCGATTGCCGAACATGGTTCCGCGTCGGTCTAGCAGAATCCCCTGCCCTCGCCGGTCCGTGGAAGCGCAGGGACGGCAACCCCATAACCTTGAGCGGACCCCGAGGGAGCGAAAACCCCGTGGTCACGCGACTGAAGAGCGGCCGCTATGTCGCTGTTTTTGAAACCGTCTTCCGCGAGGACGGCTTTGGCTATGCGGACTCAGCGGATGGCATCCACTGGTCTGAGGCCCGAGAACTACCGCTTCTGGCCCCGCTCGATGCCCTCCGCAAAGTACGAACACCCCTGGGCTTGATCGAAGAAGACGACGGCACTTTCTCGGTCTTCTACACCGGGTTTGCGCGAGGTGACGATTGGGGAGAGCTCTGGTATTGCCGCGTGAGGATCGAAGAGTGCAACCCAGGGTCACCTCATGCGGAGGCTGATTGCCGGGCGAGGCGGTGACGAGCGATGACCTCGGCATTGAGCGGATAACCCCGGACGAGGAGGAAGGCCCCCACGAGGCAGAGGATCGGGAGCGCGGCAAAGGAGAGCTTTAATTGTCCGAGAGTTGCGGCCGATTGCCCCTGCGTGTCGAAAGAAAAACCGGAAGCCGAAACCAGTACGCCCCCGGCAAACAAGGCGATGGCGATGCTGATCTTGAATCCCAAGCTGAAAAAAGCCGAAAAAAGTCCCTCACGTCGGGTCCCCTCTTCGATTTCATCGAGATCACACACCTCTCCGACCATCGGCGCTGTCAGCACGAAGACAAACGTGATGCCGGCTACGAAGAGGACGTGAAAGACAACCTGAATCGCGGGGACATCGGGCCGGAAGAGCCATGGCGAAACGATAAGAGAGAACACCATTAGGACCAGCGCAGCATAAAGAAGCGGCTTCCGACCAATCCGCGCGGCCATGCCCCCGACAAAGGGGGCCAGACCGAAACCGGCAAACGCTCCGCAAAACCCAGTCAGAGCCATGAGCCGCGTGGCGTCTACCTTGCGGGCCGCCAGATCGCCCACGGGATACACAAACGCCAAGTTCATGTAGTAAACCATCGAGGACCACACGACCAAGGCTAGGAGGGCAAGGGACACAATGCCCGTGGCTTGCAGAAAAGGTCCGTTGCGCAGAGCACATTTCAGGCCGTCCCACAGACCCGGCACTTTTGAAGCGACAACGGGAAGTTCCAGCGGCTCGGGAAGCATCCATGCGGCGAGAAGCCCAAGGCCCAGAATCAGGAACGCGAGGACGAAAGAGAAGCGTGCCAGCGACTCCAAGGCATTTGCACCAAGGACGCCGCTAAAAATCAGCATGGGGACAAAGGGCAGCGCGCAGAGGACAATGTTGTTAGCTGCCACCCGCCAGCCCATGACCGCATCCCGGTCCCGCTGGGCGGGAGACATCTCGAGACCCAGCGCAAAGTAGGGCACGCTGTAAAGACTGAAGGCGGTGTAGTAGAGAAAGGCGACAACCAGCACATACCACCACAGCGAAGAACTGCTCCATCCTGTGGGCGGGTTCCACAGAAGCAGGGTGCAAAGCGCCCCGGTCACCGCACCAGCCACGACATAAGGACGTCGCCGCCCCCAGCGTGTGCGGGTGTGATCAGAAAAATTTCCGATAAGCGGATCGTTGAAGGCATCCCACAGGCGAATGATCATCCCGACGAGCCCGATGGCCGCTGCACCCAGCCTCAACTCTCCATCGTAAACGATGAAAATCAGTAACGCGTATGCATTGTTGAGTAAGGAGTCCGGCAGATACCCGACCCCATACCAAATCTTCGTCTTTAGCGGCAGGTCGGGAACTTTCGTGGTTTTGGTGCTGTTTCCCATGATCTGCTTTGCTGAAATGGAAAGAACTGCCGATTGGTCATCACGTCAAATGGCCGGTGAATGTCGCAATCCTCCATTGCCCGTTCTTTTTTCCGATCAGCAAATTTCGTCCACTTTGTCCCCCCCGGAACCGGAGAAGGAGCATCCGCTCCGGGTTGACCGAGTAACGGTACGGATCCACTCCTCGATTTTGAATGTCTTGAATCTCCTGCATGTCCTTTGCAGGGATTTTTTCGACCAAGACTTCCAAGATCTCCCCTTTCATGAGGATCCTGATCTGGTTCAGGTTCATCTCGTTTATCATCGGGCCCTCCACCTTGTTTGATACCTCATAAAGGGAATAGAAAAGTTCAGCGTCGTGGGTGAGGAAGGCTTTCCAAACTTGATCGGTTAACGGACGATATTCCTGAGGATCAGGCACCCCGGCAAAGCAGGACTTGCCTAGACCTCCCCAAGCCAACAAAGCCAAAGTGAGGGTGCCTAAACCGACTCGTGCAAGCACAAGACCGCCCGGTATCAAACCCGACGGCGGCGGCGAATCGCAAGGTGGGTGCCGAACAAGACGGCAGAGAGGAGAGACAACGCCGTGGTGGACGGTTCGGGAACGGCTTGGAACTCAAGCTGGGATCCGTTGAATTGAAAAGAACCCGTATTGCTACTCCCTAGATTGGTGTAGGTGAAATCTGTTGCGGCGAAACTCGTGCCTGCGACCCCGCCTCCAACAGAGGCGATGCTGTCCCAATCCACCAGTGTGAATGTCCCTGTTTGTGTGCTGCCCAAGAAATCAAAGCAGAAAACCGATCCACTCCCTTTGGTAAACTCGCTGGCTGCACCCGTAATCCGGAGAAGATCCGCCGTGTTAGCTGCGCCCAACTCAAACTTCCAATTTGTAGTTGCGCCTCCGCCTAGCAAACTACTCCCATTCCAAATCACATCATTCGCCACCGTCAACGTCCCAATGCTGTTTCCTGGCGCCAAGATACCGCTGACCGTGGTAGCTCCAGCAATCGAACCCGAGCCTCCAAGGGTGGCCCCAGCGGCCACCGCGACCGCTCCAGTTCCGGTGGAAGAACCAGAGCTGTTGTTGGCGAGAAGAGTCCCAGTCGAAACGGTGGTTCCGGCGGTATAGGTGTTCGCTCTTGTGAGCTCCAAGGTGCCCGTGCCAGTTTTGATGAGCGCAATATTGTTTTCGGCAACGCTGGAGCCGCCGATTACGCCGTTCCCCCCAAAAGTGTTAATGGTTCCTGAGGCAATGTTTAGGGTCAAATTCGCGGTGGTGCCGTTGTTAGAGCCGACAACATTTCCACCTAGCCCAGTGGCAAGCAGGCCCCCCAAGGTCTGATTTTTTGCAAAGGTGGAAGATCCAAGCTGGAGGGTCCCGCTAGAACCAGCGCTGCCAAGTGTCACGATCGTGCTGGTCGGAAGGCGATTGTCTGCGATTCCTAAAGCGATCCTGCCAGCCTCAATAAACGTCCCACCGGTCCATGAACTGGTGCTACTAGAAAGAGTCAACGTCCCAGCACCCGCCTTATAGAGCCCTGCCGACCCAGCGATGGGGTTGCCAATACTGGTGGAGACATTAGCCGCTGTCGTGATTCTGGGTGTGGTTCCGTTCAGCGTGATGGCCGAACCGCTTAAATTATAACCCGTCGTGTTAAACATCATATCATTGACTGAAACAGCGGATCCTACGCCTAGGTTGCCACCTGCGGCCCCTGCAAAAATGGCATCATTGTCCGTACCAGTGGTAGGCCATGCGACGTTGGCCGTTGATGTCCACCAGTTCAGATTAGATGTGTTCCATGTGCCAGTCCCACCGACCCCGCCTGCGCCCCAGGTCAAGGTTACCGCAGCGGCTTGGTTAAATGGTGCAGACAAGGCCGTGCAAATGATAAACACCCTGAAGATCTTCCCGCAGGAAATGGAGGGGATGACCCTTAGACGAAGCAGTTTGTTCCAAGCGCTTGCTATCATTCTACAAGCGATTGTATCATAGAAAGTCTGTTTGTCAACTTGTTTTTGGAAGCAAATCTCCCCGACGGTCCATTTTCCAATGGGGTAATCTGGGTTGCTTAATTGGGGCTTAAGCTTGGTGACTGTGTTGAGCCACTCTAATCCTCTGATTCTTACAGAGATCATTTTCATAGGTACTTCGTAATGTTTACTAGAGGAATCTTATTAAGGGGCGATTGTGGCCCTGACGCGGTAGAAGGATTTGCCGCCTGCCGAGGTAACCGTGAACTCGAGGCGCACGTAGGACCCGACAAGCGGGACATTGGCTTGGTTGGACGATTCTTTGATTGATGCCGTGACGACGTTGTTGTCGGTCCAAGGAACAGTGCTGAGGTCGGAAGTGGACTCGACCACGTAAGACACCGCCCCTGCGTCCCTTCTTGCGAGGAAGGAAAACACTGGGCCGTCAGCTGAGGATGCCACGCTAATCAATGCGGGGGATCCGACCGTCGGATTACCATCGAAGGCAAACTCCATGTTGTTGTTGTAACCATCGCCATCGGGATCATCCGTACCGGCGGTTTGGATAAAGCCGGGATTGATGGCCTGCCATGATGCGACCCATGCCTGAAAGGGGTCGACGGGGGTTAGATTGTTGGTGGCTTGGACGGAAAGCGTGCCTGAGCTTTGGGAAAAGACATAGCGCACCCCATTGGTCGTGTTGGTCCAGCTGCCGCCAGCTCCAGTGAAGCCGTTGACAAGAAAGTTCGTGCCGTAAGAGTTGGTCAACGTGTTGGCCACAATGGTCCAGGTCGCGTTCGTGTTGGTCGAAGCCCCGGTCAGGTCAAAGTTGAACTGCCCGTTCATTGTGGTGGTGCCGGTTCCGTTGACGGAGTTATTTGTTCCGCTGCCGCCGATGACAAAACGCAAGGAACCGTTGGTCGCGAGTTGGAGTGCGCCCGCACTGACCGTGGTGTTGCCGGTGTAAGTGTTGGTCCCGCTTAGGGTCAGGGTGTTGGCACCGAGTTTGGTGAGTGATCGTACCCCTCCTTGGTTCACAGAATAGGTGAAGTTACCTGCCGTAGTATCGATGCCCACGCCTGTAGTGGCATCTAGGGTGAAGCCCGAAAGAGTGTTAGCAAACAGGTTGGAGACGTCGGTCTCCGAGTAGTACCCCGTTCCGCCCACGCCAAGCCCGACCACCGTGCCAGCGGCGGCCGTGACCGTGGTACTGGTGGACTTGGCCGCGACGCGGCCGAAGACGAGAGTGCCGCCGCTGAGGGTGGTCGACCCGATATAGTTGTTAGTCGTATTCGTCGGACTGAGGGTCAGCGTTCCAGCTCCGTTCTTAACGAAGTTGAGGCCAGTCTGAGCTGCTGTGGATCCACCCAGTCTGCCCTCAAAGAGGTTATTCCCGCTGGTGAGGTTGACGGTGAGCGTGCCGAGTGAAGTACTACTTACGCCCACAACGCTCCCTCCTTGCCCAGTCGTCAGCAGCCCCCCAACCGTCTGGGTTCTTCCGGTCAACCCACCGCCGAGTCCAAAAGTTCCGGCAGCATTCGAAGAGCCGAAAGTGAGGACGGTGTCCGATGGCAGGATATTGTTCGAACCGATGTTGAGCCGTCCGGACTTGATGAATGTGCCCCCTGTGTAGGTGGACGGTGTGGATACACCGATGCCCCAAGTGCCGGTACCATCCTTCACCAGGGCCAGATTGCCGCCACTGGTTCCATTGCCGATGACACCCACTGCATTGCCGGCCGTGTTACTACCATTAAGCGTAAGTGTGGTCGTATTTCCCGCCGTCGAATTGCCAGTGACGCCCCCGATATTCAGCAAACTGCTGGATGCATTGGCGGTGAAGAAGGCCGACCCGCCGTCGCCAACGATCTGGATGGCTGAGTTGACACTGTCGGTATGGGCTCCGTTGTTGGGGAGGTTTTGGATAACGCCCCCATTGTTGAGATTGAGGCTGCCGCCGCTGAGGGTGTAGCCGAAAGTGGAATTGTTTCCGAAGGTAATGCCGCCGATGTAGCGTCCAGTATCAACAGTGACAGTCCTAGCTGCGGTAAGGGGAAAACTAAACGTCGCAACATCCGAGTTATTAGCGGTGGTCGAGCCGGGGATTCCGTTGAGCCAATTGGAACCAGTATTCCAGTTACCAGCCGCGTTGACGTTCCAAGATCCGTCGGCCGCCTGGCTCAAAGCTGGAGTGAGTCCTGCCAAGAAGAGTACGATCCTAAGGATATTTCCGCAGGGAATAGAGACGGTGACCCTTAGAAGATGCAATCTTTTCCAACCGCTTGATATCATCCTACAAGCGATTGTATCACAGAAAGCTTGTTTGTCAATCTCGTTTGTCAGGCAAATTAGCAACTTCAACTTATTAACTAAAAATAGCTAACTTAAAAGTTAAAGCACTGATTTAGAATATTTTATATATATTTTGATCATGCTTTGGGTACGCTGTTTTGATTCTAGAATGGAACATTAAGCAGACCGCCACCTTTCCCTCTTGAAGAGAGGCGCGTACAAAGCAAGCTGGCTTAGGTCAAAGCGGTAAGATAGGCAGCAACCTTGCTATCAAAAAAAGCTCCTCTTGATGTTTCAGAGGTGAAAAACTGCATGAGGTCTGCACGCGCGATCGGGATGACCCGAATTTCTTCCCCAGCCTCAGGACGCGGAGTCGGGCACTGGTTGCGGGGATCCTTCTCGTCCACCTCGACGATCGCGAGATGGGTGCGATCGCTACTCAGGCCTGGGGTGTTGTAGGCAGCAGAAGTCACTCGCCGGATTTGACCATGATAGCCGGTTTCTTCGAGCAGTTCTCTCAAGGCTCCTTGATCGACTGACTCCCCTTTATCAAGAATCCCAGCTGGAAATTCGATCACCTCCCCCTCGGCAGGAGGGCGGTATTGGCGAACAAGAATTAGGCGGTCGGATGGTTGTAGCCAGGCGATGATTAAAACTGCCGCGATTCCATTATTTCTTCGGGCAACCTCCCAAATCCCCTCTTGGCCTTGGGAGTCACGCCAGGAGAGACGCTCTAGGGAAAGGAAATGACCGCTTGCCAAAATTTTTCGAGAAACAATTTCAGCCATTTGCAACAGCTTCTCAAACGATTCCCTGTCCGTCAATCACCCCAGGAAGTGAACCCACGGAAGCAAACCCAAAAAGAAAGTCTTTTGCACACGACGATGAATCTCCGCTCCCTCCATCCCGTAAACTCCTTGAATTTTCGGCAAGCTTGGCCGATGGTGTCGCGATGAAACAAATTTTAGCAGATAAATTCGGCGCCCAAGGCCTCGGAGCTGGCGTTTGGAATCTTGGCCCCGGTCGTGATCCCTTTGGAGGTCCCACCCGCCCAGATCTCCCCATCCTTCAGCGGCTTCCTCTACTCGCCAAAGCCGGCATCACCTACGTGGAGTTTCATGACGTGGAACTCCCCTTCCACCAAATACCTGCCGCCCAGCGAATCATGCGGGAACACGGTTTGAAATGCGGAATGTACACCCCTTCCTTTTTTGCCGAGCCCATTTTCAAGGACGGCGCCATGACAAGCCACGATCCAAAAATCCGGAAATTAGCTTTGGAGAACGCCTGCCGCGCCGTCGATGCCACCGTGCAACTCGGCGCCAAAGTGATGGTCTTTTGGAATGGTCGGGAGGGGTTCGACTTCGTCCTCGCCAAAGACGGCCAAGAAAGCTTTCGCCGAATGGTCGACGGCTTCAACGCCGTGGGACGATATGCGGTGAAGAAATATGGCCGGCGTGCCCCCCGATTTGCCATCGAACCCAAACCCAACGAGCCTCGCGCCAATATGTATCTCTCCAATGTGGGCGAAGTCCTCTATCTAATCTCCCGCCTAGACCCCAAGCTTCAGCCCCTCTTTGGGCTCAATCCGGAGACAGCTCACAGCCGAATGGCTGGCCTCGACTACCTCTGGGACGTCGAGATGTGCCTCGAAGCTGGAAAACTCTTTCACATCCACCTGAACGCCCAGGACACAACACGCTACGATCAGGATCTCCCGTTCGGCTACACGGAGCCACTCAAGGATTTGGCCCTCTGTGTGGTGCTACAGGACGCCAAGTGGCCAGGGATCATTGCATTCGACGTGAAGGCTCCCCGGACCGATCGGCAGGAGGACATCACCGATATTCTCACCACCAGTGCCGACAACCTGAAACGTATCTGGAGCAAAGCACTCAAGGTGGATCGTCGTAAAATCGCTGCCTACCGCACCCGGGGCAACTTCACAGCCTTGGCAGGTTATCTAGCCCGCTGTCTTTACTAAGCGCCGTGGTCACTCTCGGGATCGACAGCGGGACCCAAAGCACCAAAGCCATCCTTTTTGACCTAAAACGATCCCACGTTATCGGCACGGGCTCGGCGCCCCACCGTCTCCTCCCCCATCGGTATCCAGCAGTGAAGGAGCAGAATCCTCGAGATTGGATCCGCGCCCTTCGCACCGCTGTGCATCAAGCCCTCGCGTCGGCTCCCGTGGGCACGGCCCGGAGAGTGGCCGGCATGGCAGTGTCCGGACAGCAACATGGTTTCGTTCCTCTGGACCGTAACGATCAAGTCATTCGCCCCGCCAAACTCTGGTGCGATACCTCCACCGCCAATGAGGCGGAAGGCATCATCCAAAAAAACGGTGGCCTTCCTCGTCTGATCCAAAAAACCGGCAACGGCCTCCCGGCTGGTTTCACTGCCTCGAAGATTCTCTGGCTAAAAAAACATGAGCCTCGAAACTACGCCAGGCTGGCCTCGGTACTTCTGCCCCACGACTACCTCAACTTTTGGCTCACCGGTGAAAAAACTATGGAATACGGCGATGCCTCCGGTACCGGTTTTTTCGATGTTCGTCGAAGAAAATGGTCCGAACCGGTTCTGCGCTCCATCGATTCGAATTTGATTTCCTTTTTGCCACGACTGATTTCCCCGGGCGGGTCAGCAGGTGATCTTTCGATTTCTTCAGCCAAAGTCTTAGGCCTTCCTTCAGGAATTCCGGTTGGACCTGGCGGGGGTGACAACATGATGGGAGCGATCGGCACTGGGAATGTGCGCCCTGGAGTGGTCACCCTAAGTCTTGGCACTTCGGGTACCATCTACGCATATAGTGATCGTCCGATCATCGACTCTCGAGGGGAAGTTGCTGCTTTTTGTGATTCCACTGGAGGTTGGTTGCCTTTGGTTTGCACCATGAACGTCACCGTAGCCACAGAGGCCATGGGCAAGGCTTTGCAGCTTTCGCACGACCAGTGGAGCCGGTTGGCCGCCAGAGTTCCCGCCGGATCCAATGGGCTCAAGTTCATTCCCTACCTGCAGGGAGAACGAACACCAAACCTCCCCCACGCGACCGCCTCCTATCAGGGGTTAAACTTAGGAAACTTCACCGCAGGCCATATCGCCCGCGCCACTCTTGAGGGAATCACTCAAGGTTTGGGTTATGGTTTGCAACGCCTGCGCTCTCTCGGAATTCGACCCCAAGAGATTCGCCTCACGGGAGGCGGATCCAAGAATCCGCTCTGGCGTCAGATCTTGGCGGATATTTTTCAGGTGCGGGTGATCAAAGTCGCTTCTGATGAAGGGGCGGCCTTGGGCGCCGCCCTCCAGGCAGCGTGGGTGGTGACGGGAGGGGGAAGAAAGAATCTCCAGACGATCACAAACCACCACATCCGCGTGGACCGCAAGAGCTTATGCCGACCAGCTACATGAGCCAAAAACTGAAATAGAGGTAGATCGAGGCGACCAGAAGCAGAATCACCGTGGTTAAAACACGGTTTCCCAAATCCCAGCTCGCTTTGAGCTCATCCGCCGCCACTTCCCGAACGGAGGCATACGTCAGCCCCTGAATTTTTTTCTTATCGGGCGCAGGATGAAGCAGAGAAACCCCCGTGGTGATTGCCATGCTCACCGCAAACAAGATTCCGGTCGCATAAAGAAAGTTAAAGTCTCCGATCGCCGTCATCAGGGGGTACTCGTTGATTTTTGAGACCCCGAAAAACGCCTGAATCGTCAGCTTGGTCAACCCCAGTAGGAATCCGGCCGAAAGTCCCCATAAAGCTCCCTGCCGATTGATCCGCCCCCAACCCAGTCCCAATAAAAATACCGCGGTGATCGGAGGAGCCAAATACCCCTGGACGCTTTGCAGGTACTGATACAATCCCCCTCCCGAAACTCGGGCCATCACCGGAATCCACAGAACCCCTAACCCCACGACCACACACGTTGCCATTCGCCCCACGAAAACCAGGTGCTTTTCCGGACGACCCGGAAAGATTTTCTCATAGATATCGACAGTAAAAAGGGTGGCCGCTGAGTTAAACAAAGATGCGAGGGAACTCATTAAGGCAGCCAAAAGACAGGCGACCACCAAACCTCGAAGCCCCGCGGGCAGCAGGGTGGTTACTAGTGTCGGAAAAACCTGATCTCCGTTAAACACCATTTTTTCACCATCCGGGATCAAGGGCATAGAGATTAATCCCTTCTCATGAAGCGCGAATCCGATCATCCCAGGAACGAGAAAAATAAAAACGGGGGCAATTTTTAATAACCCTCCGAAGAGAGCTCCCCGACGCGCTGTGGCCAGATCTTTGCCGATGAGCGTCCTTTGGACGATGTACTGATCCGTGCACCAGTACCAGACTCCGACAATCGGAGACGCGATCATGATCCCTAACCAAGGGAAATCCGGATCGGATAAGGGACGCCAAAAGGCGAATTGTGCGGCATGCGGTTGCAGGGTTTCCCTTAGTTCATTCCACCCGCCTAACTGACTGAGTCCAATGAAGGTAACGACGGAGGATCCGACAAGAAACACAATCGTCTGCAACGATTCGGTGTAGACCACGGCACGCATCCCCCCGAAAACCGTGTAAATCCCGGTGATCAACACCGTTCCCAAGGCCCCTGCCCAGAAGGCGCCTTGGGGAGAACCAAACGCGTCGGGCAACAGTGTCTGAAAGACCAATGCGCCTGCATACACAGTAACGCTGACTTTCGTCAAAATATACGCCAAAAGGGAAACCAACGAGAGAACCCACCGACAACGCGTATCAAAACGTTTCTCTAAGAACTCCGGAACGGTAAAGACACCCGATCGGTAATAAAAAGGCACAAAGAAGTACGCGAGCAAAACAATAATCCAAGCGTGAAGTTCCCAATGAGCCATGGCCATCCCCGTGGTTGCACCTTGTCCGGCAAGTCCCACGATATGCTCGGATCCAACGTTGGAAGCCAAGAGGGAACATCCGATCGCAAAAAAGCCTATATTCCTTCCTGCTAAGAAATACTCTTGGGTATTGGTATTTCTTCGGGAGCTCCACCAGGCGATCCCCCCAATCGCTCCAAAATACACCGCAATCACCAGCCAATCCCAACCAACCAAGGTGGAGTTCATAGTTTAAGAACTAGCGTCCTTACGATCGAAAACGACCAAAAAACAAGTACTGTTTTTGAAGTATGGAATCAGAGGTCATTCCTCTAATGATTGATTTCGATCATAAAGGTTCTAGGCTCTGAACATGACGATTC
>JASGCJ010000066.1 GCA_030054195.1 Minisyncoccota bacterium
AAGACAGCGGCCATCGGCATGCAGGGTGAGTTTGGTCGCTCCGCCTACAGCGCTCAGGAGCTGTACGAACATTTTGGCATGGGGCCCAAAGACATTGTTTCTGCTGCGCGGAAACTTGCCTCTTGATTCGGGTATTCCGCGCGTGGGTTTGCGCGATCTGCCTGGTGGGCGCCAGTGCAGGAAATGCAGAAATCTTGATCTTGGATAAGAACGGCGAAGCCGTTCTTGTGACAGCACAAGAAGTCAGGGAAGAAAAAAGAACAATTCAGTTCAAGGAGTTGGACGGAACCAAAAGAGAGGTAGAATTAGGGAAAGTTTTGGGAAAACTTCCCAGCACGCCTTTGCCGGAGCAGGAGTTATCACGGGAGCAGGCAGTATCCGCTATCAATAAGATTCTGGAGGCTAAGGCTCAGCACCCAAATCTCGAACAGCCGCTGCATAAGGAGCTGGAAATTTGGAAAGAGAGATTGGACAAAATGCCCTCTCCTGAGGATCCCGAAGCACTTGCCAAGGCCGAGGCGGCGTTCGCCGCAGCTACGGAGAAAGCCATTCCCCAAGCGTATGATGGGAAAAAAAGCTACACGACCGAAGATCTTGCCAAGCAAGTAGAGGCGCTGGCCGCACTTTCGAAGGAGTTCCCGGAGCGTGCGCAGGAGGTTGAAAACATCGGTGCGCCTTGGCGCTTGGAGATGGAGAACCAACAAGCGGGCAGAAAAAAATTCGAGGGGAGGTGGTTTGAGCCAGAAGATTGGGAAAAAGAAAAGGAGACACGAAACGATGTCGCGAAGAAGGCCTTTTTGGCAAAGATTCAAGCCCCAGCGGTAGCTCCAATTCTTTTCAGCCAAGGAGTTTTCGTGGCTGGCTTGGGGCTTGTTCTTGGGGGCGCACTTCTTGGCCTCAGCTTTCTTTTTCACGGCGTGGTGGAGCTCTTGAGGCACAGGGCCTGGTGGAAGGGAAGCGCGTGGGCGTTGGCAGGAATGTGCCTTTTTTCTCTTATGGCAAGAGCGACGGTTCTTGCGATCGCTGTGCCCGAGCCTCCACTGGTTCTCAAAAAAGATAACCGAACCACGCTGGAAGATTTGCTCTGGTCGCAGGTGGGCCTCAAAGAGGGGCTGCCCTCCGAGGTAAAGCTGAGCGATGCTGAAATTAACGATTGGTGGGGACGGCGGTTGCGGTTTGCAGTCGTCGGGGTGACAGACATCCTTGCGGTGAGCACGGAGAGGTGGCAACTGGAGTTTGTTGAGGGCGGAATGACTCTCGATCGCACGGGCCGATGGCTGGGGCAAACCCTCGTTTTAAGACACGAACTAATTTTTAGTCGCTCGGAAAAGGGCGAGAATATCTATCGGGTAGAAGCCAGCTTAGGGAAGCTACCCCTGCCGCCCGCACTGGTTTTGCGCACATGGAATCAGTGGGTAGACAGCCTGCTTGAACAGGTGGCCCTCTTCCCGGGATCCAAAAGCGTGCAGCTCGATCGAATTGAGAAAGGGGTGGTCGTTTTTACTACCCAGTAAAGGGAGAGGGGACCTAATCGCGGGGGTTGAAATCTGGCGCGGGGTTAGGGATATTATGTTTAAGGAGTACTCTTAATTATGACGAACGGCAAAGAGTGGGCAGCACGGATTCGAGGCGAGGTACAGAAGGCAATCATTGGCCAAGATGAGGTAATCGAACGCCTTCTCGTGGCTCTTCTGGCCAATGGGCATGTCTTGCTAGAAGGTCTCCCCGGATTAGCAAAAACCCTGTTAATCAAAAGTCTTGGGGCGGCAATGGGCTTGGATTTCGAGCGGATTCAATTCACGCCTGATCTTTTGCCAAGTGATGTCGTGGGAACAATGGTGTTTCAGCCAAAAGAGGGAACCTTCCGCGTTCATCAAGGCCCCGTTTTTGCAAACCTGGTCCTTGCGGACGAAATCAACCGTGCGCCAGCCAAGGTTCAAAGCGCTCTCCTGGAAGCGATGCAG
Organism: Minisyncoccota bacterium; assembly: GCA_030054195.1. Classification (GTDB taxonomy): domain Bacteria; phylum Verrucomicrobiota; class Verrucomicrobiia; order Methylacidiphilales; family Verrucolacustridaceae; genus Verrucolacustris; species Verrucolacustris abundans. The sequence continues at coordinate 1,965 of JASGCJ010000066.1, forward strand.
GAGAGACAGGTCACGATTGGAGGAGAAACGCATCACCTGCCTAAGCCTTTCCTTGTGATGGCGACACAAAATCCGCTGGAGCAGGAAGGGACATATCCGCTTCCTGAAGCGCAGACGGATCGGTTCCTTTTCAAAATTCTCGTGGACTATCCAAGCGAGCAGGAAGAGCGCGCGATGATGGAGCGATGGGGGCAACTCAGTATGCAGCCCAAGCTGGTCGCGGTGTCTTCGGGTGAGGAGTTGCTAAGCATGAGAAATAAGGTGGACGCAGTTCATCTAAGTCCACCGCTTCAGGCTTATATGTTGGCTCTTGTGCGTGCCACTCGTGAGGCGGCGGCAGCGGCAGCAGGAAACGGGGGAAAAGTTTTGTCGTACGGGGCTAGTCCTCGAGCCTCTCTTGCCTTGGTACAGGCGGCGAGAGCGTTGGCGTGGTTGCATGGAATGGATCACGCAACACCTGAAGTAGTTCAAAATGTGTTTCTCGATGCCTTAAGACACAGGGTGGGGCTGACCTATGAAGCGGAGGCGGAGGAGACAACCACAGATCAGATTTTACGAGGTGTGCTCGACCGGATTCCTGTGCCCGCAGGATATTAACGAGGGAGGAGCCGACGGCGAACATGAGCACAGCAGTCGCGCCTGGAGAGGTGGCTCGCAAGGCACCGCTCGCTCTTTTGCGCAAACTGGAGTGGCGGGTGCGCATGGCGGCCGACTCGTTCTTGGGGGGTGAGTATCGATCGGCATTTCGTGGGCGGGGGAGGGAGTTTGATCAGGTCGTAAAGTATGAGTTCGGAGACGATGTAAGGGATGTGGATTGGAATGTTTCGGCCAGACTGGGGGAACTGTATCGGAAAAAATTCATCGAAGAGAGAGAGTTAACCGTAGTGATTCTGTTAGAGGACACCCCATCCCTTCAGTTCGGGTCGGGCCAGAGGACAAAACGAGAAGCCTTGTTGGAGCTGGCAGGACTTTTTGCCCTTACAGCTGCAGGGAATAGGGATCGGGTGGGATTCTGGCATGCCACTCCATCGGGGCATCACGTGCGGCAACCTGTGCGGGGGCGAGTCAATATTGTCAGAACAGCAGCCACACTACTTGCCCAGCCGATTCCGAAGTTGGAGGACGGACCCGAGGTTTCCCTGGAATGGAAACTGTTTTTTCACGCGTTTCCCAAGCACAGCATTGTTTTGTGGCTGGGAGATTTTCCGCCTCGACCCGTGGGACCGGGATGGGCCGCCTTGCGGAAGCGGTATGAGATGATTGGGGTTAGGGTGGATGACCCGTGGGATATTCAGCTGCCCACGTTGGGTATTTTACCTGCGGTAGATCCAGAGTCGGGAGAGGTTCTTGCTTTTGATATGGGAACGAAGGAGAGCCAACAAAGACATGCACAGTGGGTGGCAGAGAGAGAGGCGGCATGGCAGGAGTGGTTTCCGAGCCCACTCCAGAGGATGACGGCGGGAACGGATGGAGATCTTCTCGATCCGCTGGTGACTTTTTTTAGAAGAAGAATGCAAGGGGCAAGAAAGTGAGCGAGACGCTTTTGCCTGGAGGCTGGACGTTGGCCGACCCGCTCTGGTTGTTGGCGTTACTCCTCATTCCTTTGGCTGTTTGGTGGAGAGGTCGCAGGTCTCGTCCTGTCTTGGTGATTCCAAGAGTTGCTCGCTGGGCAGGGGCACCCGCTATCTCGCTGGGCAGGGGGCCGTCCATTTTGGCTGGAATAGGATTGGCCTTGCTCATTGTGGGGCTGGCACGACCGCAACAGCTGGAAGAAAAAAAGCAGGTGCGTCAAAAGGGTTACGACATCATGTTGGCGATCGATCTTTCGCCCAGCATGTTGGCGGAGGATTACGAAGGTCCCACAGGCAGAATCAATAGGGTTCAGGCAATTCAACCGATCATTGAGGCATTTATTTCACGAAGACCGACAGATCGAATCGGGGTTGTCATTTATGGAGGGCGAGCCTACACGCTTTCTCCACTGACCTTTGATCACGAGTGGTTGGCGCGGCAGATCTCCAGGCTTCGGGTGGGGCTTGTAGAGGATGCGACAGCAGTAGGGGATGGTTTAGGGTTGGCTGTTTCTCGATTGGAACAGTCGGAGAAGGAGAAGGACGGGCAACGCAAGGGGGCATTCATTATTCTTTTGACCGACGGATCGAACAACAGCGGGGTATTGGCTCCCCGCCAAGCGGCCGAGTTGGCGAAGAAAAAAGGGATTCCTGTTTATACCATCGGGGCAGGTCAGCCCGGAGTTGTGCCGATGCCCGTGATCGACAACGCTGGCAGAAAATTGGGATATCGGCAGGCGATCTCAGATTTAGATGAGGACACATTGCAGCGAATTGCGGAGACAACTGGAGGAAAGTTTTTCCGGGCCATGGATGTGGGAACGGCGGAGGCGGCTTTTGCGGCCATCGATAAAAAACAGCGGATTGAATTTAGTGCAAAAGCACAACTACGAGCTCACGAGTGGTTTTTTGCGTGGGTCACACCCGGAACTCTGGCTTTTCTGGGTGGGTTGGCCTGGGCGCGACCCGGAAGGTGGGGACGAGCAGCATGACTTTTTATGGAGTGCGTTGGGAGGAGCCTCAGGTTCTTCTTTTGATCCCACTGGTTCCTTTGGCCAGCTGGTTGATATTTCGCGGCAAAGCTGGGCAATCCGGTGTGCTCAAACTGCCCAAGGTTATGAGACGGTGGGCGGGGGCACGAGCTGTGATGGATCGACCAGGTGCGACAAGACGGCAGGGAGGTTTTTGGTTGGCTGCAGGAGT
>JASGCJ010000067.1:0-1950 GCA_030054195.1 Minisyncoccota bacterium
CTGCGCGACTTGGCCCAGCCGAACGATCTTCGGAAGCTCCTCTCCACTCTTCAGGAGTTCAACCACTCCTGCCCTAAAAAAAAGCCACTTCTTTTAAAAATATCCCCGGATCTTGAAATCTCATCCCTTCCCGAACTCGTAAACATTACAAAAGAATTCGAACTCGCTGGAATTGTAGCTACCAATACCACCATTCACCGCGAACCAGAAGAGCCCAATGAGACAGGCGGGCTAAGCGGTCGCCCCTTAACCGCACGCGCCATGACCTTTACGCGTGCTCTTCGGCCCCTTCTAGACAAAGAACAAATTCTTGTCGGAGTAGGCGGAGTCATGAATTCAGCCAACTACCAGTCCCGTCGAGCCGCAGGGGCCGACCTTGTCCAAATCTACACCGGCATGGTGTACCTTGGGCCACGCGCAGCATGGGAAATTCTAAAAACTTCCTAAGTGCTGCTTTTTGAGTTTTCAGCCGATTCCAAATCCTTCTCCAAAAGCCAAAGCAGGTCCGACAAACGATTCAAATACCTTGGAATGATCATCCGAACATTGCCCTCCTTTTTCTCCAACCGCCAGACCCCCCGCTCAGCCCTTCGGCAAACCGCCCGCGCCAAATCTAGGGCCGCCCCTGCTAAATTACCTCCAGGAGTCGACCACCCCTTGGCTGGGGGAGCCTCCTTTTCCAATCGCTCAATCTCCTTGTCCAGTAAGGCCAAATCCTCGTCCTTGATTCGGGCATACCCATCCGCCTCATACCGCGGTAGATCTTCAGTTGCCACCGCCAACTCCCCCATCAACCCCACCAAAGCCTTCTGAATCTTTTCCAATAAACTCATCATAGAGCTCTGGATTTGAGCCCTCGCCAGCCCCAAACACGCATTTAACTCATCCACCTCCCCATAAGCCTCAACACGAGGGCTGTCTTTTGACACACGTCTCCCATACATTAGAGCGGTGGTACCCCCATCCCCAGTGCGAGTCGCAATTGACATTCCCTATCCATACCCGATGAAATTACTCTTCCAAGCCGAACTATGAACCGCCAACGCCTTGTATCCCTCTCCATTCTAGCCGCCACCGTTGCCCTCATTGCCCGCCAGTCGGGCTTTCTTCACCTCGACCTCTATCTGTTCGGTTTCGATGTTCGAACCCCCATGATCCTTCTTGCCTTTCTCCTCAGCGGATTTCTTGCGGGCGCACTCCTTAAATCATCCTAGCCGTGCCTCGCCTCGCCCGTCTCCTCGTTGGAAATACCGACCGCGTTCCTGATCTGACCTATGCCACCGGACTGTTTGTACCGGACGATTTTGCATGGTTTCAGACCGCCTCGGGCAAAACATTTGCCCTTCTAGGTCCATTAGAAATCGACCGGGCCCGACGGACCGGAAGGGCCGATCTGTTTCTTGACCTCTCTGATGAGGAAAAACGAATGGGGCCGGGAAAGCACCCTTTTCCCAAGACTCTCGCCAACGTCCTGAGACGGCACGGGATACGGTCTGCCGAAATCCCCTGCACCTTTCCGATCGGCCTTGCCCACAGCCTGACCCAAGCAGGACTCAAACTACAATCCGTACCCGAGCCTTTTTTTTCAAAACGCCTCACAAAATCCTCCTTGGAAGTCCGTCATATCACCCAAGCGATTCGCGCAGCTGAAGCCGGTTTAGCCCGAGCTGTCGAAATCCTTAAAATCACTAAGATCCGGCGAGATCACACCCTTGTCTGGTCTGGGTCTGTCCTGACATCGGAACGTCTCCGCACCGAAATGGAAATCGCCTGTCTTCGCCACGGAGCCTTAGCACGTGACACCATCGTCGCTTGTGGATCCCAAGCGTGCGACCCGCACGAACGTGGACGCGGCCCCCTTTATGCCCATCAATCCATCATTCTGGATATATTTCCCCGCAACTCCTCTACCGGCTACTTCGGGGATATCACCCGAACCGTCGTGAAAGG
>JASGCJ010000067.1:2050-4665 GCA_030054195.1 Minisyncoccota bacterium
CTTTATGTTCCGGGAATCGGGGGCGTTCGCATCGAGGATGTGGTCGTGGTCCAACGCCAAGGATTTAAAAAGCTCACTCGCTTTCCAAACCTTTGGGAAATCCGATGAAGTTCCCCCGCTTTCTTATTTTCACAACTCTCCTCACTTGTTCCCTTCTCGAGGCGGCACTTCCCGTTCCTCCCCCAAAACCACCTACCTTAGAGCAGGTTCAGGCCGATCTTCTGGCAAAAGCTGCCCTCTTGGTCGATCCCCTCACAGGGGACGTTCTGTACGCTCGAAATATCGATGCCCCCTACCCACCCGCAAGCACGGTCAAACTCATGACAGCCGTTGTGGCTTACGAGAAAAACAGAGCACAAGGAATGATCACAATCGCGCCTGAAGATACCCGAGTAGAACCCAGCACTGTACCCCTTCGTGCTGGAGAAACCTTGCCGATTAGCGAACTCTACCGCTCCATCATTATTGGCTCAGACAATGATAGCGCTATGGCCCTCGCCCGTGCCTCATCTGGCTCGGTTAATCAGTTCGTCGCAGATATGAATGCAGAAGCCGCAAAGCTGGGCATGACAGATTCCCGTTTTGGGAATCCACACGGCCTTCCCGGAACCTCCCAGCGCACCACAGCAAGAGATCTCATGAAACTATTTAACTACTTTCTTTCAATTCCTAGTTTTCGCCAGATGGCTCAAACCCAAGTCTACAACCTGCGCACTGCGATCGGTGTCCAACGAATGCGCAACCATAACAAACTTTTAGGTTCCTACCCAGGAATGGGGCCCGCAAAAACCGGATGGACCTACGAAGCTCGCCACACCTTTGCTGCTTCTGCAACAAGGGACGGTCGTGAGCTGCGCCTCACCCTACTGAAAAGCGCGAATAAATGGCAGGATACACGCCTTCTTTTTGACTACGGTTTTGCGAACCTCTCCCCAGCACCCCAACCGAAGCTCAGTTCCACACTCTCACCTCAGAATGCGAACTCGGAACCCTCAACTCCGACTCCAGCACCTGAGGAGATACTGATTCAGTCCGAACCCCTCATCTACTCCGTGCGGAGGGGTGACTCATTAACCACCATTGCGAAACGGTATGGAATCGGTGTGGAGGATATTCTTCTGTTTAATCCAATGGACGACCCCGATCTATTGGTGCCAGGTCAAACCCTGCGTATTCCTCAAAAACCCAAAGCCCGTTAACCACTCGTACGCCGTCTCCTCCATACCCAAAGCCCAAAACCAACGATCCCCAGGCCGACCGAAAACCACTGGCCTCGACTCAAACCCGCCCAAATGGGATCTCCAGCGTCAGGCTCACGAAAGAACTCCAATCCAATTCGTACAATCCCATAGACCAGAAAGAAGGCTGCAATGACCTGACCTGTGGGTTTTAGTCTTTTGCTTCGTATCCACCCCATTGCCAGCCCCAAAAAAAGTCCTTCGCCTAGGGCCTCATAGATTTGGGATGGATGCCTAGGCTCCGCTCCCGCCTCACTAAAAATAACAGCCCACGGAACGTTTGTTACCCTTCCCCACAACTCTCCGTTGATAAAATTGGCGATACGTCCCAAGAAAATTCCGACTGGGGCAATCACAGCCGCGTTATCGGCCACAGCCCACCCATCCACCCGATTTTTCCGCGCCCACAAGAGAAATCCTATGAGAGCTCCCAAGATTCCGCCATGACTGGCCATTCCTCGAATACCCCCATTCCAAAAAGCGATGATACTAACTGGATTTCGGATCGTTTCGGCCCAGTCATAAAGCAGGCAGTAGCCCAGCCGACCCCCTACCAAAACCCCAATAACCGTATAAAAAAGTAGTTCCGATATCTGCTCATCGCTCAGATTCGACCAGCCCAGCTTCCGAAACCAACGAAGCCCATAAAACCACGCCAGAAAGCCCACCACGTAGGCCATCCCGTAATATCGAATACCCCAACCACTCCCCAACTGAATCAGGAACGGGCTTAAGTCATGCGTGTAGTAGCCAAACACCCCCCGAAGGTAGGGCGTCCTCGCCAACCCCGCCTAGCCCAAATCTCTAGAACCCCAAAATCCCTTAACCCCTACATCCCTTGCCTAGAAACACAAAGGGCGACCCCTTTCAGGATCGCCCTTTGCTCAGACCTTTACGGTCGGAAACTTATTTAACGTTGTCGAAATCGCCGAGATCACGTTCGAACGTAAAACGAGCTGGGGTCTTGACCAAAGTGTCCCAGGATTCGTCCACACATTCGGCCATAGCTGTGAAAGGAGAAGACACCACGAAAGCGGTGAAACCCACTGCACAACCAGCCAAGCTCACCGGACGCACGACCAAAAGATCGGGAATCGCGATGAAAGCCTGCTCAACCGAACAGTCATCATTACTACCTTTGGAGCCAGAATCAGCCATGGCTAAAGGGGAAGCCAAGGCGATTACAGTTAAGATCGCTACACGGAGGGTGTTATTCATTATTAAATAAGTAAATAGTTACGCATAGGTTGTCAACACCCGAATCCGCGCTGCCGAGCCAATCCATGCTCCAACCTGCCTCTTGAGAGCCGGCTGTCGGATTTGAACCGACGACCAGCGGTTTACAAAACCGCTGCTCTACCACTGAGCTAAGCCGGC
>JASGCJ010000028.1:0-13366 GCA_030054195.1 Minisyncoccota bacterium
CCTCCCAATCTTTTCGAAGTCCCTCGGCCCATGTTTTAAGCTCCACGGGGGTTTTTCCGCCCGTAATTTCCTCAACAAATGGAATTATTTTCTCTCCGTCTTTGAGCGGGAACCCGTGTCCGCCGGATGAGCTCTTTTCCGTTTCCTTTACCCCATAACCCTTGATCGTTTTTACCCAAAGACAAACAGGTCTCCGCGGGTCTCCCTTCGCCTCTACCAGTGCTTGTTCCACAGCCTGGTACACTTTTTCTAGATTTTGCCCCTCCTTGACGGGCCGAACGTTCCATCCCAGATCCGCCAATCCCGCAAATGTGGGTTCCATCGAAAAACTGTCTTCAGAAATTCTTCCGGAAAGTTTTGTGTCGTTGTCTGATACAATCAAAATAAACGGGTTGATCTCGTTGCGGCTCGCCAATCCTGGTATCGCCGCCATGGCCTCCTTGGCCTCGCCCTCCATGCAGCCTCCGTCCGAAATTACGCAGAATGTTACACGATCCCGTTTTGCCAATTTGTCACCCAGAGCCAATCCCTGTGCGACAGGAATTCCCGAGCCCAACGGTCCGTTGCTGATGAAGACGCCTTCTGGGTTGAGGTGGCTTTCTCCGTGACCGGTCAGCTTGCTTTCAATGGAGCGAAACTTTTTAAGATCATCAAACGTCATTCCATCGAACCCGTACTGCGCGCGTAATGCGTACACCCCATTTTCCGTATGCCCTGCATCGTTCACAAAGTTGTACGCTTCGTGCCAAGGCCTGTTTTTTTCCGCAAACATTACCCCGTGGATTGCCGACATGATTTCGGCCAAAGCCGCAGGACCTCCCCAGTGACAAGCAGCGCCTCCAATGACCGCGTGGGTGTCCATCAGTGCCACCAACGCCCGAGTCATCACGGGGTCTGCCAAAATCACTTCTTGCCCAGCGCTATTTCGAACCTTGCTTGGGTACTTGGGGCCTTGTTTGGGTGTCGCGGCAAGCCGATTGGGAATTTTGAGAGGCCGCAGCGGCGGCACCTCGACTGATTTTACGGGTCCAACTTCAGTAGCCATAGGTCCATCTCCTTAATTTTTTCATGATTTCAAACGGGCGAGAATCGTAAGGGTTGCCCACCCCCATTGGCAAGGCTCACCCCTTTTGCATTTTTGCGACCCCGGGGGAAATCTCCATAATAACCCACGAATCCCCCTGCTTGGGTCGATCGTGTGCCGTTGCGTACAAGACTTGGCACTCATCCGGAATCACCCGCCAAAAGGCCTCCCGCCGTGCCTCATCCAGTTCTTTGAGGGCGTCATCCAACAGAAATACCGGGCTTCGCTGCCTGCCCTGCCTCAAGAGGGCCAGCTCGGCCAGCCGCACCGCCAAGCAGGCAGATCTCCGTTGCCCCTCCGATCCGTATCGCGACAAACTTTTTCCTCCTAACTTAAAATCCCAGTCATCTCTTTGAGGTCCTGTCAGGTTGATGCCTCTTTCCCGCTCAATCCCCCAAAGGCGATCCCGTCCAGGCCCAGAATCAGGAACTGGTTCGTCGGGTTGATAGGTCACCTTTAACTTCTCCGCGCCTGAGGTTAGTTTTTTATGGGCCTCCTCCAGATGCGGTAAAAAAATCTCGGCCAAGGCGCGCCGTGCGGGTTGCAATATTTTTGCCAACTCTCCAAGACGGGTTGTCCAGGCTTCCCACTCCTCTCGAGACGCGCGAGGTAATCTCAATAGGGCGGATCGCTGTTTGCAAACTTCCCGCAAAGTTCGTAAATCCCCCAACCGACTCGGATCTGTTTCTGCTAATAGCAGATCAAAGCCTCCCCGCCTTTCAGCCGATCCGCCCTCCAGAATTGAGGTGTCTCCCCCATGCGCGACGACGACTAGCGCCCTTCCCCAAAACTCATCCACCGTTGCGCCGATTCGCCCATCCACCTCCAGCTCTCTAGCTCCGTTTCTCCAAACCATTCCCAATCGAACCGGCCCTGCTTCATCCGCCCATGATCCATCCACCCGCCACCCTTCGGCCCCATGCTGTGTCAGTTCCCGATATGCGCGCGTACGGAAGGAGCGCATTCGCCCGAGAATGGCTACCGACTCGAGAAGCGTTGTTTTTCCCTGACCATTCGCCCCAGACAACAGAACTCGGGGACCAAGATTTTCCAGTTCAAGCGAGGAGTGGCATCGAAACGAGGTGAGTCGAAGATGCCGAACCACGCAGGGCGGCTCAGGCCGTCCGCATCGGCATGATCACATAAAGAAACGGTTTGTTGTAGCGGATCACGCCGGGGCTGAGCTCATCGATAAAATCAAAGTGAACGCTGTCGTCCTCAATATTCTTTAGAGGGTCGATCAGGAAATCGGGGTTGAACGCCATCGTGAATTCCTTGCCCTTGTACTGTACAGGGATCGATTCGTGAGCCTCCCCCACATCGGGTGTGTTCGCGGCGATTTCGAGATTATTTTTGCCAAAGGTGAGTTTGACCGAGTTTGATTTCTCGCTGGATAGCAGTGCCACCCGACGCACGGAGTTTAAGAAAAGTTCCCGCTCCAAGGTGACCCTCTCTTTGGCATCGGCAGGGATGACTTGGCGATAGTTCGGATAATTTCCCTCGACCATTTTGGCCGCGATTTCTGTATTCCCAAAGGAAAAGAGAATCTGGTTTTCTAGCACCACAAAGGAAACGTCCTCTTTGTCGCCCAACAAGCGCTGGAGCTCGAGAACCGCTTTCGCGGGTAGGATAAATTCCCGTTCGCCTGTTTTTGGAAAATCCATTTCTTGATCGGTCAAAGCCAATCGTCTTCCGTCCGTTGCAACGATCGTGAGCTTGCCGTCCTTTAAACAGAGCAGGAGGCCGTTTAAAACGTAGCGCTTCTCATCTGCTGACATGGCATAGGAAACCCTCTTGAGGAGCTCCTTAAGGGCTTTCTGTTCGATTTTGTAGATAGGATTCTTCTCGCTGGTTTTTGCGGGGAACTCTGGGATCGCGGGGAACTCCTCGGACGGCATCCCCATAATTTTGAACACGGCCGATCCGCAGCGCATCGTCGCGCTCAGCTTGCTGTCCACGTCCAAGGTCAACTCTTCAGAAGGCAGCTCCCGAATAATGCTAAAGAGCCTGCGGGCAGGCAGTGTAATGGACCCTGGCTTTTCCACTCCCACTTCGCATGAGGTGCGAATCCCGATATCCAAGTCGGTCGCCGATATCGTGAGTTGGCTTTTATCTGCCTTCAAAAGAAGATTGTTCAAAATGCCGATTGGGGTGCGTGACCCAACGACATTTTGGACTGCTGATAGGGCGTTGAGGAATTTCTGTTTTTGGAGGATGAGTTTCATGAAGTTTTGAGAGTCAGAAGATTGGGATAGGTAAATATAGAAGTAAATAAACCATAATCATAAGCAAGTGGATAAGCCACCAGTTTTTCTTTAAAACGCCGAGCGTCAACAGGTTGGGTGAAGAATAAGCCGTGGATAGGTTTTAAAAATAACCCTGTTTGTTGGTGCGGGGATGTTCTTCTCACAAGATTCTCGTCCTGATTTGATGGCTATTCACAGGGAGACTCAAATCCTCTCTGTAGCGGTGAGTAAATGGCAATGAACTGGGGATACCCACGGGAATAACAGTCGGGCAACTGTCGATTTTTGAGAAAAAAGATTTTTTCATAGGCACTGGTTTTTTGGTTTGCGTTATGAATGTCCAAGAAAGGTGGTCTTTAACAAACGACACGAAAACTCTGCCCCACGCGGATGCGCGGAAAAGAGCTTCGTGTCTGAGTGATTGGGTTTAACGCTCGGCCGGCTCTTCGAGCTTGTGAGTCAGAAGGCCCACCATTTGGTGGAGACGATCATCCCCTTGCATTTTAGAGGTGATGGTCTTGCAGGCGTGGAGGACGGTCCCGTGATCACGACCTCCGAACGATTCTCCGATCTCCTGGAGGCTTTTTCCTGTCATCTTTCTGCTCAGATACATGGCCACCATGCGTGGAAGAGCGATATGCGCAGGACGCCGCTTGCTGGTCATATCCGCGACGCGAAGGTCGTAACCTTCGGCAACACGGCGCTGGATCAGCTCGATAGTGACAATCGGCTTCGTTTCCTGCTGGATGAAATCCTTCAGCAACTCCTCGACTTGTGCAGGAGTGATGTGGCGGTCATGCAACGCAGCCCAAGCCGCAACACGGTTGAGAGCCCCTTCCAGGCGACGCACATTCGTTTTGACCCGCTCCGCAATAAAGTGAAGGACCGATTCACCCAAGCGAACCTGCATGGTGGAGGTCTTTTTGCGAAGGATAGCGAGACGAGTCTCGATGTCGGGAGACTGCAACTCCGCACTCAGACCCCACTCAAAGCGGGAGACGAGCCTCTTTTGCAGATTGGCGACATCTCCCGGAGGGCTGTCACTGGATAGGACGATCTGTCGGTTTCCATCGAAAAGGGTGTTGAAGGTATGAAAGAACTCCTCTTGGGAGCGGTCCTTACCCGAAAAGAACTGAACGTCATCAATCAGCAAGCAGTCAGCCTGGCGGAAGCGGCGACGGAACTTCACGAGCTCACCATGTTGAATGGCCGAGATAAACTCATTCGTAAACTGTTCTGAGGTAACGTAAACAATCTTGGCGCCCTTCTTTTTCTGCATAATCCGATGGCCAATTGCGTGGAGGAGGTGGGTTTTCCCTAATCCGACGGATCCGTGAATGAAAAGGGGGTTGTAGGTACGAGCTGGGGCATCTGCTACAGCTGTTGCTGCGGCATGGGCAAACTGGCTGTTAACCCCCGCTACAAAGGACTCAAAGGTATAACGGCTTACCAACTCGCCCGATAGGGGCTTCGACTTTTCTTTTCCTTCTGCTTGAAGGAGATGCTCTTCTGCACCAGGAGTTGGACGGTCTTTGGAGCCCACAACATCAAAACTGATCTTAACTTCCCGCCCTACGGCAAGGGTGGCACATTCGCGAAGCTGGTTGAGGTAATTTTCCTCAATCCAGTACTGGTAGATGGCGTTCTCTACACCAAGGACAAGACGACCGGCTTCGTAGCTGATCGGGACGATCGACGAGAACCATCGGTGGAGTGCGTCAGGGGTGATGACTTTTTCAAGTTCGCGGCAAACTTTGACCCAAATTTCTGGAGGATTGCTCATTTGTTTTTATTTCCTTTTTTGGTTAGCGGGGTGGAATCATTCGCCACAGAAAAAAATCCCGCAAGAGGAATTTTAATTTTAATCGAAAATATTTGTGAATGACTTCGCTTGACAAATGAACGGCGCATAAAAAAAGAGTTTCTCGAGGGAGAAAAAGCAAAAAAATTCTTTGCGCGTGCGAAGTTATTCGCCGCGCGCTAGAAAAAAATATGCTCCGCGCGCCCGCACTTGTTTGGTTTCGTCGCGATTTGCGTGTTTCTGACCACGCTGCACTTCATCAAGCGTCTGAAAAGCAGGCCCCGATTGTCCCCGTTTTTATTTTCGATGACGGCATTTTGTCCGACAAAAAAGGTGTCGCTAGGCGGACAGCTTTCCTTCTCGCCTCCCTTGAAAGCCTTGCCGCCAATTTAAATACACTTGGGGCGCCCCTGATTTTACGGAAAGGGAGCCCTGCTGATGTTTTGCGAGCTTTGGCCAAAGAGACAGGCGCAAAAAGCCTCTTCTTTAATAAGGACATCGAGCCGTATTCCCGCAAAAGAGATGAAAAAGTTGTCGCTATGGCTCAGCAGGAGGGGATGGAGGTTTTTGCCTGTGATGATCTGCTGATTCATCCTCCTGGTTCTGTTCAGCGAATGGCAGGTGGTCCATACACGGTATTTACCCCATTTTCTAATGCGTGGTTGTCTAAGCGCCCTCACGATCCCCTTCCTCGCCCCAAAAAAATAGAAGGGGTACCCGGTGTAAAAGGTATTCTGCTTCCCTCCCTTGAGGATCTGGGTCTTCCAAAATGCGATATTCCGGTGCCAGCTGCGGGAGAGAAGACAGCTCAAGAGCTACTTCGGACCTTTATAGGCAAAAATATTCTCAAATATCAGGACACGCGGAACTATCCCTTTAAGGATAGTACTTCTCACCTATCCCCGCATCTGCGTTTTGGGACGCTATCCCCACGAACGATTCTGGCCGCTGCGCGCCGTGCCCGCGCCGACGACCCTGCCGCGAAAAAACAGATCGATGTATTTATTGGCGAACTGATCTGGAGGGATTTTTATAAGCAGATTCTTTGGGAATTTCCTCATGTGGTAGACGGATCCTTTCGCCCCGCGTATGACAAAATCGAGTGGGAGAATCGAAAGGACAGGTTCCAGGCTTGGTGTGAAGGTCAAACGGGCTATCCGATTGTGGACGCTGCGATGCGGCAGCTGAATCAAACGGGCTGGATGCATAATCGCCTCCGAATGATTGTGGCCTCGTTCCTGACGAAAGACCTGCTCGTTACTTGGCAGTGGGGCGAGCGCTACTTTATGGAAAAGCTTTTTGACGGTGATCTTGCGGCAAATAACGGAGGGTGGCAGTGGGCGGCGGGAACAGGAACGGATGCGCAACCTTACTTCCGGATCTTTAATCCCTCGAGCCAGGCGGAAAAATTCGATCCCGAGGGAAAATTTATCGCCCAGTATGTTCCGGAGGCGGACTCCTTAAAGTATCCTGCGCCGATCGTTGATCACTCGGTCGAGCGGCTGCGCACCCTCGAGATGTATAAAAAGGCCCGAGGGTAAGCCGAATTTAGGCATTCAGCTCTTGAGAAGCGGTTAAGAGACCAACCCAGTTTGGGCTATCGCCCCTCCTCTTACAGTGTTTGTAAAAAGCGGACTAACTGTTCGCGGTTCGGGCTGTTCCCGTGGCGAACGTAGAATCCGGAGGCTGCGACCGCCAACTGCAGGGAGTGGGGTAATCCCAATCCGAGAAGTCGTCCGATGGCAAATCCTGCGTTGAAATGGTCTCCTGCACCCGTGCTGATCTTGGGCTTGGAGGTATAGGGACCGGTTACAAACACTTCCCCTTCGGCATCAGCCGCACAGGCGTATTCGATGGGGTGAATGACCACAACCTGAATTCCCATCTTCTCCCGAATGGCTCCTGCCAAGGAAGCACACGCTTTGGGATTTTTTGTGGCGCCCTTTAGCCGCAGAACTTTGGCCACATGAAGGGCCTCGCTCTCATTCATTCCCAGAGTCACATCATTTTCAGCCTGAAACTCTGCGATAATTTTGAGGGCCGCCAACAGGTCCGCTTCAATTCTCTTCGCGGGATCGGCCAAGTCAAAAAAGAGCTGCTTCCGTTTTCCGGGCTTAACGGGTTTGTACTCAGTTAGCAGCTTTTTCCAAATGGCCGACATATGCGGAAGCATCGTCCAGTTGACCATTCCGACAAATGAGGCGGAGGACCACAGCTTCTGGACGAGCTTGTCGCCCAAACGGGACTGGATGGTTTCCCAGTTGGCGTCCTGAACAGAGGCCAGCTGGCCGAGCATGATTTTTCCATCATTAAACTCGAGAGCGGAGGTCAGGGCGGGTTCGGCAAAGGAGTGAACTTTAGCGCGTTTTGCAAATTCAGTGAAAACAGGGTGAAGTTTTGGAAATCCGCACATGCCCATGTATTCCACGGGTGCCCCAAGGGTCGACATGGCAAACGCCATTAAAGGTCCGTTGCCCCCAATCTTCTCCATGGTTGGGACGACTTCAAAGTTGGCACTCTTCCCAGCGGCTTCGCTCAACCGCTTCGCGAAAGGCTTTACGGAGGTAAAAGGGAGATATTTCGTGGCTGTCTGACGCTGGTCTACCACCTGAAGAATGGAGTCCAAGAAGCCGTCAAAACCCAGCAAACAGCTGAATTTGAGGAGTTGAGCCCGTGAACCAATTAACCGTTCTGCCGTCTGTCTTGCTAATCTGGAGTCAGTCATAGCCTGTCGTTATAACCTCGGGGAGCTAAAATAACAAGCCAAACCTAAGTGGTGAAAAGCGGTTGCCTTTTCCGCCCAACCTGCGATTTCCTAAAAAGACATGGGCAACATTGTTTATTTCGATCTGGAAACGCAGAAAAGCGCAGCTGAGGTCGGCGGCTGGGGGCATATCGATCGAATGGGCATCTCCGTGGCCGTCCTCTACCACTCCGCCAAGGGCGAGTATGATATTTATTTGGAGAAAGACGTGGATCGACTGATCGCGGACCTGCGCAGGGCCGATCTCGTTGTCGGGTTTAATGTGTTACGGTTTGATTACACAGTTCTTGCCGCTTACTCCGTATTCGATTTTTCTGCCGTTCCCACGCTCGACCTCATGGTCAGTATCGAAGAAAGGATCAAACATCGCGTCGGATTGGATGCGGTAGCCGAGGCAACTTGTGGAGTAAAAAAAACCGCCTCAGGGATGGAGGCGATTCAGTGGTGGAGAGAGGGCCAACAGGCCAAGGTGGCTGAATACTGCTGCTTCGATGTAAAAACAACCCGCCTCGTCCATGAACATGGGGTTCGGACCGGAAAAGTGAGTTACGTCAGCCACAAAACATTTCTAAAACAATCTGTTGCTGTCGACTGGGCGAAAATTGGGCCCGTTGAACACATTCTTCGACCGGCTTAAGAGATTTCGAACATCTTGCGGGTGGCCTCGTGCCGCGCACGGAATAGAACGAGAAAAAACTTCTGAATGAACGGCAGGAGGAGGCGTCCCAGCCCTGCCCCTGGGGGAAGAAACTCAATCCGGTCCACCAGCCCTGTTGTGCCGTCTGGCGCAGCCCAGAACTCGTGAAGATGTCGCCAAAGCGGGAAAGGACTTTTGTCCGCCACATCTAAAATGCGGGCGCAACCCGGTGTCCCCGAAAAATCGTTTACCACCTGAACCGTCACCTCCCACGACTGTGGAATGCCCAAGGAAGCGACGCAGAGTCGAATCTTGGATCCCCCAACAATCGGGCTGGGAGACTCCAAAGAAATCACGCGAATCCAGCTCGGGCTCACACGGGAGATGTTTTTGGGTTCAAGATGAAAGGCGAACACCTTTTTGGGGTCGGCCTTCAAATTGCTCGCATACTCAAACACATAAGGAAGCGGGCTCTTTCGCATCAAGTGGATCTTGTTCTATTTTCTCGAATCGGCCAAGGCGGCGTTTCTGGGTTGGCCATTTCTCATCTCTGCCCGAAACTACCCCATGCCCCTTCCCTCATGGAAAAAGGTCCTGGTCGTCGATCTTGGTTTTTTGGGAGATACCGTCCACTCGATCCCCGCAATCCGTGCACTCGCCCAAGCAGGGGCGCAGGTGGATGTCCTCACTACAAATGTCGGCCAAGACCTCCTTGGAATGGTTCCTGAGGTGAATCGAGTCTGGGTGGTTCCTCTTCGCAAACCTAGTCCCCCTCCTTGGCGGCACTTAGAAACACTTAGGGATATCCGCGCGCAGAAGTATGACGGGGCAATATCCTTTGTGGGCTCAGACCGAAATGTTTTTTGTACAGGCTGGAGTGGCGCCCGAGATCGCATTGCCCATCTCACGGGTCGCAACTCCTGGTTTGCGAGGTGTCGACTCACCCAGACGATCTCCCAGAGGGACCGAGCTAACCCCGTCTATCAACAAAGACTCTCCGTTCTTCAGGAGTTGGGTTGGTTGGGGAGCAACCCAGGCTGGGCGTGGCAGATTCCATTGGATGATCACTCGTGGGCCACAAGCCAGATCTCCCCCTCAACCATCCATTTTTCGATCAGCGCCGCCAGCTCACCCCTGAATGAGTGGCCTCTCGATTTCTGGGCGGAAACCCTCCGGCAGGTTTGGAAGAAATCGCCGCAAACCAATTTTGTTTCTACCGGGTCCGGGTCGGAGCGGGAAATCGCCCGACAAGCCGATCTCGTCTCATTGGTTCAGGACGAAAGGCTTCAAATCTTTTTCAATCCCATACCGATGTCCCGGTTAGCCGCTCTTCTTGAGCGGACGACTTTGCATGTGGGTCTGGACTCGGGAGTTCTCCATCTGGCTATGGCGCTCGGCAAACCCACAGTCTCTCTTTTTCGTGAGTCGGTCGGTCGCCCGGGTTGGGTTCCGCGCGGCTCGAAGCATCGCGCTCTCATAAAAAAATGTCCGTGTAACGAGACAGGTCAAAATAAGTGCTTTGAAAGTCGACCCCTCTGCTTGTCGCTCATTACACCCCAAGAGGTGGCAGAGGCCGTACTCGCGGCCTTGGAACAAAAATTATAAGCTAAGACGCATGACTCTGCCCGACTACTACACCGAGCTCGCCCCGTTTCGGGGCCTTTTTCAAGAGGGACACCCGATTCTCTGTTATCATAAAATCGCTCCGCCCCCGAAACGGGCTCGGATCAAGGGCCTTTATTTGGAGCCTGAACTCTTTTTGCGTCAGATGAGTGAAATTACACAGGCAGGCCTAACCGCCTCTTTTCTTGGTTGTTCTGATGTTTCAAAAAAAGAAACCATCACGATCACTTTCGACGACGGCTTTGTGAGCAACCTGATCGAGGCTGTTCCTTTGATGAAAAAAGTCGGCGTCCAAGCCATCAACTATCTTGTGGCAGATCGACTTGGCCAAACGAGTGATTGGGAGGCGCGGGAGGGTGGAGAGGCGGATCCCCTAATGGACGAGCCGCAGGTTCGTGAGTGGCTGGCTGCAGGGCATCAGATTGGTGCCCACACCTGTACTCATCCTCGACTTTCCTTTCTTTCGCGTGATCAGGCCAAGGAGGAAATCTTCGCGAGCAAAAAAAAGTTGGAAGATCGCTTTGGCCTTCCTATGGATCATTTTGCCTACCCCTTTGGAGATTATAATGAAACCACTGTGGAGTTGGTTCGTGAAGCGGGATTCAAAACCGCCGTCACCATGCATCGCGGGGTCAATTTGCCTAATACCCCCCTATTTGAGTTAAAGAGGTGGACGGCTCGTTACGAAAGCCGAAATCTTAAAAATCTCTTCCGAAGGCTGATCTAAAGACAGCTCGCGACCGGCGCGATAAATATTTCCCTGGACCCCAAGAGCACGGCGTCTCACTGCGCACGCACTCTAATTGCATAGATATCTTTGTATGATTAATTCCCTAGCTCTCGGCTAATAGGTTCTAGTAGCGTAGCAATTGCTTCATGACGTCGACATTGAATCAGAGGCTCGTCCTTCCAGTTCATAACGAACGGCATCTCGTGAAGGATGTTTCTGAAAGCGTGGAGGAGGCGATCCGTAAAAATCCTCAATTGCGGGTGGTCGTTGTGGATGACGGCTCCGAGGACGGCACAGGGGACGCCTTCAGGCGGCAGTTGAAGCCACTTAAAAATGCAGAGGTAAAAATCCTGCCTAAAAATGGCGGCAAAGGGATGGCGATACGACAAGGGTTTCATGGCGCCAAGGAGGAGCGACTGATGTTTATGGACGGGGATTTGGCTTATTCGATCGACCACCTGACTCCGCTGGCGGAGTCCCTCAACGACTACGATGTGGTCATTGGTTCTCGTTCCATGGCCCCACAGGCACACGGGGGTCTGCCTGCCCGACGAGCTTTTTTGGGGTGGGGATTTAACCGCTTGGCCTGTTATCTCCTTGGAATCGACTACCCAGATACCCAAGCAGGCTTGAAGGGGTTTCAACGCGAAGCAGCCGAACGGCTCTTCGCAAAACAAAGGCTTACCGACTTTGCCTTCGATGTGGAACTTCTCTACCTCTGTCGCAAGCTCGGCCTGCGCGTCGGACAGATCCCTGCTCAGGTCTCAGGCCGGCACACCTACAAAACGTCCCGCGTGAAACTTCTTTGCGACTCTCTTAGATGTTTCAAGGAGCTTCTTTTGATCCGGTGGTGGTCATGGACGGGGGCCTACCGCCTTCGCGAATGAACTCCATCCTCCTGACGTGGGATGTTGAGGAGTACGACGCGCCGGCCGATTTCGGAGCCCCTGCCCTAGCCGATCACGGATTGAGCCGGGGACAGGAAATTTGGGAGGAGTGGCTGGGCCTTACTAAGGAGTGGAAATTTCCAGGCACAACGTTTTGTACCGCCCGGCTCGCGCAGTGTGCTCCCGAACTTCTTCGCGAAACGGCTGCGCGGGGTCATGAGATCGCGTCCCACGGGTGGTCTCACCGTCCGGGAGACGACCTGCAACTTTTGAGTAGCCGCACCCTTTTGCAGGAGATTTCCGGTCAGGGGGTAGATGGCTTTCGCTCTCCACGGCTTCGAAAAATCAACAAAGAGGAGATTACCCAGGCTGGATTTCGTTATGATGCATCTCTGAACCCGACTTGGATTCCGGGTCGGTACGATCATCGTCGGGAACCACGTCGGCCGTTTCAGATCGGTTCGCTTTGGGAAGTCCCTGCCGCAGTTTTGCCAGGAATCCGCTTTCCCCTGTTTTGGGCCAGTTTCCATATTTTGCCTTTACCCCTCTACTTGGCTTTGTGTGCGAAAGTTCTCCAGCACGACGGACTCCTTTGCCTCTATTTTCACCCCTGGGAACTTTCTGCCTTGCCCGAGCCTGAAATGCCACGTTGGCTAACCCGCCGTCCTCAGACAGAAAGAATTCGCCGGATGACCAAGCTTTGCCATGGCCTTGAACGGTTCGGCAGGTTTACCCCCGTGGGGAGCTATCTAGGTCTTGGAATGCAGGTCACTCGGCCCTGATCGTCACGGGACGACTTAATATAGAATTTTTTAGGCCCAGGAGTCGAAACTCGGTTGTTTGGGTTGGCGTATTGTGGGTTTGCATCCCACTGGTCATTAAGCGCATTCGCGACAGGCACATTCATCGGATTGACCATCTTCTGAATCCGCTTATGACGGGCCACATAATTAGAATAGCTCTCTGCCCATGCGGCGCCCGTTAAGGCCAGCAAAAGGCATAGGGAGAAAATGTGGCGCACTACTTTTTACCCCCGACAATCTCTTCAATCTTGGGAAGAACTCCTTGAGGATGTTGCCACTCGTTATCTTTTTGCCCTGTTAGGTCCTTGCCATTCTGGTCGATCAAAACCAAATAAGGGATTCCGCTCGCTGCATACTTTCCAACCTCCGGGCCTTTGCTGGTTCCAAACTTCATGGCAGGCCACGGCATGCCCGTTTCTTTCATGTATTCGATCTGGGCCTCTTCCGATTTATCGCTACTTGCAAATACCAACTCAAAATCCTCATGCTTCGGCTTGAATTCTTTATACCACTCCACAAGTTTTGGGGTGAATGCCCTGCAGGGAGGACACCAGTGCGCCGAATAGTAAATGGCGACATACTTTGGATTGGTTGCGGGTTTTTTATAGTCACCCTTTTTTCCGTTGGTTACCTGGATGAGTCGAGGCTCGAGCTTGCCAAAGTAGTCCGCACGAACAGTTGAGGGAGCATGAAGCCCGAGCAGGGCTACAAGAAGTAGGGTTAATTGAATCTGTTTTATCATGGGATAATTCTCCTCTCACGGCCCGTGTACGCAATCAGTTTTTGACCTT
>JASGCJ010000028.1:13466-16169 GCA_030054195.1 Minisyncoccota bacterium
GGTGTCCGCGAAGGCGAGGCCAAGTTCGAGTCGGTTCTCAATATCGTGCGGGACGTGAAACAGCTCGGCATGGAGGTTTGTGTCACATTGGGCCAACTCACCGACGAGGCGGCCCGCCAACTCAAAGATGCCGGAGTGACCGCCTACAATCACAACCTCGACACCTCCCCTGACCACTATCGCAACATCGTTACGACCCACTCTTTTGAAGATCGTCTAAGGACAATTCGCTCCGTGCAAAAGGCAGGTATGGCAGTTTGCTGTGGAGCCATTCTTGGGATGGGAGAGACGGAGGACGACCGCCTTAAAATGCTCGAAGTTTTATGTGGTTTTGACCCCTCCCCTGAAAGTGTTCCAATCAACTGTCTCATGCCCCAAGAGGGCACTCCCCTCGCAGACCAAAAACCCGTTGATGTGTTCGAGCTGGTTCGACTCATCGCCACGACCCGAATTGCCCTTCCTAGGGCTCGAATCAGACTAAGTGCGGGGCGCACAATTCTGACCCGCGAAGCCCAAGCGCTCTGTTTCTACGCAGGCGCAAACTCCATTTTTTTTGGTGACAAACTCCTTACTGCACCCAACCCCGAGGAATCGGACGATCGCGCCCTTTTGAAAACTTTAGGACTCGCCCAGGCGGCCTAGTTTCCTCCCGCATTGGCTACCCGATTGGATCGGGCTACTCTCTCGACCCATGTCCACTGCCTTGCGTATTGCCGCCTACCTTCGTAAATATCCTGCATATGCCATTGGGACGGTAGCTGCGGCCCTTGTTTCAACCATGCTGGGGCTTGTGTATCCTCGCCTTACGGGAGTTCTGATTGATGACGTCATCGCCAAAGGACAAGGAGACAGGCTTCCTTGGTTGGTAGGACTTCTCCTCCTCGTTTTTCTCGGCCGCGACGGGCTAAATGCTCTCCGAATCCTCCTCAACAATCTTTTTGAGCAGAAGGTGATTCTCGATCTTCGACGGGATCTTTACTCCGCCTTTCAGCGCCTTTCTACCTCTTGGTACGATCACCGTTCCAGCGGAGATCTGCTGACCCGTGTCAGTGAAGACGTGATGAACATGGAGCGAATGTTTATCGATGGTATCGAACAAGGCCTGATCGCCCTCCTTCAGCTTTTCGGTGTTGGAATCATTCTTTTTCGAATCGATCCCCTTCTCGCCGCCTGGTCTTTGGCGCCCATCCCCTTTCTCGCCGCGGGTGCTTTGTACTACACCCTGACGGCGCACCCTCGCTATCGGGTTCAGCGCAAGGCCTCCTCGGCCATGAATTCCCTCTTAATGGATCACCTTCAAGGCATGAGGCAGATCAAAACGTATGGTTGGCTTGAAGAAGGAGCGAACCGCTTTGAAAAAGTTGCACAAGACGTTCGCACCGCCTCTTTGGGCATTATGAAGGCTTGGGCGTTTTACTCCCCTTCCATGGCATGGTTTGCTGCGGCAGGAACATGTCTCGTTCTGTGGGTTGGGGGAAGGTCGGTTCTCGACGGGGAAATGGCAGTCGGAGAGCTTGTGGCCTTTTTGCTTTATGTGGGAATGTTCTACGAACCTGTGGGCCGGCTTCACAGCTTGAATCAGCTGATTCAAGCGGGGCGAGCCGCAGGGGAACGCGTATTTGCAATTTTAGATGCAGAGCCTGAACCCGGTCATATTACCACTTCCCCATTACGCGCTTTGCCGCCTCGTAAAGGTTCGGCTCGGGAGGTCATTTTCAAAAATATTCACTTCTCCTACCGAACGGGCAGAGAGGTTTTGCACGGCATCGATCTCCAAATTCCTGCTGGGACTTCCCTCGCCCTCGTCGGGCCAACAGGAGCTGGCAAAACTACGCTCGCCACGCTTGTGGCCCGGTTTCACGACCCGACGAGCGGAGAGGTTCTGTTGGACGGAGTTCCCCTTCCCCAATTTTCTCTGAAGGATTTACGTCGCGAGGTTGGAGTTGTGACTCAGGAGCCCTTTTTGTTCCAGGCAACCATTCGTGAAAACTTAGAGCTGGGAAAACCTCATGCCACGGATGTTGAAATTGAAAAGGTTTTGCGTGCTGCCTGCGCTCTGGACTTTGTTCTAGCGTTGGCAGATGGGTGGAATTCAAAAGTCGGCGAGCGCGGGGTTCGATTGAGCGCAGGGGAACGCCAGCGGCTCTCCATTGCACGAGCTCTGCTTAAGGATCCGCCCGTACTCATTCTCGATGAGGCTACCGCCAGTGTGGATACAGCAACCGAAAAGCAGATTCAGATGGCTTTAGATCATCTTCTCGCTGGCAGAACCAGCATTGTCGTTGCTCATAGGCTTTCGACCGTTCGTAAGGCAGATAAAATTGCTGTCGTGGATGCAGGACGAATCCTTGAGCTCGGAAATCATGAGTCCTTGATTCGCTCGGGCGGTCTTTACGCAAAGCTCTGGTCTATTCAGTCCGAACACGCCGATCTCCACACGATCGAAGAGCTTTTCACGGCACAATAACACCGGGCTTTGCCTCCAAGGGGCAGGCCCCCCCAGCTTTCATTTTTGGGTCTTTTCAGATACTGTTTCGTGATGAACAAATCTGAACTTACAACCGCTGAATCGATCCGTGCCCGGCGTAGTATAAAATCTTTTAAGAACGACCCGATCCCAGAGGGTGTTCTGCAGGAGCTTCTCTCCTTGATGCAGGATGCTCCCTCCTCGTGGAACTTTCAGCCCACCCGAGTTGTTATGAT
>JASGCJ010000028.1:16269-18364 GCA_030054195.1 Minisyncoccota bacterium
CGCCTCCCTGCGGCAAAGACTATTTTTACGGATCGCCTCCCCTCACCCGCCATCTAGCAAACCCTTTATGGGCTCCTCATCCTATTTTGTCTTCCCCAAGAATTACGATGTAATCGTGATTGGGGCTGGTCATGCCGGGATAGAGGCCGCTCTCGCGTCCGCCCGAATGGGATGTGAGACGCTTCTTCTGACGATGAATCTCGACACCGTCGGCCAGATGAGTTGCAACCCAGCCATCGGCGGCCTGGCAAAGGGCCACATGGTACGCGAAATCGATGCGCTCGGAGGTGAAATGGGCATCAATACCGATGCCACAGCAATTCAGATGCGCATGTTAAATTCAAGCAAAGGCCCGAGTGTTAGAGGCCCTCGCGCGCAGTGCGACAAGAAAGCCTATCAGTTTAGAATGAAGTTCGCCCTTGAAAATCAGCCGCACCTGGACCTTAAGCAGGGTCAGATTTCTCAGCTAATTGTCGAAGATGGCGAGGTTAGGGCCGTAGTTACCAACCTAGGGGTTCGCCTTAACGCTAAGAAGATCGTTTTGACCACAGGAACATTCTTAAAGGCTTTAATGCATGTTGGAGATCGAAACGTTGCCGGCGGCAGAATGGGCGACGGCACAAGCGGATTTTCAGATGAGCTCAGAAAACTAGGATTCCAGGTCGAGAGACTAAAAACAGGCACCCCTCCAAGACTCAATAAGCGGAGCATCGACTTTTCAAAACTTGAGCCACAAAACGGCGACAACCCGCCACCAAACTTCAGCTTCATGGTCGACTCGATCGAGCACCGGGAGGATCACACTTTCAGCCTCAACCACTGGAAGGACGGCCTGTTCCACGTGGAACAAATTCCATGCTGGATTACCTACACGAGCGACATAACAGCCCAGATAATACGCAAAAACCTATCTAGATCTCCTTTATATTGCGGTGTCATTCAAGGAGTTGGGCCAAGATACTGTCCATCTATAGAGGACAAGATTGTTAAGTTCCCAGACAAGGAGAGGCATCAGATATTTTTAGAGCCCGAGGGAAGGCATACAAATGAGTTCTACGTGAACGGATGTTCAACGAGTCTTCCATTTGATGTTCAGGTAGAGATGATTCACTCGATTCCAGGCCTCGGGGCAGCTGAGTTTTTGAGGCCGGGATATGCGGTTGAATACGATTTCTGTCCGCCAACTCAGCTCTGGCCGAGTTTGGAGACGAAATTGGTCCGAGGGCTTTACTTTGCAGGGCAGCTGAATGGAACCTCCGGCTATGAGGAGGCGGCGGGGCAGGGGATTTTGGCGGGAATTAACGCGGCCTTGGCGTCACGAGGGGCGGAGCCGTGGAAGCTTGGTCGGCACGAGTCATATATTGGAGTGATGGTCGACGATCTAGTCACAAAGGGAACTCGAGAGCCGTATCGCATGTTCACCTCTCGCGCAGAGTATCGGCTGCTTCTCCGCCAAGATAATGCCGATTTGCGACTGACCGAAAGGGCAGGGGAGTTGGGGTTGGCTTCTGCCGAGCGGGTTCGTCGAACGAAAGAGAGAAGAGCCCAAATCGATTCGTGTCGCGCCAGGTTAACCGCATCTCGACGAGAGGGTAAAACTTTGGAGGATTGGCTGCGTCGACCCGAGATATCATGGAACGACCTCCCCGAGGAGTTTCAGCGCATGCCTGGGGAGATTGCGGAGGCAGTTGAAGCAGATGTGAAATATTCGGGCTACGTCGCCCGCGATATCGATCGGATTGCGACCTTGAAAGAGATGGAGGGAAAGAATATCCCAGAGGACTTCGATTACGAGAGTGTGGTAGGATTGAAAAAAGAGGCCCGGGCGAAGTTAAAAGAAGTTAGGCCAAGAACCTTCGGTCAGGCAGCGAGAATTTCAGGAGTGAATCCATCGGATATCTCCGCCCTGGCAGTGTGGGCGATGAGAAAATAGGGACGGGCAAGAAGGCTCTTGCCGATAGGAATTAGAGACTTTTACGAATCTTTTTCGCGGTCTGACTTTTAATTGCGCTGTAAAGAATGGCCTGCTCGCCGTACTCGATCCAAGGGCCATAAGGCACCTGATCATCCTCAACGAACTTCCAGTCCGTTTTAT
>JASGCJ010000028.1:18464-20829 GCA_030054195.1 Minisyncoccota bacterium
ATCCAAGGGCCATAAGGCACCTGATCATCCTCAACGAACTTCCAGTCCGTTTTATCCAGTCCGCTAAGCCCTAGGTAATCCCTGACAGCAGGGGAAACATCCAATCCCGCTCGCGAGTAGCGGGTCGGACGCTCTTCGCCGAAGACATACTCCGCGTGATCGTAGCGAAGGGGACCGACATCTTCCCATTGGGCAAAACACACCTTGTTATGGAATTTGATCATGACCCACCGGCCCTTGCACTGGGACTCTAGTCGATCCTTTTGAAAGTCCGTCTCGCTCCACCACGGGACGTATTCTCGAGACTTCTTCGGAAAAGCGATGTCGTTAAAGGGAAGGGCAACGTAAAAAGGGTTTAACGTCGGGGCGAATTTTTCTGGAAGGCTGGCCTCACGAAACTTTTTGGCGTCTTTTCTGTCCTCTGGAGCATCAATACCACCGAAGTTCTTTTTCCAAAACTGATCCCATGCACTCATGATGTTTTGCGTGGAACTTATGCTGGTTCCTCCTTGGCCAATCCAAAAGTAGGTCGTAACAATATTCCGCTTTACGGGATAAGAAACAGAGGGGGTCAACTCAGGGGACTTTTTCTTTGAAGCATCCGTCTTAACTGACTCTACCCCAATGGCTTGTGATAGAGATAACGCGACCACAAGAGAAGCATAAACAGGTAAAATTGCTCGCATCTATATTGTCTATAACAACTTAAAATATTATGTCAATAATTTTATGTAAAAATTAATCTCGGGAGTTACCCATATGTTTTGCCTTAAACTTGGACCCACGCCTGTACCTGGTTCCTGAACGACGGCAACGCAAGGCTTGGCTTCGCGCTAGAAATCTCTATGTTTAAAGAGCTTTGATCTAATTTTCTTTTTGAAAGTTATCTCCAAGCCCGGATTCAACGTTCGCTATCGCGGACAACGAAACTGAAACCCTATTCCCTAGAAAGGGAAGCTCCGACAAGTCGGGGTCATATACGGACAGGAAATACGACTATGCTCGCAACAGAATCAGAGGTGAAACGACTGCTTGAAGCAGGGGTTCACTTTGGACATCGCACCGATAAGTGGAATCCCAAGATGAAAGAGTTCATTTTCGGGCCACGCAATGGAATCTATATCATCGATCTCTCTCGCACGGCCGAGCAGGTTCGAAAAGCCGCAGACTTTCTGCGCGAAGCTGCAGCCAAAGGCGGCCATATCCTGTTCGTGGGGACAAAAAAGCCAGCCCAAGAGGTCGTCAAAGAGTTGGCCGAGCGAACCAAGTCGCACTACGTCACGGGTCGCTGGTTGGGCGGGACCTTGACCAACCTAGCAACGATTCGTCGTAGCGTGGGAAAACTAAAAAGCATCGAGAGCAAAGAAACATCGGGCGCGATGGATCTTCTGCCCAAGAAAGAGTCAGCTGCACTCCGCCGGGAGAAAGCCAAGCTGGGCCGGAATCTCGCAGGAATTTTGGAAATGGATAAGATTCCAGCCGCAATGATTGTGGTCGATATGCCCAGGGAGGAAATTGCGGTTAAGGAAGCGCGTCGTTTGCGGATCCCCGTCATCGCGCTTGCCGATACCAATGCCGATCCTGACGATGCTGACATCGCGGTTCCCTGTAATGATGACGCCATTCGTTCCATCCGTGCTGTGATGGAACCGATGGCAGATGCCATTGAGGAGGGTCGCCGGCGTGGACCTGCGCACCCAGTATCCGAGAAGTCGGAAAAGGCTGAACACGGTGAAAAGAGCGACAAAAAGAAAAAAGAGCGCACCTCAAAAGGCAAGGAAGCCGCTCTTACTGCCTAAGAGCGTCTTGAAAGGATTTACCCCATGACTACTGCTGCAACGATTGACCCCAAAATTGTAAAAGATCTGCGCGACCGTACCCACGCAGGGATGATGGATTGTAAAAAAGCTCTAACCGAGGCGAACGGGAATCCGGAGGAGGCAGAAAAAATTCTCCGTAAAAAGTTTAACCTGGCTGCAGGGAAAAAAGCCGGCCGGGAAACTCGGGAGGGCGTTATCGCTTCTTACATCCACTTGGGTGGAAAAGTAGGGGTACTGGTTGAGGTCAATTGTGAGACGGATTTCGTTGCCAAGAATGAGCACTTCCGCGAACTGGTCAAAGACATCACCCTTCAAATCGCGGCCGCCAGCCCGATTTATGTGAGCCGAGAAGAAGTTCCCGAAAAGGCTTTAAAGGACGAGAGGGAA
The DNA here is from genome assembly GCA_030054195.1 of Minisyncoccota bacterium. Taxonomy (GTDB): domain Bacteria; phylum Verrucomicrobiota; class Verrucomicrobiia; order Methylacidiphilales; family Verrucolacustridaceae; genus Verrucolacustris; species Verrucolacustris abundans. Next base: position 20,672 of record JASGCJ010000028.1, read on the forward strand.
GTGGCAGCGGCCCAGATCAAGGGGAAACCCGAAGCTGTCGTTGAGAAAATCGTTGCGGGCAAAGTGGAAAAATACTACAGCACCGTTTGTTTGATGGAGCAGGCTTTCGTGAAGGACGCTAATCTGACCATGAAAGATATCATCTCCTCCAAAATTGG
>JASGCJ010000068.1 GCA_030054195.1 Minisyncoccota bacterium
CAGCGTCCACATAACCAGAGAGCTTGATCCCCTTCTGGGCTGTTTCGACGAAGTTATTTTGCACCATCTTCTTGGTGTCTTGGGCAGATGCTTCGGGTGTGCTGTCGGCCATTGAAGTTACGACAAAGGCCAGCAAAGCGGACGACAGGATTGTGCTGATTTGTTTGTTCATGGAATTAAACTCCTTTTGCAATTAGTTAAGTGAATAACAAAGATTCCAAAGACAAACAGCAAAGGCAGCCAAAATATGACATTTTTCCACAGGTAATTAAGGATATCTCACCAACAAATACTTAAACACTGTCCCAGGATCTACTCCCCTTATTTCAATGATGCAGAAAACACGGGAGTTTAGCCGTAGTGAGTCCACAGTCTCAGAACTTTGACTGTCTTCATAGAATCCAACACTTGATAAACCAGCCGATGCTGAATGTTGATTCTACGGGAATAGGCTCCCGCCAAATCACCCACCAACTTCTCAAAGGGCGGAGGATTCTGATACGGATTCTTGGCGATAATATCCAAAAGCTTCTGGGCTTTAGGCTTCAGATGGGTCGATGCCAGCTTCTTGGCATCTTTGTGGGCCTGCTGGGTGTAGACCAGCGTCCAGATCATCTCACCAAACCAGCTTCTTGGAACACTTCCGCACCGGGGTCTTCATTCCCTTGAGGATGGATTTTTTCATGCCGGGAACAGAACTAAGATAAAGCGTCTCCTGCAAAGCCCTCCAATCATCCTCCGCAATTAATACGGCCGATCCCCGTTTCCCTTGGATTTGGATGGCCTCGTGAGACTCGTTTACCTCATCTACTAACGAGTAGATGTTTTTTCTGGCTTGGGTCGCTGTAAGGGTTGTCATAGCGTACGCAATAACGTACTTAACGAAGCTTTTCGGTCAAGACCACTCTTTGGATCAAACCTAGGCGAGAGATCTCCGCCCCCGCTTAAGCTCCCGCCCGTCCCACAGTGGTGGCTTCGCTAATCTCTTTCAACTTTCCCGTCTTCACATTGTAAAGATAGCCGTACACCGGGATCGACTTCGGCACCAGTGGATGGTTTCGGATCCGCTTCACGTCCTCCACCACCGCCTTCTCATCATCGGTGAAGGTCAGCCAGTCCACCTTCTGCCCTTCCTTCGAGCCCGGCCCCTTCCCCACATCCTTCCACCCTTTTCCGTCGTGCACCGCCGTCTCCAGGCTTTTCTCGAGGAGTTCGCCCATGATCTCGCTGTTGAACAGCACCATTCCGCACTCCGTGTGGTGGACGACGAAAAACTCTTTTGTTCCCAGCAACTTGTAGGAAATCACCAGAGAGCGGATCGCGTCGTCGCTGGCCCGTCCCCCCGCGTTGCGGATCACGTGGGCGTCCCCCTCGGCCAATCCGGCGTACTTGGCCGGATCCAACCGAGCATCCATGCAGGTCAGCACCGCAAACCGCCGGCCGGGCGGCAAAGCTAGCTTCCCCTTCTCCCCAAACGAGGCGACGTACTTGGCGTTGGCGTTTTCTACTTCTTGGACGATCTGACTTTTGCTCATGGGATAGTTCCTTCCACAGTTGTGTTTAGGTCAGGATGAATCCCATCCTCCGACCGAAACTTAAAGTCATTCAAAGACCGCCACCTCTCCATGTCAACGTTCCCGCCACTTTATGACAATCACCAGCGACCTCCATCCCTAAACCCTCCCTGTCCCGCCTCCATGCTTGGCATTCAGATCCACAGCCCGCTAGGGTCATGCCTGTGCCCGTCGACATGGTTCTTTTTCCTTTCCGCGAATACATATGGTTCTACGCGGGCTTTCTCCTCTTTGTGCTCTCGGTCCTAGCCATCGATTTGGGAGTGTTTCATCGCAAGGTCCACGTTATCGGGATGCGGGAAGCCGTGGGGTTAAGCATCTTTTGGATCACCTTGGCCCTGTTGTTTAATTTTGGGTTCTATCTGCTCTGCAAACATGAGTTTTCGCAAAATCCGCAACTCATGGCCCTATCCGGTTTTGATCCAGATCGGCAAGCCCGTTACTCCGCCTTGGAATTCCTCACAGGATTCATCGTCGAAAAGTCCCTGGCGGTCGACAACCTCTTCATCTTCGTCGTCCTGTTCCGCTTCTTTAGCATCCCCGCCAAATCTCAGCACAAGATCCTCTTTTGGGGGATTCTTGGAGCCATTTTTTTCCGCATCATCTTCATCGCCCTCGGTGCAGTCCTCCTGCAGATCCACTGGATCAATCTGCTTCTGGGAGTTTTTCTGGTTCTCACAGGCCTGAAGATCTTCTTTTCCCCGGGTCACGCCATTAACCCCGAGACCAACCCCTTCCTGCGCTTCCTCCAGCGGGTGCTACCAGTCACCCACAAGACGGACGAAGGGAAATTTTTCCTTAAAGTGGGATCCGCATGGAAAGTTACCCCACTGATGATCTGTCTGATCTTCATCGAATTCTGTGACATCGTCTTCGCGATCGATTCCGTCCCCGCCATCTTCGCCATCACCAAGGAACCCCTCCTTGTCCTAACCTCAAATGTCTTCGCCATCCTCGGTCTACGGGCTCTCTACTTTCTGCTCGCCGGTGTGGTGGACAAGTTCCACTTCCTCAAGTTTGGGCTGGGTTTGGTTCTGATGTTCGTCGGCCTAAAGATGGCTTGGCTAAACGATCTGTTTGGTGGGAAGTTCCCGATCGCCTGGTCCCTCGTCATCATCACCGGGTTGGTGGGCGGCTCGATTGCCCTCTCCCTTATCCTGCCTCAGAAGAAATCCGCAAACTGATCCTACCCCCTTTCACGCCTTAAACCCTCCAATTCCCCCGCGTAAGCGGCAATACCATCCGTCATGGAATGACTAACCAGAATGGGCGGGGGCAGGTCTCAGGGGGCCATAGTCCCGCAACCGCGGGACGACGGAGGGCCACCTCCCGCCTTTTACCTAAAATCCGATTTTCCTCTTCGGCTCTTCCTCCTCAGTAATTAGCTGCTGGATGGCTTGGAACACCGCCGCGAACTGTTCGTCATACCGCTTCTCCATTTCCGCAATTTTACGGGCCAACTCCCGGTTGGAGTCCATCAAACGTCTTAACTGCACAAACGTCCTCATGATGGCAATGTTCACGTCCGCCGCCCGATCCGACCTCAGCACGCTCGAGAGCATCGCCACTCCCTGTTCAGTAAACGCCATCACCGGTTTTCGTCGCCCTCCCCAACCCAAACTTGATGTACCAATTTGGCACTTCAAGTTTGGAACCTCCTTATTCACAAGCAAAAACATGAAATCGGAAGGGAACCTTTTTGCGTTTCTTCGAACCGCTCGATTCAGAGCTCGAGTTTCCACCCCATAAAGCCGCGCCAAATCTGCATCCAACATCACCCGCTCACCCCTCACCCATCGGACCAACCCAGCCAGCGCCTCGGCTCCCTTTTCCATCAACATCTTCATCCATGATTAAACCGCTCAAACCCCAAAAGGGTTCGCTCATTTTTTTAACTTCCTTAAACCCCTAATCCCTTACCCCCCCTTCCACCTCCCGCTTTCACCTAAAATCCAATTTTCCTCTGCTCTCGCTCCGGCCCCGGGTCCAACAACGGCATCAGCTTTTCATAGAGATCCCTCAACCCCTCATCATGCATCAGGAGAGTTTGGTCCATTTCTGCTAATCGCCTCAATACCGTCTCATTGGCCATCAACTCCTCCCGCATCTTCACAAACGCTTTGATCACATAGATCGACATGGCGATCGCCCGATCACTATTCAGCACCGAGGCCACCATTAACGCCCCATGTTCTGTAAATGCAAAGGCCGGCTTCCTCCGCCCTCCCCAAGCCAAACTTGATGTCACATTTTGTGACTTCAAGTTTGCAAGATCATCATTGGCAATATGTAAGATAAAGGCTGGCGGAAACCTCCTAGGATTCCTGCGCACCGCCTGGTTCAGAGCCCTCGTCGTCACCCCATAAAGCCGTGCCAGATCGGCATCCAGCATTACACGTTCACCCCGCACCCAACGAACTAACCCAGCCAACGCCTCCGCTCCCTTTTCCATCAACATCTTCATCCATGATTAAACCGCTCAAACCCCAAAAGGGTTCGCCGATTTCTAGCTTTTTTTAAATTCTCACATTCTCACTTTCACACATTCCGACAATCCAACATTCAACATTAAACATCCAAAATTAGTTTCCCCCTACCCCCGCAAATGTCCTACCCCGTTTGATAGGATTACGGGTAATGAAGAACACCTCTACCCAAGCTCTTGATGCCGTCGAAACCATCTTCAAATCGATGGATTGGTCCTACGAACGCAAATCCAACCCCAACGGGATCTTTACCGGGTTCAAACTCGATAAACAGAACAACGTCCACATCGTCATCATGCCTGACGACAAAGGCAACAGCCTACTCCTGGGCTGCGCCTACCACTTCACCACCCCCAAAGGCCAACTGGGTAAGTTCCGCCGCTTCTTCCAAAAGGAGGCACTCAATATCAATGACCTTTCCATTCAGTTCGAACCCGCACGCGGGGTCCGACTCAGTAGCCGTTGCTGGCTCCCACGGTTCGACGTCTATCCAGAGGACCTCGTTT
>JASGCJ010000029.1 GCA_030054195.1 Minisyncoccota bacterium
ATCTTCTTTGCGAATCCTCCCAAAGAAGCCTGTTTTCGACTGAACTGCGCCCGGGTGACTCCGGAAGACTTAGCCCGTGGGGTGGGGATATTCTGTGAGGTCGTTAAGACTTTATCGGGCCAAACTGGTGGACGTAAAAGCCGGATCTGAGTTTTGGTTCAAACCAGGTGCTTTTTGGGGGCATGATCTGATCGGCATCGGCTACAGCCAAGATTTGGGATAGGGATACGGCCGGAAGACTGAAAGCGGCAGCGGCTTGGCCTGAGTTGACCCTATCTTCCAGGCTCTTAGTTCCATGAATTCCGCCTACGAAATCGAGACGGGCATCTGTTCTTGGATCCTTCACCTGCAAAACGGGACCGAGCAGGCGATCCTGAAGAGCAGAGGCGTCCAACTTGGCAACTGGGTCCGAATTGGAGTCGGCTTTCCACGCAAGCTGATGCCATTTTCCCTCCAAAAACAGCCCGATCTTTCCTGTTTCATCTGGAGGAGCAGAGGGAGAAGGTGTTACTTGGAAAACTTTTTTCGCCTCTTCGAGGAATGTGGCGGGAGTGAAAGGATCCAGCTTCAGAACCAGTCGGTGGTAGGGAAGAACCCGAAGCTCGGAGGCGGGGAAATAGACGGTTAGGATGCCGAGCGGGCCTGGTTTCTCCTTCGCCAAACGAGCTGCTGCCGCCGCCCGATGATGTCCGTCGGCAATGTAGGAGCGGGAGACCTGGGTGAAGAGCCGGACAATTTCGGCTGCATCCGGGCATCGCCAAACGGTATGTTTCACGCCCCGTTCATCCGTTACCTCCGCTAGGGGTTTTACGGTCAGTTCAATTTCGTCCATCTGTGCGGTCAGTTCAGGTAGGTCGGGATAAGCAGTGAGTACGGGCCCGGTGAGTGCCCCTAGATGGCGGATCAGAGTGACGCGGTCATCCTCCTTGTCAGGTCGGGTGAACTCATGTTTCCGCAATTGGCCGGAGGCGTAGTCGCCGAAATCGGCAAGAGCGGCAAAGCCACGTTGCCGATGTTTTCCCTCGATCATTCGCACGAGATAGATCGAAGGCTTTGCTTCTTTTTGCAGAGATCCGTTCTCGATCAGGCGGGAAAAATTCTCAGCTGCTTTTCTATACACTTCAGGGGCATTGAATTTGACGGCCTCGGGAAATTCTAGGTCAGCACGGTCCACCCGAATTAGAGTGTTGGGGTGATCTTTGGCGAGGTTGCGGCACTCTTCTCGTGAAACGATGTCGTACGGAACACAGGTTATTTCTGATGCACTCTTGGGGTCGACCGTGAGTGCTGGAATGGGGTGAATCTTAACCATTGAAGCTACTAATGTAGTGGTTGGAGGGGGTCTTTGTCTAATCGGATAGAGTGGTATGGAGGTTGTATCTTACGAGCAAAGGTGGTTATTTATTTAATTATGGGTTCATCTGTATTGCACTGGGTTGGTAAGTTTTTTGCGATTCTTACTCTGGTTTCTTTTTTCCTTCCTTGGGTGCGGCTTCAGCCATCGGCTCTTAAGAAAAATACCCTCGAAGTGGTTCGGAATACGGCTGAGGGTGAATCAAACTTTTTGAGGAGTATGGTATGGATGCGAAGGGGGGAGTGGTCGGAAATGTGGGCGGATCCTGCGGATGGTTTTTCGGGGTTTCAGTTGGGTTTCGGTGCGGCATCGGGGACACAGCGTGCTAAGGTGCAAAGCGAATTGGCGTCGGTAGCTTTGGATCAAAAAGAGAATCGACCTCTTCTGGGATGGCTTCTTTTAATCCCTGTTTTAACAGGGTTGGTTTGGGCCTGCTTGAGTTTGCCACGTCCTCCAGCCATTGGCTTGGCTGTGCCTGCGGCGGGTTTAACGGGTTTGTATATCCTCTTGAGGTGGAAGATGGCGGACGCGTACTCAGATCGGTTAATTGCCCAACTTCAGCTCAGCGTGGGCTGGTGGGGAACGCTTTACGGAATGCTTGGACTAGCAGTGGTGTGTGTTGTGATGTTAACCCGAATTCGGGGAGGCTGGGAGGATTCGCGAGTTACGATGCTTTAGTGTTATTCGAGTCTTTTTTATCTGCGTCTTTAACAGCGTTTTTTACTTCTTTTTCAAAGTCATCCTTAGCCCGAGAAAATTCTCCAAGACTACGGCCAATGGAGCGGGCTAGCTCGGGAAGCTTTTTGGCTCCAAACAGAAGAATGATAACAAGAACGATCCAAAACCATTCGGAGCCTTGGGGGAGGCCAAGTGCGAGAGGTAGGGGGATAAACATTCCTATATCCTAAGTTGAAACTGCCGTCTGGCAAGAAAGCCGTTGCAGGGTTGCTAGAGGGATTTGGGGTTAAGGTGTTTTCGGATTTAGAGACCTAAGGCTTTGCGGGCGGCATCCAAGGTGGGGGGGATGGGACTGGGTGCGTGCGGGAAGAGGGAGAGGACGGTATCGGGGTCTTTTAATCCGTGTCCAGTAAGGGTCATCGTGACCAAACTGCCTTTTGGGATCCAGCCAGCCGCGACTGCTTTACGTAAACCCGCGACGGGTGCGGCGCAGGCGGGCTCAACAAAAATACCCTCGGTCTGAGCGAGTAGTTGATACGCGCTAAGAATTTCCTGGTCTGAAACTTTATCAATTCGCCCATTGGATTCCTTCGCTGCGGCCAAGGCTCCTTCTCCGCTGGCGGGGTTTCCAATTCGAATGGCGGTAGCGATGGTTTGAGGGTCTTTGACGATATGACCGTCTACCAGCGGGGCAGCACCTGAAGCTTGCCAACCAAACATTCGTGGACGCGGGCCTTTGGGGATGGCTTCACAGAAACCTTTCCAGTAAGCGGTGATATTGCCTGCATTTCCTACGGGTAAAAAGTGGAAGTCCGGCGTCTTGCCCAGCGCTTCCAGGATTTCGAAGGAGGCAGTCTTTTGGCCCTCAATTCGAACAGGGTTGATTGAGTTTACCACCTCAACCTCTTTAAGGTTCGACATTTGACGGATCAGATTAAGGGCATCGTCAAAGTTCCCTGATATTGGAAGAAGTTTAGCGCCATGCATCAAAGCCTGAGTCAGCTTGCCCAAGGCAATTTTTCCCGATGGGATAATCACAGCGGATGCGATGCCCGCCCGGGCAGCGTATGCAGAAGCCGAAGCGGAGGTGTTACCTGTGCTGGCGCAGATGACCAACTTGGCGCCTTTGGCCACCGCGTGAGTCACGGCCATCGTCATGCCGCGGTCTTTAAAAGAAGCTGTTGGGTTCAGGCCTTCGTATTTTAATCTTAAGTCAAAATCTCCGCCAATGGCCGCGGTTAGTCGAGGTGCGGGGAGAAGAGGGGTATTCCCCTCGAAAAGGGTAATGGCTTTGGCGTTTGTAGGAAGAGGGAGGCGATCCCGAAACGCGTGGATGATGCCGTTCCAACTCATAGTAGGTCTTCCACGCGCAAGATTGTGGCCGGTGCCCGTGTGTTCGGAAGTTTGCAAATCGAAGCAATGGCGCGTTGGAGGGAGGATAGGGGGGCGGGCTCGAGTAGAAATACCAGCGGAACTGAGCCTGCGCCTCGACCTTCCGGCTGCAGAACGGAGGAGATTCCAATCTTTTCAGAGCCGAAAATTCCTGCGACTTGGGCCAAGACTCCGGGGCGATCCTCGACCTCGATCCGAGCGTAGAATCTTCCAACTGAGGCGTCTTTCTCAATCAGGGTCATCTTGCTGCTAGGTTTTGGTAAAGCGGGTCCGGGGGCCTTATCGCAAAGGTTTTTTGCGGCTTCGGCTAGGTCGGCCAGAAGTGCGCTGGAGGTAGCATCGGGACCTGCACCCCGACCTGTAAACTGCACGGGTCCAGAGAGATTCCCTATGAGGCCAACCGCATTAAACGCACCATGAACAGAAGCCATAGGGTGTCGTGCAGGAAGAAGAGTTGGTGCAACACGGACTTCAATCTGCTCGCTACCCACTGGCTTGATCATCGCCAGCAGTTTGATCACGTACCCTAGCTGATGCGCAAAGGAGACGTCTTGAGATGAGATTTGGCGAATACCCTCGACTGGGATTTCCGAGAATTTAGGCAGGAATCCATAGGCAAGAAGGCATAGGATAGCGGCTTTGTGACCCGCATCGATTCCATCCACATCCAGGCGATCGTCTGCTTCTGCGTATCCAAGGTCTTTGGCTTCTTTTAGTGCAGTCGAAAAATCCGAGCCAGCTTCGGCCATGCGAGTCAGGATGTAGTTGGAAGTGCCATTGATGATCCCGTGGAGACCGAGGAGCTGATTGGCAACAAGTCCTTCGCGAAGGGCTTTGAGGACAGGGATTCCGCCTGCAACGCTGGCTTCGAAATAGATTGGGCTGCCTGATTTTTGAGCCAATGCGATCAGTTCTTGGCCCCGTTCGGCTAGGAGGGCTTTGTTAGCAGTGACGAATGGCTTGCGAGCTTGGATACAAGCTTCGGCAATCGCGAAAGATTCGGAAGTTCCCCCCACCAACTCGACGACGATTTGTACGGCTGGATCAGCGACAACTTTTTTCCAGTCGCCCACAGCGGGCAAGGGGAGATCGGGGCGGGTTTTGGAGGGGTCTTTTACGGCGATCCCACGAATTTCGAGCTGGATGCCAAGCCGCTGAGCAATCAGTCCATTGGCTTTGGGAAGGTTGCGGATCAACCCGGATCCAACCGTTCCACATCCAACTAAGCCAATCCCGATCTTGTTCATTTGAACATTTGAGCCTGCTTAGGGGGTGTATCGCAAGATCAACCCCACGGGTTTTGAAAAATAAATAAGAAGGAAACGTGGATCTGAAGATTGAGGAGATGGGGCATGTGTGGTTAGGATATCGAATGGTACGTGCTGGCATCGTGGGTCTTCCAAATGTAGGGAAGAGTACTCTCTTTAACGCGGTGACGCGTACTCGGAAGGCACAGGCAGCCAATTACCCTTTCTGCACGATCGAACCGAATGTTGGAATGGTCACGGTACCCGACTCCCGTTTGGACTGGTTGGCCAAGATGTCTGGAAGCGAGAAGATCCTGCCTGCTTCCATCGAACTGGTGGACATTGCCGGACTGGTCAAGGGAGCGAGTCAGGGAGAGGGATTGGGGAATCAGTTTTTGACTCACATCCGAGAAGTGGACGCGATTATCCAAGTGGTCCGGTGTTTTGAAGATGCAGACATTCATCATGTGGCTGGAACGGTGGATCCCTTGCGTGATATTGAGACGATTATGACCGAGCTGGTTTTGGCTGATTTGGGAACGGTCACGAAGCGGTTGGATAAGCCCGGAAAAGCGGCCAAGCAAGGGGATGCGCAGGCGAAGGCGGAGTTGGCGCTTTTAGCGAGACTGAAGCCCCACTTGGATTCGGGTAAACCAGCTCTGACCTTGGAGATGACGGACGACGAGAAAAAGGTCGTGCGAAGCTTTTTCCTTTTAACCACAAAACCCACACTTTTTGCGTGTAATGTGAAGGAGGATGAGTTGGGGGCTTTAACCCAAGGGGAGCGGGGCGGAAAAACGGGGGGGCAGGTGAAAAATGTGGAGGAGTATTGTGGGGCCCACTTATCCAGCAAGGCGGTCATAGTGAGCGCGCAGATTGAATCTGAGTTGGTGGATCTACCCGAGGTGGAAGGGAAGGAGTACCTCGTGGGGCTAGGAGTCAAAGAGTCGGGCGTGGGGTCTTTGATTCGCGCCGCTTATGATTTGCTTGGGTTACGGACTTATTTGACGACAGGCCCAAAGGAGACCCGAGCGTGGACGATTCACGCAGGCGATCGAGCCCCCCAAGCGGCAGGAGTGATTCATACCGATTTTGAGCGGGGCTTTATTGCAGCGGAAACGGTGGCTTATGCAGATCTGCAAAGTGCGGGGACGATGGCCAAAGTTAAAGAAGCAGGAAAGCTTCGTGTGGAGGGAAAGGAGTATGTCGTTCAGGATGGGGATGTGATGGATTTTCGATTCAATGTGTAGATGGATTTTACATGAAAAGTAAAGTCTATGTGGTCCGGCATCCGCTGGTGCAGCACAAGCTCACGCTCATGCGGAAAAAAACCACGAGCGTGACGGAGTTTCGTGAGCTCGTGGGGGAAGTTGCGATGTTGATGGCGTATGAGGTGACGAAGGATCTGCCTTTAACCAAGATGAAGATCCAGACGCCGATGGAAAAGATGATGTCTCCGGTGCTTCAGGGTGAGAAAATGGTTTTGGTTCCGATTCTCCGTGCGGGGATGGGGTTGCTGGACGGAATGCTCAGAATTTTTCCATCCGCCCGGGTCGCGCACATCGGTATTTACCGCGACCATAAGACGCTCGAACCGGTGGAGTACTATTTCAAAGCCTCCAAGACATTACGGGGGCGGGATTTGATTTTATTGGATCCAATGCTGGCGACGGGGAATTCGGCTATTGCGGCCACAGATCGCTTGAAGGGGGCTCATCCCCGTTCGATTCGTTTTATGTGTCTGGTTTCCGCTCCCGAGGGAGTTCGTGCATTCCAGAAAGCGCACCCCGATATTCCGATTTATACTGCGGCGATTGACCGAAAACTGAATGCTCATGGTTATATTCTGCCGGGGTTAGGGGACGCCGGGGACAGAATCTTTGGGACGATTTAGTTTACGCTGTTTGAAACCTTAAGCAGAACCACGCCGACAATCACAAGAACGAGCCCCAGAATCTTTCCCCAAGGGAAACTCTCTCCGAAGAAGAGGATTCCAATGATCGCAATGAGTGCTGTGCCTGCGGCGGCCCAGATTGCATAGACCGTTCCGATTTCGAGGCTTTTCAAGGAAACCGACATCAATGCGAAAGCGGACAAGTAAAAGAGTATTACTCCTAGGATGGGTAAGGGGCGGCTCATTCCGTTGGACAGTTTCAGACAAATCGTGCCGCAAACTTCGAGGGCGATAGACAAACTCAGGATCAGCCACGGGTTCATCCTTTTATCGTAGGGTAGTGCAAATCCGAGGCAATCTGGTTTACTCGGTTTTTAGGGGTGATACGATGGAGTCTTATGGGTAACGGAGTTCTAAGATTTGCGCCGCTTCTTCTGCTTCCACTTCTGGGAAGTTGTGGAAAGGGTGATTGGCAATTAAGTGAGGCGCGTAAAAACGTAGTGATGATCGAGGTAACGGCACAGACATGGGATTATCGGCTTCCGTGGAACCCTGGAACGGTGAGTTCGGCGCGTGGCGCAGGTTTCGTGATCGATCAAAAACGCATCATCACTAATGCGCATGTGGTGAGTGGGGCACGGTATCTCACTGTTCAAAGAGAGGCCGATCCCCGAAAGTATCCTGCTAAGGTGAAATTTGTCGCCCACGATTGCGATCTCGCGATGGTGGAGGTGGAAGATCCTGATTTTTATAAAGGGACTACAGACCTTAAAATTGGGGGTATTCCTGACTTGGAGTCGGTCGTAAGCGTCTATGGGTTTCCGATCGGTGGGGATCGGTTGTCAGTCACTCGGGGTGTGGTGAGTCGAATTGATTACAACTCGTACACGCACTCAGGCCGGGAATCCCATTTGGCAATTCAGATTGATGCCGCCATTAATCCTGGGAATAGCGGTGGACCTGTGATGCAGAATGACAAGGTGGTGGGTGTAGCGTTTCAGGGATTTCGGGGGGATGTGGCTCAAAATGTCGGATACATGATTCCGACTCCCGTCATCCGCCGGTTTTTAAAAGATGTGGAGGATGAAAAATATGATCACTATGTCGATATCGCGATTCGATGGATGGCCCTGGAAAATCCTGCCATGCGGAAATATTACCATCGCCCGAATGACGGATTGGGAGTGGTAGTTACGGATATTTTTTCGGAGGGTTCTTCTGATGGTGTTCTTGAGAAAGGGGATGTCCTTCTTTCGATTGATGGTCATCCGATTGAAAGTGATGGGTCTGTCCGATTGGATGGTCAACCCGTGCAGTTGGAGGAGATCGTAGAACGGAAATTTGCGGGGGATACGGTTGAGTTGGAGGTATGGCGGAATCAGTCCGCTGAGAAGAAGTCGATCACCCTGCGTCCAGCTGAGATGTTCTCGATGTATGAGGTCTTGTATGAAGAGGCACCTCGTTATGTTCTCTACGGAGGATTGGTTTTTCAGCCGATGACCGCGAATTTGATGGCAGGTCTTTTAGGAAGTGCGGATTTGAGACTCCGACAAACGTACACCTTATTTGGACAGGATCAGCTTTATCGAGAGACTCCCGAGCCTGTTATTCTCACTTCTGTGCTTCCTGATCGATCGAATGTGTATCTAGTAGGATTAGCTGGGCAGATTGTCAAAGAGATCAATGGGAAGCGGATTCGGACATTGGCGGATGTTGTGCCTGCCTTGGAGTTGGGTGGGGAGAAGACCGTGATTCACTTTGAGGGAGATCAAAGGCCCGCTGTTCTGAAGAAGAAAGAAGTAGATCAGGTCATGCCGAGAATCATGGCTCAGTATGGAATCTCTGAGACAAAACGAACAGAGCTTGGAGATCGTCGATTGGCCAAGGGTTCATTCAAAAAAGAGGGAGAGAGTCGATGAGGTGGTTTTATCTAATTCTTGGATGTTGGGCTTTTACCTGTGTTATGGGTGCTGAGGATGAGGATTCCCGCGGTTCCTTAGTCCGTGTTCGGGCATCGATTCAGCCGTATGATCAGTTTCGCCCGTGGCAAAAAAAATCTCCCTATGGGTTAAATGGAACGGGAGTGGTTTTACCTGGTGGGAAGGTGCTCGCAACGGCGGCTTTAGTCGCAAATCGAACTGAGGTGGGGCTTGAAAAGCCTGGGTCGGCGGAAAAGTGTGCGGCAGAGGTCGAGGCTATTGATTACGAGGCAAATCTTGCTCTCCTGCAGCCGACAGACAAAAACTTTCTTAAGGGTTTTTCTGGAGTGGTTCTGGGGCCCGCGCTCCGGGCCGGTGACAAAACTGAAGTTTGGCAGTTGGAGAGAAATGGGGAAATGTTGCAGAATCAGGCTGAGATTCTTTCTGCAGGGGTCGGGCGTTACCCATCGGATGAAGCTGGTTTTCTCCTTTATGGAGTACGTGTATCGCTCCCCAAGCGTGACGATAGCTACACACTCCCTTTGATGAAGGATGGTCAGTTGGCGGGTATGATGATGGGTTATGATAGGGATTCGCAGGAGGGGACAGCCATTCCTATCCCAATGATTGAGCATTTTCTGAAAGATGCTGCGGATGGAAAATATGAGGGATTCCCAACCTTGGGGGTAAGTTGGAGTACATTGCGTGATCCTAACTTGCGGGAGGAGGTGATGGCCCCGAAATCAGGGGGTCTTTTGCTGACTCGGGTTAATCCAAGGGGTACGGCTGGAAGAGCGGGTCTTAAGGAGGGGGATGTTTTACTCAGTGTGGACGGGTTTAAGCTAGATGAGGATGGAAACTATCGGGACTCACTTTACGGGCCTACCGCGGTTGGCAATTTGATTCGAACAAAACCTACAGTCGGATCGGTGGCGCGTTTCCGAATTTCGCGAAATGGGAAGGAGATGGATCTAACGGGGACGTATGACAGAAAAGCTAGGGAGGAGGTTTCAATTCCCACGCTGCAATTTGATCAAGCGCCGAAGTATCTGGTTGTGGGTGGACTGGTATTTCAGGAGCTAACAGGTGTCTATTTGCAGGAGTGGGGGGATAAGTGGTCGGAACGCGCGCCTCAACGTCTCGTCGAGTATTTCAGCTTTCAACAGGAGAAGAGACCTGATCCAGAGAAGAAAGTTGTTTTCTTGAGCCAGGTACTGCCTTCGCCGATCACACTCGGATATCAGCAGTTGTCGGGGTTAGTTCTGGAAAAAATGAATGGGCATGAAATTAACAACTTGCCTGATTTAGCAAAAGCTGTGGATGGAATCTCCAGTGGCGACATTGTGTTCGAATTTCGAGATGAGCCAGGGAAACTGATTCTGCAAGCTGACGGCTTACCTGCCATTTCGGAGAAGATTGGTAAAGACTACGGATTGCCTGCTCTTCGCCGATTGTAAGGGTTGAGGTGCAGATGCCCCCGATGCGTTTGAGTGGTTGGGCTGTTTTCGATTTAGACGGAACCCTAGTGGATACTTTAGGTGAAATTCATCTGGCACTGAATCGAGTGCTCGTTCGGCATGGAAGAAATAGTTTACAGAGAGAGGTTGTTCGTGATCTTGTTGGCAATGGGCCCAAAACCCTCATGGAGCGTGCGTGGAGTAGGACTGGGAGTGATGCAAGGGGGGGTGAAGCTATTTTATTGGCAATGGAGTACTCAAGGGAGTACGAAAAGAACCCTGTTGGAATGAGCCGACCTTATCCGGGGGTCCATGAGGGAATTCAGAGGTTAATCCAATCAGGGTGGCGACTTGCAGTTTGCACAAACAAGCACGGTAACGCCGCACGTGCTTTGGTTCGAGATTTAGGCTGGGAGAGTTGGATCCGAGTTGTGGTTAGTGGGGAGGAAAGCTTTCGAAAGCCTGATCCTCGTCCCTTACGGTTCGCTTTTCAAAAGATGGGCGCGTGTTTTGGAAGGCACCTTTTCATAGGAGATAGTGAGATCGATCTTAAAACGGCACAAAACGCAGGGGTAGAGGGTATTTTTCTTGAGCACGGATATGGGGTGAAAGGGGGCTTTCAAGCACGATCCTTTTCGAATGCTGTAGACCTTTTTTCGTGGATGGCTCAGTCAGGTCCCTTCATGCGATAGGAAAATCCCGGTTCTTGGGGTTTTGTAATCGAGACTGAAAGTATCTTATTTTTTGCGGAGAAGTGACTTACCCGTCATCGAAGGGGGCTTTGGGATTTTTAGCATATCCAGAAGGGTGGGAGCCACATCGGCAAGAATTCCATCCTCTAAGGCATGCTCGTTTGCATCATCTGCAACGTAAAGAAAATGAACCAAGTTTGTAGTGTGGGCGGTATGTGGAGCACCACTCTTTTCAAGCATCTGTTCGCAGTTTCCGTGGTCAGCTGTCACGAGAGCTTTTCCCCCTGCTTTTTCTAGTGCTTCCAGAACCTGGCCCACGCAACGATCGATTGTTTCTACGGCATGAATCCCTGCGGTGAGGACACCCGTGTGACCGACCATGTCGGGATTTGCAAAATTTAGGATGATTAAGTCGTCCATACCTTTTTGGATTCGATCCACAACTCGCTCGGTAAGTGCAGGGGCGCTCATCTCGGGCTGAAGGTCATACGTTGCGACTTTAGGAGAGGGGACCATTATTCTCTCCTCTTTCGGGTTAGGTGTTTCCTTCCCGCCGTTAAAGAAGTAGGTGACGTGGGGATATTTCTCCGTTTCGGCAAGCCTTGCTTGGGAGAGACCGTGTGCAGCCACAACTTCTCCAAGTAGATCGTTCATGGGGAGGGGAGTGAAGAGATGCTGAATGCCCATCTTTGTGAAATCACTTTCGTAGGGGGTCATCGTGAATACATGAACTTTGGGCTGATTCGTTGATTGGAATTCAGAGAAGTCTGGGTCTGCGAGAGCGCGAACGATTTGCCTCATCCGATCTGCACGAAAATTAAAAAAGAAGAGGACATCGTCGTCTCGGATTAGGGGTTTATTTGAGCCGAGGAAGGAAATCGGGGTAATGAACTCATCCGTTTTTCCATTGGCATAGGATTCTGAGATGGCGGTGGAGGCTGATTTTGCTGGTACTCCCTTGCCCTCAACGAAGAGATCGCGCGCAAGTTTGACTCTCTCCCATCGTCGATCTCGATCCATCGCATAGTAACGGCCTACGAGTGTAGCAAGGGTAGATCCTGGGCATGAGGCAATCTTGGACTCGAGTTGTGATATAAACTCGCGAGCCGATGTGGGAGAGCAGTCCCGACCATCGGTGATCGCATGGATATAGATATCCCGATGACCTGCATCGGAGGCGTGTTGAATGAGTGCGAGAAGGTGATCGATGTTTGAGTGAACCCCGCCGTTAGAGACAAGGCCGATCAGGTGTAAGCGCTTCCCCTTGGCTTTTTCAAAGCAGGCTTGGAGAGTCGGATTTTTTCCTAGGGAGCCATCCGCTACAGCTAGATTGATTCGGGTAAGCTCTTGGTAAACAATTCTTCCCGCACCTAGGTTTAGATGACCTACTTCTGAATTCCCCATCTGACCCTCTGGAAGGCCGACTTTCAGACCACTCGCCTGAAGTCTGGACATGGGATATTTCTTGTATAGCTGATCATGAACAGGGGTTGAGGCAAGAAGGGTAGCATCTCCTTGGTGCTCTGCGCCTGATCGACCCGCGGGGTTAATCCCCCAACCGTCACGAATCAGAAGAAGAACAGGCTTTTTCATGTAAAACTAAGATACCTGATACTAAGGAAGAATCGAGTCGAGTTCTTTTGATGACTGAAAACTTTGGACGAAAGAGGGAAATCGGGAGATACTCGCAACGTGATTGAATCATTCGTTTTCAGTGAGGGCAGGCCAGTGAGCCACAACGTGGAAATGGAGGCTTTACGGCTAGCCCGTGGAGACAAGGGGTTGATTCTGTGGATCGATCTAACAGACCCTACTCCTGAGGAAACCAAGGCAATCCTTGAGCTGTTATTTGAATTTCACCCGCTTGCAATCGAGGACTGCGTGACCCTAAGCGAACTTCCAAAAATTGAGGATTACGAGGATTACCTTTTTATGATTATGCATAGCGTTGCGATTACGACTGAGAAGACGCTAAAAATATCCGAACTGAATCTCTTTTTGGGGAAAGAGTTCTTGGTGACCTACCATCGCGAACCTATTCCCGGTGTTACCTTCCTGAAAGAGCGACTGACAAAGGGGACCGCTCAACAAGCCCGGGGTTCGGATCGACTGGCGCATCAAATCCTTGATCAGGTTGCCGATTCCTATTTACCTGTAGTGGAGATTCTGACGGAGGATATGGAGGACGTGGAGGAGAAGGCGCTATCGGGGGTTCGGCGTGAGGATCTGTCGAAGCGGATTCTGCGGGCGCGGCGCCGGCTTTCTAGTTTAAGGCAGGCCTTGCGTCCGCAGAGGGAGGTGATTTCCCGTCTGGCACGGGGTGAGTCAAAGCTGATTCGTGCACTTATGTTGCCCTATTTTCGTGACGTCCAAGATGCCTTGGCAAGGGTAGATGAACGTTTGCAAGGGTGTAATGATCGGATGATGGTAGCGTTTGATGTCTATACGAATCGCTCGGCTCACGAGGCTAACGAGGGAATCAAAGTTCTCACCGCACTAACTGCGGTTACGATTCCGCCGGTCGTTGTCGGATCTTGGTATGGGATGAACTTTCAGCATATGCCGGAACTGAATCACCCCATGGGTTACTATTCTCTCATGGGAGTGACTTTAGCCCTGATGTTAGGAATGGGGCTTTGGTTGAAGTTTAAACGTTGGTTCTGAAGAGGGAATCTTGAGGAATGAAATCCTCTTTTTTAGAGCGCCTTCTTGAACGAGCCGATCGAGTAGGTCATGGGGAGATTCAGTCTCAAATTGCCCGATTGGCTGATGACAAAGGTTTTTTAGAGACAATTTTTAATACTCTCCAAGAAGGGGTTTTAGTGGTGGATGGGGATGGAAAAATAACCTATCGGAACCATGCTGCAGGAAGACTCCTCGGCTTGCCTGAGTCAGGGGAGTTGGGCGGATGGACTTTGGGTCGTAGTCTTCGAGGTATCGATTGGCGCGAGGCTCTTCGGGAGAATCGCTCTTCCTCGGGCACAATTGAGGTCAATTACCCTGAGGCACGAATTTTAAA
The DNA here is from genome assembly GCA_030054195.1 of Minisyncoccota bacterium. Taxonomy (GTDB): domain Bacteria; phylum Verrucomicrobiota; class Verrucomicrobiia; order Methylacidiphilales; family Verrucolacustridaceae; genus Verrucolacustris; species Verrucolacustris abundans. The sequence continues at coordinate 13,653 of JASGCJ010000029.1, forward strand.
TTACTATCTGGTTCCGCTTGAGAAATCGGGGCGCTTGGGCGCTTTATATGTGGCTATTTTTCATGATGTAACACGAGATCGCAATGAGGCAAAAAGTGCGGTTGAGGCGGGTCGCGTGGAGGCTTTAACTCTTTTAGCTGCAGGTGTTGCCCACGAGCTGGGGAATCCTCTCAACAGCCTCCATTTGCATTTGCAAATTATGGCGAAGGATGTGGCTGGGTTGGCGGAAGATTCCGCAAAGAAAATCAGAGAGTCGATTGGCACTTGCCAGCAGGAGATTCGTAGGCTCGATGGCTTGATCACGCAATTTCTGCGGGCAATCCGACCTCAACCTGTAAAGAAAACCCTGGAGGACTCAGGGGCGGTTATAGAGGAAGCACTCCTTCCGCTTGAGATCGAGCTTAAAGACCGTGGAATTCTTTTGGAAAAGCAGTTGAGTTCCGATACTCCTCGGGTTCCGATGGATAGGGAACAGATGAAACAGGCGATTTATAATGTAGTCCGCAACGCAATGCAGGCGGCCGGAGAGCAGGGTTTAATTTCCATTCATGTGCGTCGGGAAGGTGATTTTTGGGTTTTTGAGTGTAGGGATAATGGGTCAGGAATTTCCGCTGATGATCTTCCTCATTTAGGCACTCCCTTTTTTACGACCCGCAAAGATGGCACAGGACTGGGACTCATGATTGTTCAAAGAATAGCCCGCGAACATGGTGGATCTGTGCAGATCACGACCCGTGAGGGGAAGGGATCAACAGTGAAGATTTTAATTCCTATATATGAAAAGCGGGTTCATCTGCTGACGGAAACCTCAGGGGTAGAGGCAGAGGGGGCCTCCGTATGAGGCCAAAGTTGCTTGTAGTGGATGATGAAAAAAACACAAGGGATGCGCTGCGTCGTGCCTTGGAAGATGATTTCGAAGTCTTTGTAGCTGCCAATGTAGAAAGTTCAAAAAATCTGATGAAGTCCGAACCGATGGATGTTGTTCTCACGGATTTGCGATTGGGAAGCGAAAGTGGTTTAGACGTTCTTAAGTTGTGCCAGAGGCAGAATCTTCCACCCCCATGTGTTGTCATGACAGCCTATGGTTCCGTGGAGAGCGCTGTGGAGGCTATGAGGCAAGGGGCCTATGATTATGTCACGAAGCCTTTGGATCTGGAGCATGCTCAACTTCTACTGCAAAGGGCGGTTCGAACTGTCCAAGTGGAGCAAGAAAATGTTCATTTAAAGGCTCAGTTAGAGCGTTCCTTTGGACTGGATCGAATTTTGGGAAAGTCGGCGGCAATCGAAAAAGTTTTGGACCGAGTTCGTCAGGTTGCGGATTCAAAGGCGAGCGTCTTGCTTGAAGGGGAAAGCGGAACAGGGAAGGAGTTGGTTGCACGAGCCTTGCATGGCTTGAGCTCTAGGAAAGGTGGTCCGTTTGTGGCCGTCCACTGTGCGGCTCTTTCCCCTCAGCTTTTAGAGAGCGAACTCTTTGGTCATGAAAAAGGGAGCTTCACGGGCGCAACGGAGAGGCGAATCGGTCGTTTTGAGCAGGCTCAAGGTGGGACCATCTTTCTGGATGAGGTAGGGGAGATCGATGCGGCCACGCAGGTAAAACTATTGAGGGTTTTGGGGGAGCGAGCTTTAGAGAGAGTGGGGGGAAATCGTTTGATCAATGTCGATGTTCGGCTCATTGCGGCGACTCATCGAAGTTTAGATCGTTTGGTGCAGGAGGGGAAATTTCGGGAGGATCTCTACTTTCGGATTCGGGTTGTCCAAATTCAGATACCCCCCTTGCGAGAAAGGCCAGAGGATATTCCGATTCTGGCGGAATCTTTTCGCAAGGAGTACAGCTTGGAGAACGGGAAAGGGGATCTGTCTTTTGCTCCTAGCAGCATCAAGTTGTTTATGGATTATCGTTGGCCGGGAAATGTTCGTGAGTTACGAACGGCTGTCGAGCACGGGGTGGTTTTAGCTAAGGGAAAAACAATTGAGCCTGATGATCTGCCTAACTCTGTGCGAAGAGGGAGTGACGGAATTCAGCCGCGGATTGAGCCAGCGAGCTTACGGCTCGACAAAATCCAGAAAAACTTAATTGATGCGGCAATGGATAAATCTGGGAAAAATATTTCGAAGGCAGCTCAAGCTTTGGGCATCAGTCGTCGAACGCTTCATCGTAAGCTGGCTCAATCTTCCAAGAAAGGTAAGATGCCTCGGTGAGCACAATTCAGGATCTGGTCTATAATTTGGAGGAGGGAGGCTTGCGCAGGGTTCTTGTGATTGTTGCGCTGGCTTTTTTGACAATGGGTCTTGTTGCATGGATCGGTATCAGTGAATTCAATGGCTTAAGGACTCAGGAAGCCATGGATCTTGCTCAACAGGCACGCCAAATTGCCACTGGGCAGGGGTTAACAACCCAACTGATTCGGCCACTGGCCTTGTGGCAAGTGCGGGCAAAGTTTGGAAATGATGCGCCAGAGGTAAGTGCATTTCCTGAGACTTTAAACCCACCCCTATATCCAGTTCTGTTGGGGGGGCTTTTCAAGTTGGGGCAGTTATCGGGGAAGATCCCTATGTCGGTCTCGCCTGAGGCGATCAAAGGAATGAGGGTCTATCCTCCCGACTACATTGTTTTAATTTTTAATTTGGTATGTGTGTCGCTCACTGTCTTGGCTGTTTATCTTTGGGGTGCTGGGCAGTTTGACTTTGGCGTAGGAATTTTGTCGGCAGTATTTTTTATTGGAAGTACGGCACTGTGGAATGAGGCGATCTCGGGTGGCGCTGTTTGCCTAGTCGCCTTTTTGTATGCGTGGTCGGGGTATTTCTTTTATCGCGGATTGGTTGGAGAGGAAAATCCCGATGAGCTTTCGGATCGAGGGGGTCTGTGGTTTGGAATTGCTGGGTTCACGTTAGGACTCACCCCCTTAGTTCAGATGATCCACATCTGGCCTGTTTTGGCTTTGTTGGTTTGTGGGATTGCCCTTTTTCAAAGGGGTCGGATTTGGTTGATTCTTGGAATTGCAATCCCACTAGTCCTCTTTTTCGGTTGGTTGGGTTGGCTTTGGGTTAAGACCAGAAATCCTATCGGCCTCAACTGGGCCTACCTGATCTCTGATTCTGCCCACTATCCAGGCAACCTAGTTTGGCGAACTTACAACTTTGATATCGAAAAAACCAACGTTTGGAGTCGTATTTTTGGATCTGCAATACGTGGAATAACGTTTCTTATTTCGCAAGGCCCCATTTCTTGCGGCGCAACTCTCGCGGGTATATTGGCTTTATTTAGCGTTCTTCACGGATTTCGACGAATTTCTGCGGCCACAGCTAAGCTTCTATGGCTTGCCGGTGTAGCTGCCCTAATTGTGGCAACTGCTTTCGTTGTTCGAGACGGCGGTGAGGGCTCTCGCCCGGTTCTTATGGTTCTCCTGCCTCTTGCATCGGTTTATGGGGCTGCTGGCCTTTTTGTTTTAGTCGAGCGATGGAACCTGGAGGTTGATCTACTTAAAAAAATATTCGTTGTGCTCTTTGGTATCTTGGCTACCGCCCCCTTGACGTACCAAGTGGTTCGGTCGGACTCTGCCCCTTTTGCTTATCCGCCGACTTATCCGCCAATATTTTTATTCATGCGATCGTGGTTTGAGCCTAAAGAGTTTCAGGCAAGCGATTTGCCTGCAGCCGAGGCATGGTATTCGAACCAACCCACTTTGTGGGTTCCTGCAACGCGAGATGAATTGATTAAAATCCACGACCGAGTCACTCCTGTTTTTAGTATTCTTTTTACGCCTGCTAGTTCGGACGTGAAGATGTATAGCCAGATGCTCCAAGAAAATTCGGAGTGGGCTGCATGGGCAGACGTCATTCGGAGGCAAAAACCACCTGATCTTCCTCAGTCGTTTGTTACTTCGTTACCTCCAAATAATGACTATTTACTTTTATCTATACAAAAAAGGTGGAACTAGTTGATTAGTAGTCTTTAATTCAATTTCTACTTCTCGACATGTTATTGGCAATCCTTTAACAAATCAGTACCATAGGCTGGGTCTTTTGATTGAATAAATCCTGCGAACCACAAGATTTAGTGGATGTCGGCAGGTTTATTGAGACCTTTGATTCGATGGCCTTTGTTGTGGGCCATTCTCGTTGGATCTTCGAGCGTAAACTTTGCCCAGATATCATCGAGCGTAAACTCTGCTCAGATTGAAGGATCAGCTGGTCAGCAAGGGGCGAAACCATTCACTGCCACCGTGGCAATTCGGGAAGGATACGACAGCAATCCTTTAACTCAATCGTATCAGAGCTCGAATGATGTTAATTCGAGCACCTACTCGAGTGTGAATCCCTCCCTCGGCTATAACTACACTGGATTACAGGCAGATCTATCCGCGAGATACGACTTTCAAGGGATCTACTTTCCTAGTCTCAATTCGTCTGTCGACATTCAGTACAACCAGACTTTTACAGGTCAATACACGTACGCTTTTGACCCGCGTTTCAGTATTACGATCGCGGACAATTTCAATTACTTTGAGCAACCGATCGGCACCCAGTTCTCTGCTGGTTTAGCACCTGTAACCAACACCCAAGGCAGTATAATTAATCTGGGAACAATCAAAGCGGACTACCGTCTTACGGACCGACTCTCTATGGTCACGCGCTGGAACAACCAAGTTGTGAACTCCGACGGTCCCGCTAGCTATAACAATTCGGGCGTCATTCAGTCCGGCAGTGCTTCGCAGTCCAACTATATGAACAATGGTGCATTCCAGCAGTTCCGACTCGATTTTACCCCTGAGACGGTGGGCACCTTCTCGCTCGACTATCAACTCTTTGATTACTACAGCGACCAAACTTTTCGAGACAACCAGCAGTTTGCTATTACCTTGGGAGCAGATCACACATTTCTGCCGACACTGTTTTTTACAGGTCGTGCAGGTATTCAGTTGAACGATAATTTCGGCACAAACGATAACCCTCTCAATGTTGGGGCAGGGGGACTTAACAGTGGCGAGCAGGAGATTGCGGTTTATCCTTTTGTTTCTTTGAGCTCAACTTGGAATTATGGACAGCAAAACTCGCTTACGGCTGGCTTTTCGATTCAGGTGCAGCAGTCAACTCAAGCCACTTCCTCTGATTCTGAATCGTACAACTTAAGTCTTAGTTCAGACCATGCTTTCACGGAGAAGCTGAAACTTGTCCAATCATTAAGCGTTCAACTTGCCATTTACACACCAGAGTACGATAAAGAGCAAAGCCTCCTTATTTACGGAGGATACCAAGGAAGCGGGCAGCAAACTGTTGCGAATTATAACTGCAAATTGTCTTATGCCTTTTATCCATACCTCTCGGCAGAGTTGGGTTATACTTTTAGTACCTTTCAATCCTATTTTGATGAAAATAATTCCAACGGAGGTAGTTACAATCGGAACGTGGTCTATATAGGGGTGCGCGGTACCTACTGATTGCGAAAGTTTCCGAACCCGAGTAGTTTGGGGTTGTGAGCGAGTTTAGCGAGACCCCACCATCTTATGGGTATGGTGCAGCGACCCAGAATGCAGGGGAAGCCTCGTTTCACGTCAACGACTTATGGCGTGTTATCCGGAATCGTTGGCCCACCTCCATAACCATCTTAACGCTGGTGATGGCGACAGGATTCGTCGTCACAAAGTTACAACCTAAAATTTATGAATCTTCCGCTGTTTTACGCGTCGAAAAAGAGAACCGTGATTTGCAGGTTTTCCAAACCTCCTTTGAGGCATTCGATCCGGTATTCTTTCAGACCGAATTCGAGCTGATTCAAAGTAAAAAAGTCCTATACCCAGTCATCACAAAGTTGGGAGTGGCATCGCGTCTCTGCAAGGCGATGGAGTTGCCCGAGG
>JASGCJ010000030.1 GCA_030054195.1 Minisyncoccota bacterium
TGGAGGAAAGCGAAGGAGGAAAATAAGCCGGTTTTTCTAAGCATCGGATATTCGACGTGTCACTGGTGTCATGTGATGGAGCGGGAGTCGTTTGAGAGTGAGGATGTGGCCAAGGTGCTGAATCGGGATTTTATTTCAGTCAAAGTGGATCGGGAGGAGCGTCCGGATGTGGACCGAGTCTACATGACGGCCGTTCAGTCTATGACGGGTCAGGGGGGGTGGCCTCTTTCCGTTTGGGTGACCCCTGAAGGAAAGCCGTTCTATGGGGGTACCTATTTTCCGCCAGTTGGGGGGCATGGGAGGCCTGGGTTTGTGGATGTGTTGGGTCAGATTGCAGCGGCGTGGAGGGAGAGAGGGGAGGAGGTGCAGGGGTGGGCGGAGGAGTTATCTCAACGGGTTCGAACTTTAGGGCAGGGAACGGGGGGGAGTGGAGTCTCTGATGGGGATAAAATTCTAAAGGCCGGGACAGATGAGATGGCAATGGAGTATGATCGAAAGCACGGGGGATTTGGTGGGGCGCCCAAGTTTCCTAGGCCGAGCCAACCTCTTTTCTTATTGAGAAGGTCCTATGCAGAAAAGAGTGAGCAGCTTTTGGATATAGTGAGGCATACAGGCCGAGCGATGTGGATGGGTGGGATCTACGATCAGATTGGGGGTGGCTTTCATCGGTACGCAGTGGATGGGGAGTGGGCGGTACCTCATTTCGAAAAGATGCTCTACGACAATGCCCAGTTGATGGGCCTGTATGCGGAGCTGGGGGTGGCGTTAGGGGAGCAGTGGCCTAGGGACGTGGTGAGAGGGATCGCTGAATACATGGAAAGAGATTTGAGGGTGGAAGGGGGAGGGTTGGCATCGGCCGAGGATGCAGACAGTGAGGGGGCAGAGGGGAAGTTCTACGTGTGGACAAGGAGTGAAATACGGGAACTTGCGACAGAGGGGGAATTTAAGTTGGCCGAGAAAATATGGGGAGTGACCGAGGCGGGGAACTTCATGGATCCTCATCACCCAGTCAAAGGGTGGAATGTTTTAGCACTCCAAAGAGTTCCGACGGCGGATGAGGATGATATTTTGGATGGTTTGAGAGATAAAATGAGGACGAGAAGGGAAGGTAGGATTCGTCCAGGAAAAGATGATAAGGTGCTGACCTCTTGGAATGCGTTAGCAATTTCAGGGTATGCGAAGGCGGCACGATGGGGCGGAGGGTCCCATGATGCGAAAAGGGCGGAGGAAATATGGGGTTTCTTGGAAAAGAATCTTCTGCGTAAGGACGGGACACCAACGCACCGTTGGCGAAACGGAAAAAAGGATGATGCGCGCCTATTGGAGGACTATGCGGGGGTTTTACAGGCCCTAGTCGATCTTCATCAGGTCACTTTAAAAGTAGAGTATCTCAAGCGGGCAGTGGATTTAGCGAAACAGATGTTGGAAACGTTTGAAGACAGGGAAAGGGGTGGATTATGGGCGAGTGTGGATGAGAGTCTAATTGCCCGAATGAAAGACGATTACGATGGAGCGGAACCGAGTGGAAATGCTGTCGCGGCACTTGCCTTGGCTGAGTTGGCACGACTTACGGATCAGGTGGAGTGGGAGAATGCAGCTCGGAGAATTCTCGATTGGTTGGGTGAGAGGATGAGGAGACTGCCTCAGGCGGTTCCCCACGGCTTGATGGCCCTGCAGAGAATTGGCGAACGTTCGACTCGATTGATCTTGGCTGGGACAGATCGCGAAAACTTCCTAGAAGTTGTGGGGAATGTTTATCGACCTGATCTACTGATCACGGGAGCGAGTGAGGATCATCCAAGTGAATTTGTCCGAAAGCTTGGAAAAGAGACAAGAAGGGGAACGGCTTATTTATGTGAAGGGGGAGTGTGTCGAATGCCGGTCGAAAAAACTGAAGAGCTTGAGAGAGCGCTCCGTACGATCTGACCTCGACTGGAAGGGGGATTAAGGAGAACGCGCGGTGCGGAACCCGATAAAGGGTGCCCCTGTGGTGGCATTTATAACTCGGGTTGACTTTGCATTGGAGACAGGAAAGAGGTCGCTAAAATTACCACCAATAAAAACAGGAGTAAGTGGATTGGGAGAGGCTACCCATTCGCTGAGGTTTCCGCCTAAATCGAAGTGTTTGAAGGGACCTATGTCCGCAGGATTGGTTTCGACTGGCATCATATGGTCGTAGGTTTTGAGTTCTGAATCCTTTTTTCCTAATGCGAGATTGATACCCATGGCGTCTGAGTTCGTTCCCCAAGGGTAGGGGCGTCGATCGTTACCCGAGGCAGCACGCAGCCATTCATTCGTAGTGGGTAGTCGACGTTTTTTCCATTTTGCGTAGGCGTAGGCGCTCGCGTAGTTCACAAAGAATACTGGAGTATCGCGGGTGATACGGATTTGGCCGTTGTACTTGTCCCCTTTACGAGCTCGATTCAGAATATCCTTCCAACCGGTGGGCTCTAGATCCCCAACGGTAGATTGAGCTCCGACAGTCGTGGGAGGGAGTAAGGTTTTCCAATTTCCGATTTTAGGAAGTGCTTCGAGGAACTTCTCGTACTGACCAATCGTGACTTCATGTCGGTCCAGGTAGAATTCTTTTACATCCACGTCTGAGCCTGGAAGGGAGACTCGCCCTGCCGGAACGAGGATTTCTTCGTGATCGAGCGTGCCAGGACGATCAAGAAAAAGACGATCGTAAATTGTCCAAGAGGCGATTGTCAAAAATGCGACAGCCGCAAGGGACCCGATGGCGATCGTCCAGCGGCGTAGAATACGGGCCTGAACCATCTTTTTTGCGGCTTCGATTTCCTCGTCTCGAACGTGGACTACTTGAACATCGGCAAGTTGCCGTTCGAAATTGCGTGTTTGGATTAGAAGATCGAAGGCAGATATGCCTGGGTTTCGAAGGATCTTGAGAAGAGTCGATGTGGAGGGGGATGGGGTAAGTAGGGGTTCGAGAAGAGATGCAAGTTGGTTTGAGTTTTCGAAATGAGAAGATTCGGGCAACCCAGGGTAGGCAACGGGGTTTCGGAGTCGGGGAGTTCCGCTGGGGGATAGAGTGTAGTCGTACGGACCGAGAAGTCGGGATGGGATGGAGGAGGATTCCATTTCGGAGAGCACGGAAGCGAGAGTGGTCGCGAGGCGTGCTCCCGAAAGAAGCGTGAGTGGGGTATTTTGGTTTTGAATGTGGAGAAGGGTGGGGTGAAGAACGGGCTCCAGAGCCACGAAGATACGATCCTCGGATGGAATCGACTCATAGATTGAATAGACGGAGGCGTGGTTGAGACGGGCGTAGGCGCAGATCTTTTTTGAAAACGTGGGGGAACCTGTCGGGGGAATAAGGAGTTGGACTTGGCGTTCGAGTTGTTGATGTTTGGCCCAGTAGAGGCGACCCAAAGGGTGGGGGCCAGCAGGAGATAGAACTGAGTAAGGTCCGAAGGAGCGACCTGAAAAGTTTTCCATTAATTCTGCCATTGCGAGTGGCAGATGATCGTCGGCTTTGAGACATGGGATGGGATAGGCGGGGGGTAGGGTTTGGGAGAGGTCGAAGCGGCTGACGATTCCGATGGGAGTTTCGGGGTATGTTTCAGCCAGAAGAAGTAGGGGTCCGGACTGATCTGCGTCGCCCCAGAAGATGTCGCTTAGGAGGAGGGAGGTTCGAGTGCCTGAGGCGAGAGTTTCAGCGACAGAAGTAAAATCGGTAAGCAGTTGAAGTTGTGCGGTAGGAAAAAAGTCTTGGAGGAGGGCATTCAGCTGGGCTGCGGCATCGGGATCCTCCTGGGCCAAAAGAATCGTAGGCACAGATGTGATTGTGCTTAGGAAACAGTGAAGACGAAAGGGAGGATTTTAGGGGGAATGGATGTCACGGCTTAGGGCCATGCGGTGAATCGAGTAAGCGGCCCCAAAACCGTTGTCGATATTGACGACGGTAATTCCTGGAGCACAGGAGTTGAGCATTCCGAGCAGTGCGGTGATTCCCTTGAGGTGTGCGCCGTATCCAACGGAGGTAGGAACGGCGATGAGTGGGGTGCGTATGAGTCCACCCAGAACACTGGGTAGGGCGGCTTCCATTCCTGCAACCACGAGGAGGGCATGATGTTTGCGGAGGGCATCCAGATGTTGGATGGTCCGGTGGAGACCTGCCACGCCGATGTCATAAAAGCGAGTGGGGCGATGACCCAGAAATTGGAGAGTTACAAAAGCTTCCTCAGCGACGGGATGATCGGAGGTTCCTGCTGCACAGATAGCAACCTGAAGGGATGGATGTGTGGGTGATTTGCTTTTGCCCAGGGGTAGGGTGAACGTTTGGGCGGAGGGGTGATATTTTCCTTTTGGGAAAAGGCGACGGAGCTGGCGGGCTTTCATGGAATCCACGCGGGTTGTGAGGACAGGTTGGCGAGCGGAGTGAAGACGCCGAATAATTGCTGCGATTTGAGAAACAGTTTTTCCTGCCCCATAGACGATTTCGGGAGCCCCAAGGCGTTGTTGACGCTGTAGGTCGAGGTGAGCGAACGCCCGAGGCAAAACAGAGCGGGGTGGGCGACGGCGCGCCATATACTCTAGCCTAGGTCTGTCTGAAGACGGGCCAGTAGGCCTGAGATGGGCAGGCGTTCTTGCTTCATCGAATCACGATGTCGAAGAGTGACTGTGTCTTTTTGGCCAGCAAGCGGACCCTCTTTCACTCCCTCTAGGGTTTCGAAATCTACGGTGATGCCGAAGGGAGTACCCACTTCATCTTGTCGACGGTATCTGCGACCGATTGCGCCCGATTCATCATAAAACACAGCAAAGTGTTTCCGAAGGTCTTGGGTCAAGGCTCGTGCTTTTTCAACGAGTTCAGGCTTATTTTTTAGAAGAGGAAAGATCCCTGCCTTGATAGGTGCCATTTTGGGATGAAAGCGGAGAACGACCCGGGTTTCTTTGCCCCCTTTTTCGTCGGTGACTTCTTCTTCGTCGTAGGCCTCGCAAATAAGTGCGAGGGTTGTGCGGTCGACTCCTGCACTGGGTTCGACGACATGGGGAATAAACTTTTCTTTTGTTTCCTCGTCAAAATACTCCAGAGGCTTGCCGCTGGCTTCCTGGTGCTGTTTCAGGTCGTAATCGGTGCGGTAGGCGATTCCCTCGAGTTCCTCAGTGCCGAAGGGGAACGCGTAGAGGAGGTCATAGGTGCCTTGGGAGTAAAAAGCGCGATCTTTCTCGGGCACGTCGAGAATCGTGATTTTATTGCGAGGAATGCCGATGGATTCGTACCACGACAAGCGATCCTCCAGCCACTGATCGAGCCATTTCTTGCCTTCCGCTGGGCGAACAAAGAATTCGACCTCCATCTGTTCGAATTCACGGGAGCGAAAGGTGAAGTTTCGGGGGTTGATTTCGTTTCGAAAGGCTTTTCCGATTTGGGCGATTCCAAAAGGAAGTTTTTTGCGAGAAACCTCGAGAATATTCTTAAATTGGACGAACATGGCTTGTGCGGTTTCGGGGCGGAGGTAGGTAAGGTTTCGCTCGTCCTCTACGGGGCCGACGTAGGTTTTGAACATCAGGTTAAACTGGCGGGGTTCGGTCAGCTCCCCACCACAGGCGTTGACCATTTTGCTGGGTTTTTGGGGGCAGGGCGTGGCGGAGACCTGATCGGCGCGGAAGCGACCCTTGCAGGTTTTGCAGTCGACCATGGGATCGGTGAAGGTGGCCTCGTGTCCACTGGCTTTCCATACGGAGCGACTCATGAGGATGGCGCCATCCATCCCGACGATATCGTCCCTGTACTGGGTCATGCATTTCCACCAGTTATCCTTCAGATTTCGTTTTAGGGCAGCCCCTAGGGGGCCGTAATCCCAAGCGCCGTTGAGGCCGCCGTAGATTTCGGAAGACGGGAAGATAAAGCCTCTGCGTTTACAGAGAGCGACGATCTTTTCCATGCGGTTATCAGACATAGGTTAATTTTTGGATTCTAGAGTGGCAAATCATAGCGATGATCGGAAAAGATGAACACCCCAATTTTAAGTGAGATTCGCCGTCGAATTCGTCCTCAAACAACGGGGTCGGCTTTGAGGTGGTTTCAGCGGGCGGCAGGAATGTTGGTTCTGCTTGTAGCCTTAAGTGCCGTATGGGGTCGGTTGGTAGGAGTGCCCTCAAGTGTGAAGGCTGTGCTTGTGCAGGAGTTTGCCTTGCGGGGTTTACACATCGATATGGGGAAATTAACCATCGATCCTTTAGGGGGTTTGGTCGCGAGGGATTTGGTGGTGTATCGGGATGGAGGGAGAAAAATTGAGCAGCTACGTATTGCTGAAGTGGAGTTGAGTTTAAATTGGTTGGGTTGGCGAGAGGCAGAACCGATTCTTGCGGGGGCACAACTCCGGGATGGGGATGTGGCATGGCCGTTGGGAGATGGAGTGCAAGTGTCCGCTCGCCGGGTGGAGGCGGTCATGGAGTTTCGGCCTGGGGAGATTTTGCTTAAGCGTGGGCGAGGTCAGATCCTTGGATTCGATCTTGCGTTACAGGGGCGGGTAGGATTAGAGGCAGGGCGAGAAATCGCCCCGCCGAATGAGATTTTTGGGAGAGTGTGGAAGGATGTAGAAAGAGTTCTGGGAGAATTGGGCGGTCCAGCGCCGAAAATACGCGCAGATTTTGATTTGGAGGTGGGACAACCCGAGCAAGCAAAAGCAGAGATTCTGATTACCGGATCTGGAAACGTATGGCGGGGTGTGGAACTAAAAAATATCGAGATCAGGGCTACGGTGGGAGACGGGATGTTGCAGTTTCCTAAGTTTGAAATTGGGCTGAAGCGGGGCGAGATTCGGGTGAACGGGTATGCCGATTTAGCAAAGGGCAAAGGGGAGGTGGATTATTTTTCAAATGCAGATCTGGATCAGTTTGCGGCTGTTGGGGGTCTTGGGACGGCAGGATTTAAGGAGTTTCATGGGGCAAAACCCCCTGCAATTTCGGGCGAGATCGACTTTGACTGGAAAAGTGCGAAAGGGTTTTTATGGCAGGGGCGGGTCGAGATGGGGGAGTTTCGGGTAGGAAAGAATGCTTATCGAAAACTAATTTTCCCTTGGGTCATCAGTGGGAAGAGGTGGATGATCCAAGGTTTTGAGGTCGAGGGAGTGAATGGTCGAGCGAGTTTACAACTTGGTTTTGATGGGAAAGCTGAGCTGAAAGGAAGCTATCGAAGTGACATCGATTTAGTTTGGTTGGTGCCTTGGCTGGGAGATGGGGCAAAGCCCTTTATGCAAAGCCTTGAACTGAGATCGAATCCAAAAATCTCAGCTCAGATCACGGGTGCGGCGATTGAGATGAATCTGATTCGGGTGGAGGGAAGAATCGAGGTACAAAATCTTGCTTATAAGGGTGTTGAGATGCAGGAGTTGGCGGGAAATGTGCTTTTGGCTGGTGGGCAATTGACGGTTAAGGAACTAAGGGTCAAAGCGGCGGGGGGGGAGGGGACGGGTGAATTTATCTATGGATTTGAACCCGAAAAGGTGAGGTTTTTGGGAACTCGATCCACTCTTCCTGTTCAGGAGTTTTCGAAGGTATTTGGTGCGAAGTTTGAGAAAACCATGAAGCCGTATCTTTTTCGAGGTCGCCCCACGATCGTTCTGGAGGGGGAGGTGGATTTGGAGGAGAAAGGTGGGTCCAATCTGCGGGCCACGCTTTTGGCGCCGGAGGGGATGAACTATGTTGTAGCGGGAAAAGAGCTGGAATTCACTGAAATGGATATGGTGGTGGAGGTAGTGGGTAGGAAAGTGATTGTGAGAACTGAAAAGAACCGGCCTGCAAAAGTATTGGGAGGAAAGGTGGAGGTGCGAGTGGAAGTGGATGGGAAAGAAAAAAAGCAGACGACCGATATTCAGAAAATTAGTGGCGTAGATTTTGCGAAGTTGGTGAAAACCTATTTTGATTTTGAGGGATATGATGGAAAATTTAGTGGAAAAGTTACGTTGAATGGTCCTACGGCGAACTGGAAAGAGTGGAGTGGAGCGGGGCGACTACTCGTGGATGAAGGAGTTTTGCCGGGAATGGGGGCGTTTGCGTCGGCCATGAATGCGCCAGCGGAGTGGGTGGGATTAACGGATCAGAATGCCGATATGGACTTTGAGTTAGCCAAGGGGAGATTGGATGTGAAAAAACTGAATATCGAATCGACGCTTGTTGTAACGACGGGGCAGGGTGTTTACGACATTTCCGAGGATCGGCTGGAGAACTTTATCATGCGACAAAATCTACGGGGTCCTGCGGGTGTGCCCTTCTTTCTGGTGAGCCAGATGTTTCAATATGAAGGGAGTGGATCGCTAAAGAATCCCGTTTGGAAACCCCGTAATTTTGATGACGAAGCAAAATAAATCTTCCAAGAAGAGTGTGAGCCGGTGCGGTCTGCATACCTCAACCGCAGGTGGATTGATAGAGATGTTGAGTAGGGCTAAGACTCTGGGGGAGGACGCAGCTCAAATCTTTGTAAAAAGTAATCGCAGGTGGGAGATGCCACGACTGGATGAGGAGGAGAGTGCTCTTTTTAAAGAAGGAAAGAAGAGCCAGGATCTGTGGGTCTGTTCCCATGCTGGCTATTTGATTAATGTGGCAGGTTGCGGGGAGACGCGGAGGAGATCGATCCGGGCGTTGGCGGAGGAAATTGAAAGAGCGGAGAAATTGTCTTTGGAGACGGTGGTGGTTCATTGCGGAAGTCATGGGGATCGAGAGCCGAGTGAGGCTAGGCGGTTAGCGGTAGAGGGTTTTCAAGAGGCGTTGGAGAGATCCAAGACTGAAAAGGTAAAGTTGGCATTGGAAAACTCGGCGGGGCAAGGATCGGCTTTAGCCCGGGATTTTGGGGAGTGGGGGGAGTTGGTGCGTGGGATTCCACAGACAAGGAGGGCGGCATGTTTGGATACGGCCCATGCATTTGCGGCGGGGTATGATTTACGTAAAGGGGACGAGCGGGCACGGCTTGGGGAGGAATTGGAGAGGGAGGTGGGAAGAAAATTTCTAACTGTGATACATGTGAACGATTCCAAGACGGATTGTGGATCGGGGGTAGATCGGCACGAGCACTTGGGGAGGGGAAAAATTGGAGGCTCGGGATTGAGAGCTTTTCTTCAAGATGCACGTTGGGTGGGAATTCCCAGAATTGGAGAGTTGCCACCTGGGGAGCGGGAGGATCGGGAAAATCTGGCCTTTTTACGGAGTTGTGACCCCGCGACATAAGTTTGTTCAAATGAAGGTAAAGATGGTAAAAAATCCACTATGAAAGCATCCGATTTAAGGGGAATCCTGACTTATATCCCCAGTTTTCGGGACAAGCTCTTTGTTCTCAGTGTGGACAGTGCGGTATTGGAGGACGAAAGGGCGGCGAGTTTATTTCTGGATATCTCTGTTTTACGGAGCTTGAACATTCGGGTGGTTTTGGTTCATGGGGCTAGCGCACGGATCAAAAAAATCGCCACGGAAATGAAAGTGAAGGCTTCGAACTTGGATGGTTTGGGTGTCACGGATGAGCCCACCCTGCGGGTTTCGGAGCGGGCGGCAAATTCCTACAGCCACGATATATTGCAAAACTTGGCGGATGCGGATTTGCGGGGTGCGGTGACCAATGCGGTAATTGCGCATCCAGCAGGAATTTTAGGTGGGGTAGATCAGCAGTGGACGGGGCGGGTGGAACGGGTGGACACGCGGTTTCTGGAAACCTTGCTGGAGAATGGAATTATACCTGTGATTCCACCGATGGGGGTGGATGGGGATGGACGGACGTATCGGGTCAATTCAGATGGGGTGGCGCTGGAGGTGGCGGAAGCGTTGAAAGCGGAGAAGCTGATTTTCCTGACTGGGAGCGGATCCTTGCCGATGAATGGGAAAAAGCCTGCCCAGCTATCGGTGGAGGAGGCGACGGATTGGTTAAAGAAGAAAAAAGGTGATTTGAGTGGTGAAATTGCATCCAAGTTGGAGCACGGCTTGCGGGCGTGTAAGGAGGGAGTAAGTCGGGCGCACATTTTGGATGGGCTTGCGGATGATGCCTTGCTGGAAGAGCTCTTTTCGAGTGAGGGGGTCGGAACCATGGTGTATGCCGATGAGTACACGGAAATTCGAAAGGCTTTAAAGAAGGATGTGAGGTCGATCATGCGGTTGATTGGAAGTTCGGTAGCGGCTGAGGAGTTGGCCAAGCGGACGCGGACGGAAGTGGCGTCGGCGATTGGGGATTACAGTGTATTTGAAATTGATGGAAACATGGTGGGTTGTGTGGCCGTGCATCCGCTCGAGGGCAAGGTGGCGGAGATGGGGTGTTTGTTTGTAGCGTCGGGATATGAAAATAGTGGAATCGGAAGAAAGCTGATGCTGTATGCGGAGAGCCGGGCGAAGGAGATGGGGATGAAGAAGCTTTTGGCCTTATCGACCCAAGCGTTTAATTACCTGCAGAGCAAAGGTGGATTTATGGAAGGGACGATTGAGGTTCTGCCTCCTGAGAGGAAGACCTCGTACGAGGCGAGCGGGCGAAATTCGAAAATTCTGATTAAAGACCTCAGCTGATATTTGGCGTGCGGAAGAGAGTCAGCATGGCGGTGCCTGAAACGATTAGGCCGATTCCAATTCTCTGCATGAAGGAGAGTTGTTGGAGTTCCTGACGAAAGAGTACGCCGACAAGAATCGGCCCAACCACGATCAGGCTATTGGTGAGGCTGGAGGCTCGAGCTAACCCAAGGTGACTGCCTACATATCCGAAGCTTAAGAAAGCGATGGGGGCCAGTAGAAGAGTGCTAAGTAGAACGATGGTTTGTTTTTTCTCCCACCAAAGTGTTCCGAGTGTGTCCGTGAGAGTTGTGAGAAGGGCACAAGCAATGACAATAACCCAAGGAGAGAGAAGGAGATTTTTCATCCTGGGGGCCAAGCGAGGGGGCGTCCCCCGAGAAGGTGGAGGTGGAGATGAGGAACGGTTTCTCCCCCATCGGGGCCATTATTGATGACGAGGCGGTAGCCAGTTTTATCAAGGCCGGTTTGGCGGGCTACGCGTTGGGCCGCGACGAAGAGGTGGGTAAAGAGTGAATGATCCTCGGGGGGCACGGCGCCGTGTCGGGCGTGGTGTTTTTTCGGGATGAGGAGGATGTGTGTAGGGGCTTGGGGGGCGACATCCCGAAAGGCGAGAATGTGATCGTCCTCGTACAGGATGTCGGCCTTGGCTTCGCGGTCGACGATCTTTTCGAAGATCGTTTTAGCCATGGGTTTTACCAGATGGTGAGTTCGAGGAGGGAAGGGCTCAGGGTGCGAGCGCGTGCACGAATGAAGTGAACGATTTCATCGCTTAAGCGTTGGCAGGAGTTGCGCCAGGAGGCGGAACCGGTGAGGGCGAGAACGCAGGAGCGAAGGCCTTCGAGACGAAGAGCCGAGGCGAGCGAAGTGACTTTTTCATCGACGAGGGAGGCTAGTTGTTGAAAAAAGAGGATTTCGAGGGGGGCTTGCTGGGCGAGGGTGGCGAGGTTGATTGAGGGGGCGGAGGAGACGAGTTCAAAGTGGCGAGCGATGGCGGGGCAGCCGATCCCCGCAAGGGAGCGACGGAGAATGAGTTCGAGGGTTTCTCTTTCGATTTTAGGTCTTCGAAAGTCATGTTTGAGGTAGTGGATTACGGCGCGGGCGACCTCGGGGGCAAGAGGCCATGCGAAGTGGCCGGCTTGGACTGCGGCTTTTTCGATGGATAGAATGAGCCAGTTTTCGCTTAGGCGCGCGGGGGAGCCACCTGGAATGGTCACCAGGGGAAGGGCGGCGGGGATTGATTTTTTAGCGGGCACCTAGGTTTTTGACTTCGCTGACAAAATCGCGAGCGTCGCGGAACTGCCGATAAACGGACGCGAAGCGGACATAGGCAACATCGTCCATCTTTTTCAGGCAATCCATGATTTTCTCGCCAATGGCAGTCGTGGGGATTTCCCTGCCGTACTTCTGCTCGAGCTCCTCCATGACTTTGTCGACGGTTTTTTCGATTAGTTCGGGGCTGACGGGCCGTTTTTCGCACGCTTTTTGGAAGCCGAGGACGAGTTTGCGGCGGTCAAAGGGCTCGTAGCGGCCGTCCCGCTTGACGGCGCGAAGGTCTTCCCGCTCAATCTCTTCGTATGTCGTGAATCGATAGTTACATGAGAGGCACTCCCTACGGCGACGGACAACGGCTCCGTCCTTCCATGGGCGAGAATCGATCACTTTATCTTCTTCAGTATTACATTTTGGGCATTTCATACTACTCCTTGTGTTGGATTTAAACTACAAGTAGGTGGTATGGGGTCAATTAAATTTAAAGCATAAAAACGTATTTTCGCGTTGAAACACAGATAAGGATTTTTATTGGAACTGTTCAATTAAACAGCAAAACTGCTATAAATTTACTGTTTTGCTTGTAGACTAATAATAATGACCTTTTTTGTATGGTTTTTTGATTTCTATAGGTCTGTGTGGTCTTTTTGGTTAATGGAAACAAGGTTTTTACTTCCTGTCTTGGCTTTATTTTTCGCCCCTGTTTTAAACTCTTTCAGTAACGAAAACGTTTACGTGAGTCGTTTTTGGCACAACCACCAACCCCTTTACTGGCCAGATTGGAACAGTAATGGTTCCCAAACCCAAAGGGGACAATATGCGTGGGACTCGATCGTGCTTAAGCCAGGGCAAAACTACGATGGACTCAGCCCCAAGCAGCATCCTGAAAACAATCTGAATGAGATTTTCGGTGTCAACGATCGTGTAAATTCCTACCAAAGTGGTCCGCGCAATTCGCTGGATGGTCTGAACAGCGCTGCTGGATTTGCCATCAGTTACTCGGGTTCACTGATCGATAATGTTCGGCAACTTGGTTCGGTAAACCAGTTGGGTTACGGCTCCTCGTGGAATAGTGGCTTCAAAGAGGCGCGCGGATGGAAAACACCAGCTGGCTCGCCTCGTATGGATCTCGTTGGGTTCACGTACCACCACTCGCTAGCCCCGCTCCTTCCGAAATCGGTCTTTCGCAAGGAGCTTCAAATTTTTAAACAGGCTTGGTGGAAAGCTTGGGGAGGCAGTGGCGATCTTAGCGATCACTCAAAGGGATTTTTCCCGACAGAGATGGGTTACTCGCGACATCTAATCGATGTATTAGCCGACGAGGGATACCAGTGGGTCATCGTGCCTAGCCATCACATCAGCCGCACGTGTCCTACCTATAACACCAAGGCGAATCCAGAGGGGTCTTACAACATTTTTTCCAGTCCTCCGAATAAAGCCGACCAGCTTGGACCATCTCCCACAGATGGTTGGTGGTATGGCGAGCCGAACCCCGGCAACTCAGCTTGGAATGTGGCTCCCTACGCCTACCAGCTTCACCGTGTGAAGTATGTGAACCCTGAAACGGGGGCAGAAAAGACCATGTATGCAGTGCCGTCCGATGATGTCCTGAGTTATCGTTATGGTTACGCAAGCGAAGGTATTAGCAAAATTCAGGGGCAAATTGCTCCCTTTGCCACCGATCGTGCCCGACCTGTTCTCGTCATGCCCTCGACCGATGGAGACAACGCTTGGGGTGGAGGCTCCAGCTCCTGGTTTGAGGCGACCCCGCAGTTTTTCAATCAATCGGGTTCTGCGGGATATCGGCAAAGTGCCCCGCAGGACTTCGTGAATGCCTCGATTATTGCCGCTGGTGGATTGAATAATATTCCTGTTGCTCATATTGAGGATGGGGCGTGGATCTTTCCCGAAATGTGTTACGGGTCACCCAATTTCTTGAAGTGGATTGAACCCCCAGTAGCCACGGTGGCGAATCGCGGTGTGACTACAGTGCCGGGAACCCAGATCGACATGGAAACTCCTGGATTTGCACTCAAATTTTACAGCTATGCCCCGCTCATGGCGGGAGCGAACTGGTGTGAAACGGCCGAGCAGATTCTTCGGGATGAGGGTGGTTCGGTTCAGGCTTGGAAAATTCAGGCTCCCTACGATTGGGACGGAACGTGGACCCAACCGAACGATGTTGAGCTCGCCTGGCACATTTACTTGAAAGGGCTGGACTCTGGTTTCAACTACTATGGAGGTTTGGGCAACGACGACGAGATGAAGCCAGGTTTGGCAACGAGGCGTGCGGTGGAGAAATTGAGTCCGTGGATGACGGCCACCCGCCGAAACAACGATCGTACTCCGCCCACTGTTCTGAAGCCCCAAAGGTTCCCCTACAACCCGGGATCGTACACGTTCGGTTGGTTCAACAATGTGCCTGGTGTAAACACCTCTTTTCTGAAGCGGATGAACTCGGAATTCTACATTTGGACCCACGCGTACGATCTCAGCGGAATTCCCAACGGCAACGTGAATCTCAAGATCCGCATCGACGCGGATGGCGCCAATCCGGTGAACAGCAACCAGAACGAGACCTATGCTGGCGGGAGTGAAGTGGGGCAGTGGGTGACGATCCCCATGAGCAAGCGGGAGTTGCCCAAGACTCGTGAAGCCTTGAATGCGGCCGCCGCCAACAGCCAGATCGATTACTTCCTGCCCGTTCAGGCGGATGCCGTGGCTGACTATTACTTCGCAAAAATCACTGATACGAATCTGTCCGGTTTCCGCAGCAAGTTGCTCGATTACTACATCGAGGCGACCGACTCAAAAGGCAACATCTCCAAATCCGAGATTCAGCACGTTTGGGTCGACGACTACAGCGGTCAGAGCAACGGCGGCGGCGGGGGAGGAGGCAGTAGCACGGTGGTTGCGACCAGCCCAAATCCTCCCGTGGCCGGTCAGTCGCTCACGGTCACGTACGATCCGACGGGACGGAATCTGGCCACGGCTAGCGCTGTTAACATTCACCATGGCTATAATGGGGCAAACTGGACCGTACTTCCCGGCGTGGCCATGACCAAAGATGGGGCCTTCTGGAAATACACTTACACTGTGCCGGCGAATGCCACGACGATTGCGATGGTCTTCAACAACGGTGGCAACTCGTGGGATAACAACAACAATGCAAACTGGAATATTAGCATCAGCAGTGCACCCGCTCCAACTGTTCCGCCAGCGGTCCCCACGGGTTTACAGGCCACGGCGACCACTAGCACTTCAGTGTCTCTCTCGTGGACTCCATCCTCCACGGCAACTTCCTATATTGTGTTACGCAATGGTACGCAGGTCGGCACCCCACAGGACACCAACTATGTGGACACCGCTTTGTTGCCAGAAAACAGTTATACCTATACGTTGAAGGCGGTAAACGCAGTAGGTTCTTCGGTTGCCTCTGCTGAAGTGGTAGCCACCACGATCTTCGCCTCTCTCAATCCAAATCAGATCTCGATCGTGAATCCGGGGGCTCCCGGATCGGCCGCGGGAAATTTCTATACCTTTCGAGGTCGGGCTGGGTCGGCTTTTGTCAACGGTCTGACTTGGTTTAACCCAACCACTGGCGCCACGGGGCTGGTGCCCTTTCCTGGGGGGAACGTCTCCAACGGCTGGGATTGGACGGCGAACATCGGGTTGGGTGAGGGGGCCAACGCAGTCACTTTTAGTGGAACCTATGCGACGTCTTCAACGCAGACTCTGACGGACAGCCCGGCCAACTACTCGGTTTGGTCGAACGGCGGAACTGGCGGGACGGGTTTTGAAGCTTGGAGCCTGACCAGTTCAGGGACTGGCGGTCACTTCTTGGCCAACAATCCTGCCAACCTTAGTGTCGGCGCGAGCACGGGGTTCGGGCTGTGGGCCAACGGTGGTGGCACCTCCACCGCAACACGGAACTTCAATATGCCAATGGTCACGGGGGACAGTTTTGCAATGCGCTTTGACAACAATTGGGTCGATAACGGCGGGGAGACCGGCTTTGCTCTTACTGACAACTCTGGAAACGTGAAGTTCCGCTTTTATTTTGTCGGGGGACAAAATAATTACCGCATCAACGATGCAATCGTGGGAAGGGAAAGCGGCATTGGCTACACCGAGGGTGGACTGAATCTCGCCTTTGCCCTCACTTCAGCCAACACCTACACCTTGTCTACCGGAGGCGCGAATATTTCGGGGACTTTAGCTCCAGTTGGCGGGGCGATCTCTCGTCTTGTGGTGGAAAATAAAAATGCGGGTTCGAACACGGAACGGAATCTTTACATCGGCTCGATGACTCACACGCGGCAGCTGTCGGATGCGGGGACGATCACCGCTTCGGCCTCGGTACTTAGCTATAGCGGCACAACGGACGGGATTGATAACAGTTGGTGGGCGCTACATGGAATTACAGAAGGAAATCGCGTGGCGATTCTTGATCCAGATGGAGACGGGTTTACCAACTTGCAGGAGTATGCGTTGGGCACGAATCCCATGGATTCTTCCTCAACGTTTAACGTTAAAACGATTGAGCGAAGTGGAAATGAATTATCGATCACATGGTCTTCAGTTTCTGGAAAGAAATATCAGGCACAAGGGACCACGCAGATCAACCCAAGCTCTTGGCAAGATGTGGGGGAAGTGGTGACAGCGAACTCAGGTGTGAGCACGAAAACGCTAACCGTGCCTTTCGATGCTTCTACCTATTTTATAAGGTTGAACCTAGTTCCTTGAGTTAGTGGGTGTGTTTCGATTCGGAAGAATCATGGGCTTGGGCACTATTGTGTCGAATCCCCTCTGTAACGATCAACCAGATGACAATGCCACCACAGAGGGCAGATACAGCGAGTAAAAAGATCAATCCCAACCCTGTGTGTGCTTCGTCCATAAAGAGAGGTTAAGGGAGAAGGAACCAGTTTGTCATCCTCGGAATCAGGGAACGATGGCTCCGAGATCTCCTTGGGATATGGCTCGAGCCTCTTCGATTGTAATCCAGCGCTCGGAAAATTCAGGTCCCCAAGAGTCGGATGTGGCGAGTTCGCCAGTTTTGCGGTTCAAACCAATCAGAAGGCAAACGTGGCCATTGTTAAGATTTTTTTTGATCGAGCGAGCTGCTTTTCGTTTTTCGGCAAGAGTTTTGAGCCAAGCATCGGGATCGGCATCGGTCCGTTGCCGTATTCGGGACGTGAGGTCGCGATCGAGCTTTTCATCGACAACCATAGCCCATGTGAGGGGTATGCCTTTTTCAAAAAAGGTTTCGAGTTTAGGAAGATCCAAGGAGGGGGAAACCGAGGTGATGGATCGCCCATAGCTAGCGGCAAGAGCGCGGGCTGAATTTTCCATCGCCATTGTCGAAGTGCCCCCACCCACATCCGTGCGTCCGAGCAGAGCAAGTAGATAAAGATCCGCAGGAACGCCAGCGTATAGGAGGGCTCGGGTGTAAGTTGCGGGAACACAAAATCCTTTCGGGCCTTGGTCCACCATAGGAATGTTTTCAATGATGACGTCTCCATTGGGGCGATGGACCACATTATTCTTCATTCTCTCGCGCATCGCCGAGTCGGAAATCCGGCTTGTCTTTGCGCCTTGGTCGGCGGACGAGCATGGAAGGATTCGAAGGACGCAGTATTCTCCAGGTCGTTCGGTCAGTAGGAAGGCTGTTCCTTGATAGTCCCATCGAAGGGGGAATTCCCTAGCTTTGCCAGCCTCTCCATAGCCTTGGGTGGAGGGTTTTCCAAGTTGGTCTGAAATGTTTTTCTTCAAGATATCGTAATCGGCTTGGATCAGTCGCTTGATGTCGGTGATGTCATTAAGCGAAGCATTCGCAGTCGCGTTGGAGCGGAGGTAGGTGCTTGCTGAGTCGCCTTTATTAGCAAACATCAGGGTGAGTTGATCGGGGTGATCTTCACTTGCAATTAGGGAGATGGATTTTGGGCAAGCGCCTAACAAATCGAGCCCTTGATCGATATAAATACGATAACTGGACTGATATTTCGTTTCGGATTCCGCAGGTAGGTTTAGGAGTTTAGCCCAATCCTTTGCAGAGGTGTTTTCCCAGCCCGACGGAGGAGTAAGGGGCAGTAAGGATTCAGGTTTTTTTTCGATGGCCTCTTCACTCAAGAGAGTGCAGGGAAACAGGAGAAAAAGAAGTGGAGTGGAAAGGTAAAGGATCCATGCCCGATGGCTCATTTTGAATATTAGTCAGGGTTGGCTTAAAAGAGCGAATTTGAAACATGGGGAGATTTGTCACGGAGAGGGATCTGAGGCAAAGTGATCCCGTGAACTCCTTGCAGCAAAAGTTTCTGGATCTTAAGCGCGATCGAAAGGCGGTGGTGTTGGCGCATAACTATCAGCCCAAGGAGATTCAAGAGGTGGCGGACTATGTGGGAGATTCGCTAGGGTTGAGTTACGAGGCGCAGAAGGCGAAAGGGGATTGTATTCTGTTTTGTGGTGTTCACTTCATGGCAGAAACGGCCAAGATTGTGAATCCAGAGAAGAAAGTGTTGATGCCCGATCTGGGCGCCGGGTGTTCTTTGGCGGATTCATGTCCTGCAGAGGAGTTGGAAGTGTACCGGAGAAAAAATCCTGGGCTGTACGTGGTTTCGTACGTGAACTGCACGGCGGCTGTGAAGGCGCAGAGTGATGTGATCTGCACGTCGGGAAACGCGGAGATGATTGTTCGAAGAGTTCCTGAAGATCGGGAGATTCTGTTTTTACCGGATCGCAATCTGGGGGATTGGGTCGTGCAGCGAACGGGACGCAAGATGAGGCTCTGGGATGGGGACTGTTATGTGCACATGGAATTTACTGCTGCGTCGATTGATCGGATTCGCAAAGAGCACCCGGAAGCCCGAGTGGTAGCTCATCCGGAGTGCACAAGGGCGGTTCGTGCCTTGGCGGATGAGGTGTGCTCGACAGAAAAGATGGTGGGGTACTGCAGAAATTCTCCGGCTCGGGCCTTTATTGTTGTGACTGAGGAAGGGATGTTGCACCGGTTGCGTCGGGAGATGCCCGATAGGCAATTTATAGCGGGACCGACCGACCGCTGTGCGTGCGGGGAGTGTCGGTACATGAAGATGAATACCTTGGCGAAGGCGGTGGGGGCACTGGAGAGTATGTCCCCCGAACTTGTATTGAGTCGGGAGGTAATTGAAAGGGCAAAAGCCCCAATTGATAGAATGCTGGAGTGGAGTCGTAACTAGCTATCTAAAAGGTACTTAAAGGCACAAAAAAGCACCCTTTTGGCGCGGGAGGATTTGACTAGGCAGAAGACGGAGTTTCGCTAGAACTTTTTACGCAATCCTATGCAAATAAACAATTCATGGAAGGTGATCTTCTGTGCCTTTTTGACCTGGATGGGGTCACTGGGTGTGGGTGGAGCACAGACACAGGAGGCCCCTGAGTCCGTTGAGCCGCCTTTACAAATTACATCGGATGGGGCGAATCGATATGAGGGGGGAATCTACTACGCTAAGGATAATGTGGTGGTGACGTATGGGGGGGATGTTTTGATGGCGGACGAAGTTCACTTTAATCCGCAAAGCAAAGAGGCGACGGCCAAGGGGAATGTGCGGCTCTATATGTTAGGGCAGATTTATCGGGGTGATCTGTTGACCTATAATTTTCGAACCAAGAAAATGTTATCGGAAAAGTTCCGCTTTTTGGATGGAAAGATGATGGTGGAGGGGGAGTCGATCG
>JASGCJ010000031.1:0-7024 GCA_030054195.1 Minisyncoccota bacterium
GCCAAGGAGTGGAGGTAACGTGCGCGACGGTAGTACCCAAGGCCTTCCCAGTGGCGAAGGACGAGGGATTGGGGGGCACGCGCTAGGGCGAACCAGGTGGGGAATCGACGAAGCCAGCGATGGTAGTAGGGGAGAACGGTGGCGATTCGGGTTTGTTGGCACATGAATTCGGAGACTGTGACGGGATAGGGTTTGGGGGAGGCTCGCCAAGGGAGGGGTCGATGGTGCTGCTGGTACCAGCGGTAAAGGAGGGGTAAAGCGCGTTGGATTTTAGAATCGAAGAGTGGGCGGGAGGACCTAGGGTGCAGTGACATGGCTGATACGATGTTTACCCATAAGTTGGATGAGTCCCAAGTCCTGCGGTTGCGTGAGGTGATTACCGAGAAGGGCTTTGTGTTTGGGCCGTTGGAGTATGGTCACTTTTCGGCCCGAAAAGGGAAGTGTGTCTTGCAAATGTATCTGAGTGGAAAATTGGTGGTGGCAGGAAAAGAGGCACGGGAATTTGTTGAGTTTACGTTAGAGCCTGAAATTTTAGGGGAGGCTCGGTTAGGATACGAAAAAGTGCGTAACCCAGAAATGTATGCGCCCCACTTTGGGATCGACGAGAGTGGAAAAGGAGACCTGTTTGGGCCCTTGGTGGTGGCAGGGGTGTATGTGGATGAGGATACAGCGGATCGTTTGTTGGAGATTGGGGTGAGAGATAGCAAAACGATCACCTCGGACAAAAAGATTGCGGAGTTGGCTGATGAGATTGGAAAAACCGTAAGGGGGGGGATGGAGTTGGTGGCGATTGGGCCGGCGCGATACAGTGAGCTTTATAAAAAGTTTGGAAATCTAAACCGAATGTTGGCTTGGGCTCACGCCAAAGTGATTGCGAATTTGCATGCGAAGGTACCGAGCTGTCCGCGGGCCTTATCGGATCAATTTGGTAATCCGCGATTGATTGAAGGGGAACTGCGAAAGCAGGAAGTGGAGATCAAATTGGAGCAGAGGACAAAGGCGGAGAGCGATATTGCAGTCGCGGCGGCTAGTATTCTTGCGAGAGCTGAGTTTGTGCGTGCGTTATCCAAGCTTTCGATGGAGGCGGGAGTGGAGTTAGCGAAAGGAGCCGGAGCGGGGGTTAAGCAGCAAGCGATTGAAATTTACACAAATAAGGGGAGAGATGGATTGGCTAAGCTGTGCAAAACACATTTTCGTACTTTTGCTGAAGCGGTGGGAGATCCGGTGGCACCCAAAGTAGAGTGGAAAAAAAGGGGAACTTAAACGGGCTCATTCTGGTGTAAAAATGCCTAACCGATTGACCTGTAAAATTTTACTTGGATGCCTTACGGAAAGTGCCTACATATAGCGAGATATGGAAAACCTGACCAAAAGAGACCTAGTGGTACGGATCAGCAATGAGACCAATCTCGTCCAACAAGACGTGTTAAAGGTCATCCAGTTTACGCTGGATCACATCAAAGAATCCCTTTTAAAGGGGGACGCGGTACAACTGCGCAACTTTGGCGTGTTTGAGATTAAGATCCGTAAAGCACGAGTCGGTCGGAATCCGAATAAACCGGAAACGGACGTACCGATTCCGGCCCGAGCGGTGGTGAAGTTCAAGGCGGGTAAGGAGATGAAGGCGGAGTTGATTCGTAATTCCACCAAATTGGCAGCGATTGTCTCCGCCTCTGGAAATAACTCATCCTCGGCGGAGTCTTGACGGACCGCTCCGGATCCGGAGCGTTAGAATGACAGGTCAACCCCTCCCGGGGTTCCGGGATTTTTTCCCCCCAGAGCACGCGGCTTTACGGGGCATTTTTCAAGCTTGGCGCGAGGCGTCGCGTTGCGGTGGATTTACGGAGTATGAGGGGCCTGAGTTGGAGTCCTTGGAGTTATATACGGAAAAATCGGGCGATGAGATTGTCGGACAGTTGTACCATTTTACAGACAAGGGGGACAGGCAGGTCGCGCTGCGTCCCGAGATGACGCCGACCTTGGCTCGGATGGTCGCGAGTCAACATCGGAACTATCGAAAACCGATCAAGTGGTTCAGTGTGCCGCGGCTTTTTCGCTACGAGAGACCGCAAAAAGGACGGCATCGGGAGCATTATCAGTGGAACTGCGATATTGTAGGGGAGAAGTCGCCGATGGCGGAGGCGGAGTTGATCGGGGTGCTTTGTTTGGGTCTATCTCTTCTAGGGTTGGGGCCGAAGGATGTTGTGGTGAAGGTGAGTGATCGGAGTTGGTGGGACGCTTTTCTGGAAAAACAGGGAGTGGGTGAGACTGAGAGGCCGACTGTTTTACGAACTTTAGATCGTCTGGAGAGTGCGACAACTGAACAGAGGCGGGAAAAGCTGGGTGCTCTGGCGGGAGCTGTGGAGGCAGTTTGGGAGGGTAAAAGTGCTGACTCTGAGGCGGTGGGGCAGGTGCGGAAAGGGGTGGAGGCGTTGGGGTACGGGGATTGGTGCGAAACGGATTATCGAGTGGTTCGGGGATTGGCTTACTACACGGGTGTGGTTTTTGAGGTGCATGATCGAGCAGGGAAGTTGCGCGCAGTGGCAGGTGGGGGCCGATACGATGATTTATTGAAGCGGCTCGGTGGTGAGGATTTGCCCGCGGTGGGGTTTGGGATGGGGGATGCAGTGCTTGCCGAACTTTTGCGGGAGAAAAAAATTACTATGCCCCAAGCAGCAGGGGCAGAGATTTTCATTGTTGCGGAGGCGAAGGAGCAGGAGATGGCGCTTCAGATTACAGGGCAGTTGCGGAGAAGTGGATTTTCCGTGGACTTTGACCCTGGGGCGGGAAAGTGGGGGAAGCAGTTGGAGATGGCAGAGGCTAAGGGAGCACGCTGGGCTTTGCTTGTTGGGCGAGAAGTTGGGGAGGGAAGGTTGGGATTGAAGGAGTTGGCCAGTCGGAAGCAGTCGGAAATTCGTTGGAAAAGTGGCACAGATGGGAAGATTTGCCTTGAGCCAACCCCGGGGGAGTGGGCGAAGGTATGCATCTGATGAAAAGGACGCACTCATGTGGAGCTCTTCGTGGTAAGGATTCAGGGCAAAAGGTAAGTCTCGCGGGATGGGTCTCCGGCCGGCGGGACCACGGTGGCGTGATATTTATCGATCTAAGGGATCGGGAGGGGTTAACCCAAGTGGTCTTCAATCCATCTGTGGCGGCAGAGGTTGCGACGACAGCACATACCTTGAGGGCGGAGTTTGTGGTGAGGATCGACGGAGTGGTATCCCCGCGGCCTGAGGGAACAAAAAATGCGACGTTGGCCACCGGGGATGTGGAGGTGCTTGCGGAAAAACTTGAGATTTTAAATTCAAGTGAAACTCCGCCCTTTCCTTTGGATGAGGATGGAGTGAACGAGGATCTGCGTTTGCGCTATCGGTATTTAGATCTTCGGCGTCCCGCGATGGCTCAGGCGTTGCAGTCCAGGCATCGTGCGGCGTTAGCCATCCGCCATTATTTGGACGAGCAGGGATTTTGGGAAATTGAAACGCCGATTCTTTTTAAAAGCACTCCTGAGGGGGCGCGGGAGTATTTGGTTCCGTCTCGTTTGAACCCCGGAAAGTTTTACGCACTCCCTCAGTCTCCTCAACAGTTCAAGCAGTTGCTGATGGTGGGTGGCGCGGAAAAGTATTTTCAAATCGCACGGTGCTTTCGAGATGAGGATTTGCGAGCCGATCGGCAGCCTGAATTTACGCAGATCGATCTGGAGATGTCCTTTATTGGGAGAGAGGATATTTATGGTTTGATTGAGGGGTTGATTCAGCGGGTTTGGAGGGATGTGGGAGGGGTTGAGGTAGCGGTGCCGTTTCCGCGTGTCACATACCGTGAAGCGATGGAGACCTACGGAGTCGATAAACCTGACCGCCGTTATGGGATGAAGCTGGCTGATTTCACAGAAACGTTCCGCTCCTCGACCTTTAAGGTGTTTCAATCGGCCGTAGCTGCAGGTGGAGTGGTGAAGGCTTTTAACGCGAAGGGATTGGCGTGTATTACTTCCGGCCAGATTGAGGATCTGACCAATTTAGCGAAAGCACACGGAGCGAAGGGGTTGGCTTGGATCAAGGTCGAACAGGGAGAGTGGAAATCCCCCATCGTGAAGTTTTTCAACGATGCGGAGAAAAAAAACCTGACCGAGAAGTTAGGAGTGGAGGAGGGGGATCTGCTGCTTTTTGGCGCGGATCAGTGGATTGCCGCTTGTGAGGTGTTGGGATTAGTGAGGATTCGGTGTGCTGAGTATTTGGAGAAGGCGGGTAAAATGATCCGCGATTCCAAGAAGTTAGATTTTCATTGGGTGGTGGATTTTCCGTTACTTCGAAAAGACCCTGAGCATCCAGCCCTTGTGTCGAGTCATCATCCTTTTACGGCTCCTGTGGCAGAGGATTTGCCCTTGCTGGACACCCAACCCGAGATGGTGAGGGGGCAGCATTACGACTTAGTTTTGAATGGGGTGGAGTTGGGAGGGGGGAGTATTCGGATCCATCAAGGGGAATTGCAGGATCGGATCTTTCGCGAAATTTTAAAAATTCCACCAGAAATCGTGTCCAGTCGCTTTGGGTATATGATCGAGGCTCTGAAGTTTGGAGCGCCTCCGCACGGGGGAATTGCGTTGGGGTTTGACCGATTGATGGCTCTTTTCCTTGGTCAGGAGAGCATTCGGGATGTCATCGCATTTCCTAAGAATGCGCGTGGTCAGGACGTGATGAGTGGGGCGCCTGCCGAGGCCACTCCGAGGCAACTGCGGGAGATTCATATCAAGAGTGAGGGCCCAGCCCAGCCCTAAATTCCGGTTCTTGCGAAAGTGGTGGGGTTGGGTAAGTTTTAGTTATGTCATCCTCTAACCAACCCAAGATTGTTGCATATCTAAAACCTCACTGTGGATGGAGTCGCGGAGTCCGTGCTGTTATGGAAAAATACAGACTCCCATTTGAGGATCGGGATATTTGGAATGATATCAATCAGAGGGTCGAGATGATTCAAAAGAGCGGACAAGAACTCTCCCCCTGCGTGGAAGTTAACGGTCATATGCTGGCAGATGTTAGCGGGGATGAGGTAGAGGCTTGGATGCTGGCGCAAGGGGTAGTCAAACCGACTCAGGCTGCTTTGGATGTTCCAACGGATCGGGGTTGTTCGGATGAGGAGCACGCGGTGCAACGAGGTGAAATTCCTGTTCATTTTAAAGAGTAGCATGGTTCGTACTTTTGCTATTTTTATAGCTCTTAGCTGTGCGGGTTTGTTGGCCGAGGAGGTAGTCGCTCCTTTGGTTGTACCCCCTGAAGAGACAGCGGGGCAGGTTGGTAAAACTGTAACTGTTAAGGGAAAAGTAGATGGGCAAAAGTCCAGCAAGGCGGGAAACACTTACCTAAACTTTGGTGGCAAATTCCCAAACCATGTCTTTAGTTGTCTCTTGAGGGCGAAAAACTTTACCGATCCGATCCCCATGTTTGAGGGGAAGGTGGTCGAGGTCACGGGAATGGTCACCCTTTATGAGGGCAAGCCACAGATTGAACTTACTTCCTTGAGTGCGATTCGAGTTATTGAGGAGGTTGTCCCTGCAGACGCACCTCCCGGTCAGCCAACTCCTTGAGTTGCTCGGGTCAGTTTTTGTCGATTCCGATTGCTTCGGAGCGCAAAACTCGCGTATGTTTAATGCGATGCCCACTGAGACTGAGAATCCAGAAATAGAAAAGATGGAAGACGTCAACGATCTGGATCCCAAGGCACAAGAGAAAATAAAAAATCTAATTCCAAAAGCCTACTGTCGTCATCGTAGTTGGGGCGTAGGGCAGATCACGCAAAAGGACGACGCGCTGGGTGCGTTTCTCATCGATTTCCGAACAAAAAAAGGTCACTCGATGGAGTTTGGTTACGCGGCTGAGTCCTTGAAGCATCTTCCGGATGAGCATTTGGAGGCTCGCATTCTGCGGGAAACGGATGCGATGCGAACCATGGCGCAGGATCAGGTCGCTGAGTTTATGAAGCTCGCTGTCGAAAGTTTGAAAAAAGAGGCTACGCCTCTTCGGCTTGAAGAAGCGATGGTCCCTCATGTTTTTCCTGCTGAGGGTTGGAAAAAATTCTGGGAAGCGGCCAAGAGAGCGATGAAAAAGGACGCGAAATTTGTCATGCCAGGAAAGAAGCATGAACCCATCCAATACCTAGAAGCGGCACCCGATGTGAAGGCGGGTGGTTTGGAAGATTTGCAAGAGGCTGTAGGAGCCAAAAGGGTAATTGAGGCTTTGGAAAAGTTACAAAAAGTTAGAAATGCTGGTGAACTCAAAGCAATCGCAGATGAGGCCTTTCGACTGGTGGATGCCGCTGCTCAGAAGATCCCCAAAAGTCAGATCAGCCAAGTGGCCGAGTTGGCTCTGGCTAGGTCCGAATTTGCTGCTGCCGCTGGGTTGCCACCGAATATGGGATTAGTGCTGGAGACGATTCTGCCGAGCGAGCCTCACCGCATGGCCGGGGTGATTGAGGCCTTACCTGCAGGTAAAATGCCTCGCTTCGCTGAGCTCGCATGCCAGCAGTTGGGGGAGAGGTGGACGGAACTGCTTTTTGCTCTGTTACCACGGGCCTCCGGTCGTTTGATGGATGGAATCACGGCGCGCTTTAAAAAGGCCAATCGACTTGCGGAATTAGAAGGTGCGTTGGATCGGCTTTTGAGAGAAAGACTAACTCACCCCGATCTGATTGTTTGGCTTTGTAGAAATCGTACAGGGGAGCTGTCGCGGCTGGCTAAACCTTCGCTCTTCCTAACAGCCCTGAATGTTTTGGAAAAAGAGCAGTTGTCAGAAACAAGCCGTGGCTCACGATTGAGAGATCTTCTTCTGGAGGATAAGGAGTTGATCCGGGACCTGTTGGCACCCTCTAGCCCTGAAGAAGTCCGGGATGTAACACGTTCAGCTTTAGCTTCGACCGCTTTTGAGGAGTTGGATAAGCGCTCTCTGATTGGTGCACTTGTGAAGCTCTATCCGCAAGTGGGCTCGATGGTAGCAGGGGAAAACCGCACGACCGTGGTGGAAGCCCCGATCGTGAG
>JASGCJ010000031.1:7124-19205 GCA_030054195.1 Minisyncoccota bacterium
GCTCGATGGTAGCAGGGGAAAACCGCACGACCGTGGTGGAAGCCCCGATCGTGAGTTGGGAAAGTTTAGAAAAGAGGAAATCGGAGTTGGAAGAGATCACAACGAAAAAGATTCCTGCGAACAGCAAAGAGATCGGTGTTGCGCGGTCTTACGGGGATTTGAAAGAAAATCATGAATTCAAGGCAGCCAAAGAGATGCAAGCGGTCTTGATGAGGCGTAAGTCGGAGCTCGAGGCGATGATTGTTTCGGCCCAAGGAACGGATTTCAGCGGTGTGAAGGGAGATGAGGTGGCGATTGGGACGGTGGTTGAGTATCAACCTGCTGATGGGGGAGAGAAAAAGACAATTACGATTCTAGGGGCTTGGGACAGTGATCCTGACAAAGGAATTCTCTCGTACCAAACAGCAGTCGCTCAGGCTTTGGTGCGCCGGAAGGTTGGAGATACAGCTGAACTTCCTAGTGAGAAGGGTCCGCGCACGGCTGTGGTGATTCGTTCGATTCGGCCGTATCGCAGCTAATCTTTTTTAAGGCTGTCCCGATCGATGCAAACCAAGATTCGTACAGTTACAGCAAGGGAGGTTATTGATTCCCGGGGTAATCCCACGCTTGAGGCCGATGTGATTCTCCAAGGTGGAGCCATGGGCTCTGCGATGGTTCCAAGCGGGGCAAGTACGGGTATTCACGAGGCGCTGGAGTTAAGGGACGGGGATGCAAAACGGTTTGGAGGAAAAGGGGTCTTGAAAGCTGTGGCAAATGTGAAGGAGAAGATTGCCCCCCTTCTTGCTGGGAAAGATGCTGCTGACACAAAGGGGTTGGATCGTTTGATGATCGAGCTGGATGGGACGAAAAACAAAAAATCTCTAGGAGCCAATGCGATTCTGGGTGTTTCCTTGGCGGCAGCTCGGGCGGCAGCACAGGCCCAGGGAGTTCCTTTGTACCGTTGGCTTGGTGGTGAAAAGGCGAATGTTTTGCCTGTACCTATGGCAAATATTATCAACGGAGGGGCTCATTCGGATGCCCCGATCGATTTTCAAGAATTTATGATCGTTCCTCGAGGTCTTCCGACTTTTCGGGAGGCCATTCGATGTGGTGCTGAGATTTTTGCTGCACTCAAAAAGATTTTGCATGACCGCAAGCTCGGAACCGCGGTGGGTGATGAGGGAGGGTTTGCCCCCAAGCTGGAGTCCACCGAGGCTGCGTTGGGAGTGATCGCGGAGGCTGTGGAGAAAGCCGGCTATTCCTTGGGAAAACAGGTATTTTTCGCCTTAGATGTGGCCAGTAGTGAATTCTTTGATGGCAAAACCAAAGAATATGTTTTTAAAAAATCAGATCAAAGACGTCTGAAAGCAGCCGACTTGGTTGAGTTTTATGTGCAGCTTCAAAAAAAGTATCCAATTATTTCGATTGAGGATGGTACGGCTGAAGAGGATTGGGATGGGTGGAAAGTTCTGACTCAGAAGTTGGGGGATAAGACGCAGTTGGTTGGGGATGATTTATTTGTGACAAATGTAGAGTTTTTGAAGAAGGGGATTCAAGAGAAAGTGGCGAATTCAATTCTCGTGAAGGTGAACCAGATTGGAAGCTTAAGCGAAACGCTAGAAGCTATAGAGCTGGCGAGGTCGGCCCACTATACGGCTGTGATTAGCCACAGGAGTGGAGAGACAGAGGACTCGACGATTGCAGATCTAGCGGTTGCTACAAACGCGGGACAGATCAAGACAGGATCTTTCTCACGGTCTGATCGCCTGGCAAAATACAATCGACTTTTAAGAATTGAAGAAGAGCTTGGGGACAAGGCGATTTATGGCGGGCAACTCAAGACTGTTTGATCCAAGGGGACTGGGGCAAGCACCTGCCAAAGGGCACTACTGGAGGGTTCTGCAACCGTGGGCTTATTCGTTGGTTGGACTTCTCTTTGTTGCCATCGTGTTGGCTCTTTTTTATCCTGCTTGGAAACGCGGTGAGAATACCAAGGCCCAAGCGATCAAGGTTCAACGGGAAGTGGAAGAGATGAAGCAAGAAGTGGGCGTATTACAGGATGAGGCAGGGCGCTTGAAGAACGATCCATTCACAGTAGAACGCATGTCTCGGGACAGTTTGGGTGTGGCCAAGCCGGGAGAGGTGATATTTAAATTTCAACCGTATCGGACCAATACTCCGACTCCAGGCGATGCCAAGCGGACGGTTCGTGGGATGGAGGCTTTGAGAAAACCATGAGCGATGTGATGCGAGTGGCGGTAACAGGAGCAGCTGGGCAGATTGGGTACGCGCTTGTATTTCGAATCGCTTCAGGGGGGCTCTTTGGTCCTAACCAGAAAGTTCGTCTACAACTGTTAGAGGTGCCAGCGGCAGAAAATGCGTTGCAGGGCGTGGTCATGGAGTTGCGGGACGGAGCGTGCCCGCTGGTGGAAGAAATTATCGCTACAACGGATCCCAAACGGGCGTTTGAAGGGGCTGACTGGACTCTTTGTGTAGGGAGTATTCCTAGGAAGCCTGGAATGGAGCGATCGGAACTGTTGGGACTGAACGGGAAAATATTTGTCCAGCAGGGGA
The DNA here is from genome assembly GCA_030054195.1 of Minisyncoccota bacterium. Classification (GTDB taxonomy): domain Bacteria; phylum Verrucomicrobiota; class Verrucomicrobiia; order Methylacidiphilales; family Verrucolacustridaceae; genus Verrucolacustris; species Verrucolacustris abundans. Next base: position 9,678 of record JASGCJ010000031.1, read on the forward strand.
AAGATTTGGCGGCGGTGGCGTCCAAGGAGGCAAGAGTTCTCGTGGTCGGCAATCCGTGTAATACGAACGCGTGGATTGCTCGGCAAGCGGGCCAAGGGTTGCCTGAGGATCGTTGGTTTGCCATGACACGGTTGGACGAGAATCGCGCAAAAGCCAGATTGGCAGAGAAGGCGGGAGTTTCTGTTCGTGCCGTGGATCGGTTAGCGATCTGGGGAAATCATTCGACCACGATGTATCCCGATTTTACAAACGCACGGATCAGTGGAAAAGCTGCAACGGAGGTGATTCAGGATCGGGCTTGGTTGGAGGGAGATTTCTTGAAGTCTGTCCAACAGCGTGGAGCGGAAGTCTTAAAGGCCCGTGGGTTATCCAGTGCGGCTAGCGCGGCCCATGCAGCGGTAGATACCGTGCGCACCTTGCATGATGGGACGAAGGCAGGGGATTGGACGAGTGTGGCGGTTTGTTCCGACGGGAGTTACGGTGTACCCAAAGGTTTGATGTGCTCTTTTCCGATCGAAGCTGCCGGAAAAGGGAAGTGGAAGATCGTTCAGGGATTGAAATTAGATGAATTTGGAAAGGCAAAGTTGGCGGCAACGGTTGCGGAGTTGGAAGAGGAAAGAGCGGCGGCAGCTGCTGCGGTAGGTCTTTCTACTTAGTTCGAATATTGTTGGTGGGATTTCCTCGGTTTTGGAGTCGTGTAGGCTTCTACTAGTTTTGCAGAAATCAGGGCAACGCAGGGAACTGAGTGCACTTTGTGGAACGCTGAATTTGGATCAGTCCGTTTCCCGCATTGTGGCGGGAGGGGTGTATTCCTGTGGGGCGTGGCCTGGGGCGGCTCAGGTTCTTTTAGCTCTGGCGCTGGCCCGTCATCGTCAAGGCGCGGGTTGGTTGGTGGTGGTGCAGAGCGTGCGGGAACAGGAGGAGATGGCGGCTGAATTGGAGGCTTGGGGCGAAGAGGCTTTACTCATTCCAGAAGTTCATCGTGGTGGGGAGGGGGTACGACCAGATTCGGATTTAGAAGCCGAGTGGTTAGGTTCGTTGGCGAGATTAGTGGGGCAACCCAAGCCTCGGCTCGTGATTGTTACGGAGGGAGTGTTAAGGGCGAAGCAGCCTGATCCAGATACGATCCGAAAGGGTTTATGGCGAATCGAGACAGGCACGGTGCTGGATCCGCTCCAATTTGTTGAAGATTTGGTTCACGCAGGATATCGAAAAGTGGGGACTGTTACGGAACGGGGGGAGGTTGCGAGGCGTGGTGGAATCGTGGATGTTTTTTCTACACAGTCGTGTGCACCTGTTCGAATGGAGTGGGGGGGGGATCGTGTGGAATCAATTCGGGAGATCGATCTGCATGAGCAGGTGGGGATAGGGGAGGTGGGGCAGGTCACCCTATTTCGTGGGCAGGCGAACGGTATCGTTTGTGGATCTGAGATTACTGATTATTTGGGGCGTGGATGGGGGAGGTTGCTGTGTGGAGAGGGTGCACAAGGTGAGAGTTTAGAAAATATATTTTCTCGGCATGGACTGGCTGGGGAGCCACTGCGTGAGGCGGGACTTATCGAAGCTCGTAGACGAAGGGTTGGAGCTGAGATCCAAGCCTGGTTGGTTCGCGGTTGGAGAGTCATACTTTCTGGAATCAATTCAGGTGAAGCGGATCGATTGAAGGAGTGGCTTGCCGAGTGTGATCTAAGCCATGAGAAAATAGAGAAGCTGGAGTTTGTTATTTCGGGTTTGGGTAGGGGGGTAGCTTGGCCCGAGGAAAAGTGGGTGATTCTGACTGGGGCGGAGTTGCTCGGGCGGACGGAAACGGGTAGAGGATTTCGAAAAAGCAGAAGTCTGCAGGCTGATAAGTGGAAACGCCCGGTTTTTGATACGGGTGAGTTGAAATTGGGAGATTATGCCGTGCATCTACAACACGGGATTTCTATTTATGAGGGGTTGGGTGATAAGCCAGGAGGGGGAGGTCAATGTTTACTGCTTCAATTTGCGAATGGAGCGAGGTTATACGTGCCCGTGGAGGAGTCGTATCTGGTCTCTCGATATGTCGGAGTCGGAAAGAAGCGACCCACGCTGGATATCCTTGGGGGCGGGCGCTGGGAAAGGGCGAGGGCTAAGGCGGAGAAGGCGGTAGAGGAGTTCGCGGCGACGTTGTTGCGAACAGCAGCAGAACGAGAGGCGCTTCCTGGAGTGGCATTTCCTCCCGATCATGAGTGGCAATCCAAGTTTGAATCGGAGTTTGTCTATGTTCCGACCGGTGATCAGGTGCGTGCGATTTCTGAGACGAAAGCCGACATGGAGAAGAGTCGGCCGATGGATCGATTAATCTGTGGCGATGTAGGATATGGAAAGACGGAGGTGGCGATTCGCGCGGCTTTTAAGTCCGTGATGGCAGGTAAACAGGTTGTGATCTTGGCTCCTACGACGGTTCTGGCGCAACAGCATGCGAGGAACTTGAGGGAGAGGTTTTCGGATTGGCCTATCGTGGTTGAGGAGCTGAGTCGATTCCGTACGGCAAGTGAACAGAAGAAGGTCGTGCAGGGGGTTGCGGAGGGTTCGATTGATGTGGTGGTAGGGACGCACCGACTTTTGTCCCCCGATGTGCAGTTCCATCAGTTGGGGTTGGTCGTGATTGATGAGGAGCAACGTTTTGGAGTTAAGCAGAAGGAAAAGTTGAAGGAGAGGTTTCGTCGAGTGGATGTTCTAACCCTTTCCGCTACCCCCATTCCACGGACACTCTATCTTTCGATGCTTGGGGCTAGGGATCTGAGCCAGATCGAGACTCCGCCCCCTGGAAGGCATCCGATTGAAACGGTTGTGGCGGAGTACGATGAAAGGTTGATACGGGATTGGATCCGTAGGGAGGTAGATCGTGGCGGCCAAGTGTACTATCTGCACAACAGGATTGCGGCTTTGCCAAGTTTAGCGACCAAGTTAAGGCTTCTTTTCCCTGGAATTCGGGTGGCGATTGCCCATGGGCAGATGGGCGAGAGTGATTTGGAGGATGCGATGGGCAAGTTCGTTAAGGGCAAGGCAGATGTTCTTTTATGTACTACGATTATTGAAAGTGGTTTGGATATACCGAATGCGAATACGATCATTTTAGATCGAGCGGATCGATTTGGTTTGGCGGACTTGTATCAGTTACGCGGGCGTGTGGGACGGGCATTGCATCGGGCCTATGCATTGCTTTTGGTTCCTCGAGAGAGACGAAAAGGGGAGGCGGGGGAAAGGGTAGAGGCGTTGCAGATGCATGGTGGCTTGGGGGCGGGCTACCGAATTGCGATGCGGGATTTGGAGATACGGGGGGCGGGAAACCTTTTAGGAACGGAGCAGAGTGGGCATGTGGCGGTCATTGGTTTTGAGCTGTATTGTCGTCTTTTACGATCTGCGGTTGGAAGGATGAAGAAAGGGCAGTGGCGACCCCCTCCGACTGTTCAACTGCGATTCGACTTCTTAACTCTTCGGGGTGGAGAAGCTGGAGACGGTGTTGCAGGGGCTTATTTACCTGCTGAGTATATTCCTGAGGTTCGGGAGCGGATTGAGGCCTATCGGGTTGTTTCTGAGGCGGGTAGTTTGGCGGAGTTAGGAAAGATTGCTGCCCAGTGGCGAGATCGTTATGGACCGTGGTGGGTAGAGGTTTCGCTTCTCTTAGCCTATCACCGGGTGAGAGTCGTCGGGGGGCTAGCGGGCGTTACTCGATTGGAAACGGAGGGGGAGAAGATACGGGCTTGGAAAGGGTTAGAACTGGAGATGGTGGGGACAAAACTGCCTCGTTTGACCGGTCAATCAGCACCCGATAAGCTGGCACAACTTGAGGCATGGCTAAGATGAAACTCATCCATCCGTTCTCTTTGCTCCTTTGTTTATGGGGAATGGCAGGAGTAGGGGTGTGCCAAAATACAATCAATAACGGTGTGGCTGCTGTGGTGAATAGCGAGGCGATCACCTTCCGGGAGGTTTTAGCTCAGACACAGATGGAGGAGGACGATCTGCGGGCGCAGCAGCAAGCGGGAAAAATCACAGATGATGAGAGAAAGCAGAGAATCAAGAGTCGTAGAAAAACAGTGTTAGACTCGCTGATCGAGACCCGACTGATCATTCAGGATTATAAAAAGAAGGGGTATAACTTTCCTGACTACTATTTCGATCGGGAAGAGAGGTCACGGGTGCGGGATCAGTTTGGCGGAGATCGACAGGCGTTGGTGAAGACGCTCGAAGATCGGGGGATCACCATGGCGGATTGGAAAAAGAATATCCGTGATACTTTCGTTGTGCAGCAGATGAGACAGATCAATGCGAAGCGGTTTATTACCATCTCTCCCCATATGATTGAGGCATACTACCAGGAGCACGTTAGAGACTTCTTACAGCCCGATCGGGTGAAGTTGCGAATGATCTATCTTTCGCCGGAAAGTGGCCCTGAAGTTGAGGCGGTGGGAAAAGAGGTGTTGGGTCAGGTAGAATCGGGCGTGGACTTTGCTCAACTGGCTAGAAAATACTCTGAGTACAACCGGGCTGGGGGTGGGCTTTTCCAGGATAATGGAGGTTGGGTAGAAAGGGATGGTTTAAAGAGTGAGTTAGCGGAAGTGGCTTTTCAGCTCAGGCCTGGTCAAGCGAGTGGACTTTTGAGCCTGCCGACTGCCCAAGGAGCAACCGCTTACTATATCCTTATGGTGGAGGAAGTGCGGAAAGCCACGGTGACCCCGCTTACAAGTATTCGAGATCAGATTGAGAGCACATTAGTAGCTGCTGAAAGTGAAAAGGTCCAAAAAGAGTGGATCGATCGATTGAAAAGGGATGCCTACATCGAAAGATTCTTGTGAAAAAAAGGGAGCCAGTGGTCGGGATTACATACGGAGATCCTGCTGGGGTAGGTCCCGAGTTGGCGGGTCGCGTTTTTAGAAAGTTGGGTCGCTCCTTATCCCTACGACGAGTCGGGCATGGGGAATCTCGCCCCGGTAAGCCTTCCTTGGCGGGTGCGAAGTTGGCCAAAGAAGCTTTGGTCGAGAGTGTGAGGCTTTTCCAATCTGGGGAGATTCAGGCTGTGGTCAATGGGCCCGTTTCGAAGGATTGGCTGGGGAAAGTGGGATTTCATTTTCCAGGACAGACTGAGTTTTATGCAAATGCTTTCAGAGTGAAGCCTGATGACGTCACCATGATGATGATTGGGCCTCGTCTTCGGGTCGCATTGGCGAGCACACACATTTCGTTGCGGAAAGCGGTCCTGGGGCTTCGGGCCAAGCAGATTCTGAGAGCTGGAAAACATCTGGGGGAGACCCTGAAGAAGTTGGGCGTACGCAGGCCAAGAATTGCCGTGTGCGGATTGAATCCTCATGCGGGAGAGAATGGCAAGTTTGGGAGCGAAGAGAAAAGGGTTGTGGAACCTGCAATCCGGGAGCTGAAGAGAAAAACCGATTTTCGGATCTCCGGGCCCGAGAGTCCGGATGCGGTATTTCGTAGGGCTTGGAAGGGTGAGTTTGATGGAGTGGTGGCTTTATATCACGACCAGGGTCTTATCCCGGCGAAATTGTTGGATTTTGATGAAACGGTGAATGTGACAGCTGGATTGCCGGTGGTTCGGTGTTCCCCGGATCATGGGACCGCATTTGCTTTGGCAGGAAAAGGGAATGCGCGCCCGCATAGTTTCCTCGCGGCGGTCCATTTGGCCAGGCGCTTGGTGAAACAGAAGTGAAAGAGGTGACAGGGAAGGTTGCGATCGAGCAGCTTAAACAATCGATCCCATCTAGCGGGTTATTTCGAGGGAAGAGTTGGAGATGGTCGGATCAGCCTTGGACGCTGGATGCTGAAGAGGTGCGGTGGCTGGAGGGGTTGGGGAAAAAACTGGCAATCTTTCAGCGGGCGGCTGATAAACTTTATCGGGCGAGCGTAGCGGGGGATAAACCCAAGTGGGTTTCGGAGTGGCTGGATCTTGGCAAACCGGAAGAGGTGATTCGCGTTGGGCGCGAGGCCAGAGGTGTTCTTCCAAGGGTGATTCGTCCCGACTTGATCCGAGCGGAGAGCGGTTGGGCTTTGACTGAGATCGATTCTGTTCCTGGGGGAGTTGGCTTAACAGCTTGGCTTCAGGAGGAGTATTCGAAGATGGGGCATTTGATCCTTGGTGGAGCGAAGGGAATGAGGTTGATCGGGCAGGAGATTCTAGGTGAACAGGGGGAGGTGGTGATTTCGGAAGAGGCGGGGGATTACCGACCCGAGTGGGAGTGGTTGGTCGGAAAGGATCGGGTGCATAACGCGGAAAGCTATCGGCCTAAAAAAGGTGCTACTTATCGGTTTTTCGAGATGTTCGATTGGATGGGATTCGAGGGGATTCGTAACTCCAAGGAGGATGGGGTGAAGTGGGAGGCTCCGCTCAAGGCGTATCTGGAGGAGAAGTTGTGGTGGGCGCTCTTTTGGATGAAGCCGTTGGAGGAGTGGTGGCGGAAGGAGTTGGGAGAAGGATATTTCAAAGAGTTGAGGGCACTAGTTCCCAGAGCTTGGCCGTTGCGACCGATGGAGCTTCCGCCGGAAGGAGTCTTGCCTGAGCTGGGAATCCAATCGTGGAGCGAACTGGAGAGGTTTAGTCAAAAAGCGAGAGAGTTAGTCGTTAAGATCAGTGGCTTCTCCCCAAGAGCTTGGGGATCTAAAGGTGTCTTTCTTGGAAGTGATCATCCGAAAGAGCGTTGGGTTCAAGAGGTGAAGCGGGCGTTGGGTGAGTGGTCGCAACAGCCACATCTTTTGCAGAAATTCGTCCATCCTCTTTCCGTGACTCATCCTGTTTGGAGTGAAGAGCGGGGGGAGATGATCGATGGGAAGTGGAGATTGAGGCTTTGCCCCTATTATTTGGTTACGGGCGAAAAAGTGGAGTTGAAGGGGGCTTTGGCAACGTTATGCCCGACCGACAAGAAGTTGATCCATGGAATGGAGGAGGCGGTGCTGGTTCCCGTGGGAACAAAGAAGGGGCCAACCGAAGGCCCGTAAGCGGAGATTACTTTTTCTCGCGGTGGAGAGTGTAGCGTTTCAGGAAGGGGTTGAACTTTTTCAGTTCAATCCTGTCCTTCTGAAGCTTCTTATTTTTGGTGCCGAAGTAACGAGATGGGGGTTTCCCCTCCGCCCGTGCTTCTGTGCATTCGAAAATGATCTGCTCACGCATAAGGGAAAACAATGAACGAGAAGGGCGTCTGGGTCAAGGCTTCAGGAGGTTCGGGGCGCGATCGGCATAGCGGTTGACCCCCGAACTGGCTTGGGCGGGCGGGGGGCGGCGGATCTCCTCCTTGGCGGGTCCTAGGCTCATAAAGCCCTTCAGAATGAATACATCCACCCACATATCGGCTTGGGGTTCATAGGCACGGTAAGGGGCAAAGGTTCCAAAGAATCGGTACTGGTAGTTTTTATCGTCCACGGGACGCGGGAGGAAGGTATGGGGCAGGGGGCATGTTCTGGGGGTGCCCTCCAAGGCAACCCAACGGGCCTGCCGCCAGGACTCCTTGTCTTTTTTTACCCATCCCCAACCACAGTAGTCCTCAACCATAGTTCTTTGGGCGATCCATGACTCTCCGCTTGTATCCCCATGCTTGGCGGGAGTGTGGGCGGCCGCAAGGGTTGCGCGAAAAACCTTTTCCTCAACTGGTTTTCGTATCTCCTCATCGTCCTTAGTTTCTGGGGGTTCCTCTGCAGGGGGAGTAGTGGTGGCTTGGGGATTAGCTTCAGTTGTGTCTGCGGAAGAGCGTGTGGGAAGCGGGGGAGCCAGACAGACGGCTGGAATCGCGATCCATACAAATAACGGAATCAGTAAACCCATGACCCATCCTTGCCAGTCGAGAGTTTAGGCATCCCGCCGTCACTATAGTCGGTTTTACCGACTGCCCCCACCATGGGTCTTCCCACAATCATCCTCCATCGCTGCGAGAACTCCTCGCCTGAATGGCACCCGTAGCTGACGCATTCCGCGTCTGAAGTGAAGCTTGATCCTGAGATCTTTTGGAGATCATCGACATGGACCACGAGGGGTTCGAGGGCTCCGCCGTCCACTCGATTGCTGTAATCGAACATCCAGCACTTCTTGTTGGAGTGGCCAAAGTATTCGAGCCTACAAATCTTAGGCTTCTCCTTTGAGCCGTCTCGGCGAAGGAGAGTGAAAAGCTGGTTCTTGTTGTCAAAAAAGATTGGAGAAAGACCGATTTTCGCGCTGCGCTCCCCGATGATCTTGAGGTAGTCGGTCTGATCCTCGGTGGTTCGACTGACATAACTGGGGCGGAAGACCAGCCAGACGATCTTGTCTTCGACCTTGAGATCCTTTTTCAGTTCCTCGGCGCGGGTCAGGGCTGAATCGATGAAGTTGCCCCAATATTTGTCATGGGACGCCTTCTTGTATTTCTCAAAAGAGCGAAGGGCAGGTCCGCCGGAAATCAGGACAACATCGTTCGCCTGCAAGGGGAGGCTGAACAGGCTAAGCCAGCATAAGATCGGCATAAGTCGCATGGGATAATGCTACTTTTCTTTGGGGCACGCTCAAGCGGGGGGTTTGGCGTTGACCGCAGGATTCTGAACCGCAATTCTTCCATCTTATGTCGAAAAACACACCTATCACAGTCGCCCGCGGGGACGGCATCGGCCCGGAAATCATGGAAGCCACTTTGGCGATCTTGAAGGGAGGCGGGGCTCGACTGGATATCGAGGAGATCGAGATCGGGGAGAAGGTTTATTTGAGGGGCAATACTGCGGGGATTGAGCCTTCGGCCTGGGACTCTTTGCGCAGGACAAAAGTGTTTTTAAAAGCGCCGATTACCACCCCGCAAGGCGGCGGATATAAGAGCTTAAATGTGACCACGCGGAAGGCTTTCGGGCTTTATGCAAACATCCGCCCCTGTATTGCGTATGCTCCTTACATTCGCACGAAACACCCAGGCATGGATGTCGTCATTGTTCGGGAGAATGAGGAAGACACCTATTCGGGAATTGAACACCGTCAGACGCACGATGTGATGCAGTGTCTGAAGCTGATCAGTCGTCCGGGTTGCGAAAAAATTGTTCGTTATGCGTTTGAATATGCCCGGGCCTATGGGCGGAAGAAGGTGACCTGCTTTATTAAGGACAACATCATGAAGATGACTGATGGTCTCTTTCACAAGGTGTTTGACGAGATTGGTGCGGAATATCCGGATATTGAGAAGGAGCACTGGATTGTGGATATCGGTGCGGCGAAGTTGGCCGATACGCCTGAAGCCTTCGATGTGATCGTGATGCCGAATCTGTACGGGGACATTCTTTCCGATGTAGCGGCGCAAATCGCGGGATCGGTCGGGTTGGCCGGTTCGGCTAACATTGGGGATGGTTGCGCGATGTTTGAGGCGATCCACGGATCGGCTCCACGGCGGGCAGGTCAGAATCTGGCCAACCCATCGGGCTTATTTCTCGGCGCCGTTCAGATGCTCGTCCATATCGGTCAGGCCGATGTTGCTGAGAAAGTGCACAATGCCTGGCTCAAGACGATTGAGGATGGGGTGCACACTTATGACATTTTCAAGGAAGGGG
>JASGCJ010000032.1:0-7710 GCA_030054195.1 Minisyncoccota bacterium
TGACCGACGGCAGCGGTCATTTTACGAACCTGCCTGTTTTTGCCCTCCGTTAATTCGATGGCGATCCAGCGGTCAGGAACGGTCTTGCGGACACGGATGGGGGGATCTCGTGGAGGGAGTTGGGGTTGAGGATCCAGAAGCCAGGCTCGGCAAGGAAGGGTCTGATGATTGCCGATGGAGACTCCGTGGGAGAGCTTTTCTAAGCCGGTTGATGTCGGTATTCCCTCCACTTGAGCCCAGTAGCAACGGGGGTGGGCGTTTTTCGGGTCGAGTAAGCGGGTGTTGAGGCCGGGTTCGTCGCTGAGGAGGATTAGGCCCTCCGAATCGGCATCGAGTCGACCTAGTGGATAAATGTCTTTGGGGAAGCCAAATTCTGCGAGGGTACGGTTAGGGGAGCCATCGGGAGTAAACTGGGAAAGGACTCCGTACGGTTTATGGAATGCGATCAGCACATGAAAATCCGAAGTTCTAGCGGAGAAGCTTTTCTTTCGTCGCTTGATCTAATGCAGGGGTGCTGAGGATAAATTGGCGGGCAGCGGCTGGATCGTATTGCAACCAACGCGTGACGGCCGCCTCCACGGTACTCTTTCGTGCGTTCGGGGCAGAAATATCGACCGCCCACTGCGCAGCGGCTCCTGCATCGTATGGGGAGAGAGAGCCACAGTATGCGTTGAGGGCTGTATCTCGCAGGTCTGGGTCGTTCAAACTTCGGATCCATTGGCCAGCGGCTTGGGGATCGGTTCTGGCCCATGTGCCTGCGACAGCTCCAATGGCGGAGTTTCGATCTGTTTTCTTCGACAGGGAAAGGGACCAGCTGACAGCTTCCATGGGATCCATGGAGGTCCAGCGTCCTGCGACAGATCCAATTCGAGAGGTAAAGAAGGGTTGTCCTATGGGGCTGGCGAGCCAGTTCGCTGCCGCCTGAGGATCGCTTCCGATGAGAGTACCTAAGGCGGCCTCGAAAAACTTTCTCTGAACAGGCCCTTGGGCCAATTTGGAGCCGATAGCGACCTCAGTGGATTTTCCTAATCCCCAAGCAAGGGCAGCGTTCGGATCTTTCTTCACCCAGTCGCCTGCCAATTTTGCCATAAGGGCCCACTGGACATCTCCTGGCTGTTGAATCAACCAGGCAGCAGCTCCTGCCGGATCCCTTTTGGTCCACTCACCGAGAATTGCATCTAAAGTTTTTTCTCGAACCGGCCCAGCAAGGGATCTGGCCCACTTCATAGCTGTTTGAAAATTCTTTGTGGCGTGAGGTGGAGCGGTGGCTGCACTGGCGATTCCACGAGCGGATGCGGGGCGCAAAGAGGAGATGCTTTTTGCAGCGGCCGTGGAGTCTTTCTTTGCCCAAACGCTGTAGACTGTGCTGATGGAGGAGTCGCGAAGGGAGGGGGAACCAAGGTTTCCCGCCCAGCGTGCGGCGGATGCAGGATCGGCCGTGGCCCATATGGATAGGGCTTCCAATAAAAGACTTTCCTCGGCTCCTTGCAGCGCCGCTGTGTAGGCATATTGGCAGGCGAGTTGAGGTTCGAGGGCGGCCCAGCGTTGGACAAGCCAGTGCTCCACCTGATCCGCGGCGGCTCCTGGTGACCAGGTGGAAAGTTGGGAAAGCTGGCTTCGAACTTCTGAAAGAGAAAGGGAGCGAATCGACTTCTCGTCCCATTTTGCCTGACTCTTTGCGGCAGGATTACCTTGGGGTTGTGTCGACTTACCCTTTTTTTCTGGGGGCTTAGGTGTGGACGCTGGGTCAGGTGATTGTTCTGTCGGGCTGGTCGATTCTGCAAGTGGACTGAAAAAGAGGGGACGGCCAAAAAAAGTTCCAATGACAAAACCCACAAAGAGGGCTGCAGGAATGAAAAGAGAGCGAGCGGAGTGTTCTACTTTTGGGCTTCGAGAAACCTGAGGGCGTTTTGACGGATCTGCTTCTGATCGGCGGGGGTTTTTTTGGCCCATAAACTTACCATCATACCGATCCGCGGGTTTTTGCCAAAGCGCTTTGCGTGTTGCCCAAAAAAGTTCCAGTAAAGGGAGTGGAAGGGGCAGGCATCCGGGCCTTCTTTCTTTTTTGGGTCAAACCGGCAAGACGCACAGTGGTTGCCCATCTTTTCCTGATAGGCGGCTCCTGCTGCGTAAGGTTTTGTTGCAAAAAAGCCACCGTCGGCAAACAGTATCATCCCGAGCACGTTGGGGGCCATGACCCAGTCGTAGGCATCGAGGTACATCTCCGTGTACCAGCGAAGAACGGCTTGGGGCTCGTAGCCTCCCAAGAGAAAGTAGTTCCCTAAAACCATGAGACGCTGAATGTGATGATTGTATGCGTGGTCAACGGCGCCATGAATGGCCTGCGAAACGCAACGCATGTCGGTATCCCCCGTGTAGGCCCAACGAGGGAGGGGTCGAGTCGCTTCAAGAAAGTTTACGTTTCGATACTCGGGCATTTTGAGCCAGTAGATTCCATGAATGAATTCCCGCCAGCCGAGGATTTGTCGGATAAATCCCTCTACGGAGTTCAGGGGTGCTTTACCCTCACGATACGCTTTTTCTGCGGCGTCGATGCACTCCTGTGGAGAGAGGAGGCCTAGATTAAGAAAGGGGGAGAGGACCGAGTGAAAGAGGACAGATTGTCCCTCGACCATCGTGTCCTCCCAAGGGCCAAACTTTTCCAGCCGTTGTCGAATGAAAACCTTTAACCACTCCAGGGCGCCTTCTCGGGTTGCGGGGATCCAGAGGTCGGCTCCTTTTCCGGGGTGATCAGGAAAGAGTTGTGCTACCTCCTTGGCAACTTGGGCAACGAGGGGGTCTTTGGTTGGGGGTGGGAGGGGGGGAATGATGGGTTTTTCTTTTGCGAACTCACGAAAGGTTCGTCGGTTTTGGTCGTCCAGGTTCCAGTCTCCGCCTTCGGGTTTGCCTTTTGAATCGAGCAGGATTTTTCTCTCTGTTCGTAGACGACGGTAGTGAGATTCCATTAAGAGGCTTTTCTTTCCTTGAGCCCACGATTGAAACTCTGCACGGGAAACAAGGAACTGTGGGCTTGGGTGGCTTTGGACGGGAATTCCCAGTTTCTTGGATAGGGCAGGAAGGGAGTGGTGCGTGTCATACTCGTTGGGGTCGAGAAGGTGAATTTCGCGAATACGATGTTTTTGAATCCAGTCGGCGAGTACGGCGGTGTAATCGGAACTTTTAGGAAGGTCGGTTAAGTGGTGGTAGAGAACATGATGCTTCCTTTTCTTTAATCCTGCGGCGTAGTGGCGCATGGAGGAGTAGAGAAGGGTTAATTTTTGTTGATGGTACCGAATGTGGGAACCGCGTGGTGCAGATTCAATCATACCGACGAGAAGATCGGGACTGGTGGATAGAAGGAGGGGATGGTCAGGGAGGAGTTGGTCACCTAGGACCCAGATAAGGCGCATGGATCAAGGGTAGAGGAAATCCGTCTGCGTCAAGGGGGCGGTAAGAGATTTCTTGTTCTTAGGGATAAGCGGGGAATGATAGAGAAATGCTGACATTTCCTGAGGAGATCGTTCTTTTGGCTTTGGATGACAAAACGGGGAAATTTGTGGATCTCCCGCCTTTGGCGATGGATCAGGCATTGGCTGGTGCTGCTTTACTGGAGTTGGCCTTTCAAAATCGGATTGATACCGATTTAACCCATTTGAGTTTGGTAAACCCCAAGCCGACAGGGGAGGAAATGCTGGATCCGCTTTTGGAGAAAATTGTAACGGCAAAAGATAAGAAGGATGCGAAGTATTGGGTGGGGGTCTTTTCGGCCGATGGGGAGACGATTCGCGAGAAGGTGCTACGCCGTTTAGTTCAGCGTGGTGTCTTGAAGCAGGAGGAGAAGAAGATTTTGTGGGTAATCCCAGGGCGTCGTTACCCGATGGTCAATGATCAGGAAGAGAGAGAGGTGCGGAAGCGGATTCGATCCGTGGTTGTGGATGGGGAAGTGCCAGGGCCTCGTGACGTCGTTTTGGTGAGCTTGGCGAGTGCTTGTCAGCTTTTGAGGTCTGTATTTACGGATGCCGATCTTCTGAAATACAGCGCAAGAATTGCGGAGGTTTCGAAGATGGATCTGATTGGAAGAGCGGTTTCGAAGTCGGTTGCTGAGGTTCAGGAGGCGGTGATGCGAGCGGTGCTGTATTCGGTCTAAAACTTTCCGCACCCACAAGAGCCGGGGCCACATCCGTGGGTTGAGGAGGATGGAGAGGATGCCTTTGTTGAGCCGAGAATTCCCAATCCGCCAGAAATGATTCTTCGAACGGGTTGGCCTGTTTTTGGATGGCGGGTGAGGGGGGAATCCTTCATCGAGTGTTGAATTTCAAACTGAACGGGATGTTCCCCGTCTTTGGAGGGGATTGTTTCGTACACGTAGGTAGCCATGGGGATAGAATAAGGTAAGACACGGCGAAGGACCGAGAAAAAAGGAGACATCGAAATGCAGATCGTTTGCTCTGCGCAGGAAATAAGCCAAGGTTGGTGCATGCGTGCCGACGATTTTCAGTATGCGCTAGAGAACACGAAGGTGATTCTTCATCCCCAAAAGAGGTTGGAGACCTTTGGTACGACGATTTTGAATTACCACTTAATTACCGAGGAGATGGATGCTGTGAATCGCATGCTGGTTCGGGAAGGGCGAATTCATGCGCAGAAGCCTCAGCTGGTGACTCCGGATAGTTTTGCGAAGTTGCTCCTCGATGGCTTTGGGGAGAAAGCGGAGAGGTACGCGGATGCTGTGAGTGAGTTTGCGTCCCAGATTGCGATTTTGAAGTATGGGTTTTCCTTTCGAAAGGATGAGACGCGGCGGTATGAGGTGTCAGGAGCTTTAACTGAAGTTTCCGATAAGGTTCGGGCTGAAGTAGAGGCAAAAGGGGATCCTTTAGCCACGGTTCTGACAGGTGTGGATGACGGGTGGGAGGTTTGCTTGCTCAAATTCGCGCTCGATATGGTATTGGCTTCGGGTGGAGATCACGTTCGAGATTTGCGCCGACGCGGTTTGCTCTAGTCGAAGTAAGACTCGGATTCGTTGGGCTGAGGGTTAGGGTGGAACAGTGAAATCGATTACTAAGGCGTGGCTGGGATGGGCGGGTAGGGTCGTATTGACCTTCGGGGCGGTATGGTTTTTGGCCACCAAGCTTAACTGGGGTGAATTTTGGGAGATTGTCCGTCAGGCAGATGCCCGTTGGTTGGGCTTGGCTGCAATGACGTATGGGGGAGTGGTGGTGATCTCAATTGTAAGATGGCACCTGCTTCTGGAGGTCGCAGGGGTGGCCGTTGGGTGGGGTCGAACTGCACAACTTTCGATGGCAGGACTTTTTTTTAACAGCGTTTTGCCCGGAATGATGGGGGGTGATGTCATGAGGGCGTACTGGGCGGCACAGGATGCTCCGCAAGCCCGGCCCGCGGCTGTTGTTTCGATTTTATTAGAGAGAGTTCTTGGTCTGACTGCGACTGTATTGGTAGGGGCGGCTTTGATTCTGCCGCACTGGTCGGATTTGACGGATCATCCGGTGACGCGGGCAGGGGCGTATGCTTTCTTGATCGTTACGGGGATTCTTTTTGTTTTGCTGCTCATTTTGGGTCATCCCTCGTCAGGGAAAATTCTCAGCGGACAGGCGCAGGTGGGATGGAGAAAGGTGGCAGGAGAAGGAGCGGAGGCTTGCCATATCTGTCTAACTCATCCGATTGGGGCTGGAGCTGGATTGGGGCTGAGCGTATTCGCACAGATTTTGTTGGTCTCCCTTTTCTACTGCGTTTCTCAGGCGATGGGACTGGATGTTGGTTTTTGGCAGTTGGCTTCGGTTCTTCCTATGGTGGCGATGATTACTGTGTTGCCGATTACTTGGAATGGGCTGGGTCTTAGGGAAGCTGCCTTTGTGACTTTTTTAGGAACGTTTGGAATTGCTACGGCACAATCGGTGGCACTTTCCCTGACGGGATTTGCGGTGATTCTTCTGTGGAATCTTTTAGGGGGCCTTGTTTATCTGGTAGCAGGAGTCGGACGTAAAGGAGTTTAGCTTTTACCCTTTCGACCAAGGTGGGTTCGTAGGAAGGGGGCGGTACGTGAAGTTTTTGATGTGGCTACCTGTTCCGGGGTTCCCTGCGCCATAATGGTTCCTCCGGCCTCACCACTTTCAGGGCCAATATCGATTAGATAGTCGGCTTCTGCCAGTACATCGAGGTGATGCTCGATGACCACCACGCTGTGTCCTGATTCCACAAGCCGGTGCATGAGGTCGAGTAAGCGGCGAACATCCTCCAAGTGGAGGCCCACGGTAGGTTCCTCCAGAAGGAAAAGGTGATGTGCGGGGCGACGTGCTCTTCCTTTGGCGTGAGCGTGATCAGCTGCGATCTGGGCCGAGGCTAGTTCGGTCACAAGTTTAAGACGTTGGGCTTCGCCGCCCGAAAGGGTCGGGCTGGTTTGACCCAACTGAAGATACCCGAGGCCTGTTTCTGTCATCAGTCGGCATGGGGTAGCGATCCGAGGGTGAGGAGCAAAGAACTCGGCCGCTTTTTCTGCGGAGAGTGTCAGAGCCTGCTGAATCGATATGTCTCGGTAACGAATAGCAAGAATCTCGGGTTTCCAGCGCATGCCATTACACTCCTCGCAACGTACGTCCGCGGGAGGAAGAAAACTCATTTGTACCCGAATGGTGCCCGCACCATCACACGCAGGGCATCGGCCAGGACCTGCATTGTGCGAGAAGTGGGAGGCGGTAAAGCCGGACTGCTTTGATATCGGCAAAGCCGCAAAAAGGTTTCGAAGATCGTCCATTAGCCCTAAGTAGGTTGCTACGGTGGAGCGGGGTGTTTTTCCGATTGGGGACTGGTCGACCTCAACCACGCGGTCAATCGAATCGGCTCCACGGACTGATTCCCACCGGGAATCCTTTCGGCTTCGTTCAGGAGATGTAGCGGGAATTAGAATTTCCCGAACTAGGGTGCTTTTTCCTGATCCACTGACGCCCGATAGTGCTGTGAGGCGATGCAAGGGGATCGAGACATCCATTCCGGTGATATTTCGTGCCTTGGCGCCTTTAATCTTAATCCACGAGGTCGAGGAATCGATCGGGCGTCGGTGTCCACGGGCGGGATGTTGAATTGGTTCGCCCAGAAGACGGGCGGTGGCCGAGCGACCTTTGGAGTCGATCTCTTTCCAAGTTCCTTGGGCTACAATTTCTCCGCCATGAATTCCTGCCCCAGGGCCAAGATCGATGATGTGGTCGGCGGCTCGCATGGTGTCCTCATCGTGCTCGACGACGACGAGGGAGTTTCCACGGTCCCGCAAATCGCGAAGAATGCCTAAAAGCTTTTGATTGTCGCGAGGGTGAAGACCGATTGTGGGCTCATCGAGCACATACAAGACACCCTGGAGATTAGAGCCGAGTTGGGCGGCAAGTCGGATTCGTTGAGATTCGCCACCGGATAGGGTCGGAGCGGATCGGTCGAGATTCAGGTAATCGAGTCCAACCTTACGCAGGAAGGCGAGACGTTGAAGAATCTCTGGCTGGATATCCCGAACGATGGCAGCTTCCCGGCCTGAGAACTTTACCTTTGAGAAAAAGGTCTCGAAGTTGCGAACGGATAGGGAGTTGATTTCTGGTATCGTTTTTCCAGCAAAGCGGACAGAGCGTGCGATGGGATTCAGGCGAGCCCCTTGGCAGGATGGGCAGGGAAGGAGCTCACCATCAGGAATCTCTTCACGCGCAAGTTCCA
>JASGCJ010000032.1:7810-19118 GCA_030054195.1 Minisyncoccota bacterium
AGAAGTTTGTAACCTTTTTTCACGGCCCAGCGTGCGATCTCCGTGTGAAAGCCTTTTCGCCCCCGGATGAGAGGTGCGAGGAGATCAAGTCGTTTGGATTTCTTTAACTGTTTTTGGATCCGCAGGATGATGTCCGAGGTGTTTTGTCGGATCGCGGCCTCGCCTGTGTCGGGATCGTGCTGAACTCCAAGTTTTGCGTAGAGAAGACGAAGAAACTGATAAAGCTCCGTAACCGTAGCGACGGTGGATTTACGACCTCCGCGAGTTGTACGCTGTTCAATTGCGACAGAGGGGGGCAAACCTAGGATCGAATCGACATCAGGTTTTTCCAGCTGTTCGACAAACTGTCGTGCATAAGTATTGAGGCAATCGAGGTAGCGGCGTTGGCCTTCGCTAAACAGCAGGTCAAAGGCAAGGGTGCTTTTACCCGATCCGGATAGACCTGTGACAACGACCATTTTGTGGCGAGGAATAGTTAGGTCGAAATTCTTTAAATTATGGTGACGGGCACCCCGAACGACCATTTCTTCTGAGGAGATCTTTTTGGAGGAGAGCGGAGCAACTTCATGAAGGCGGAGGGATGGGGTTTGTTTCTTGGAGAGAAGAGGCGCAAGGAAAGTGGCGGTATGGCTTTTCGGAGTTTGGGCGACCTCTTCAGGAATTCCTGATGCGATGAGTTTGCCTCCTGCAGATCCTGCTTCAGGACCGAGATCGAGGACCCAGTCGGCATTTTTCAGGACATCCATGTGGTGTTCAATGACGAGGAGAGAGGCGCCTTGATCCACAAGGCGGTGCAAGAGGCGGATGAGGAGGGCGACATCGTCCAGGTGTAGTCCAGTTGTAGGTTCATCTAAGATGAGAAGAGGTGATGTGTTGGGCGGGGTGGAAGTACTTTTCTTTTTCCCTTTTCGTGGAGTTTCGTCGGATTGATTTTGAGGTGCAAGGTGGGCAACGAGTTTAAGTCGTTGGGCTTCTCCTCCTGAAAGTTGGCTCAAGGGTTGGCCACAGCGTAGGTATCCGAGCCCGACTTCGCTTAGAAGAGAGAGGGCTTGGCAGATTCTTTGGTGACACTCACGTGCCCTAGGGGTGAGGGATTCGTCTGGGGCAAAGTGGAGGAGAGCCTCGGCGGCACTCATTTCGAGGAGTTGGCTGATGGACTTTCCCCGGTAGGGAGCGGCGAGAACGTGGGGTTGGAAGCGGTGGCCTTCGCAGGTTGGGCACGTAACAAAGACATCCGAGAGAAATTGCATGGATACTTTTTCGTATCCCATGCCTCCGCAACGTTCGCATCGACCTCCGCCCGCGTTGAAGGAGAAGGCGGATGCGGCAAGTCCTGCGCTTTGGGCTTCCTCGGTTGAAGCGTAAAGTTCGCGGACGAGATCGTAAATATCGAGGTAGAGAAGGGGGGTTGAGCGAGGGGTTTGGGAGAGGGGGGATTGGTCCACAAGGAGAACGTCGGAGATGGTTTCGTGTCCCGTGATGGATTTGACGGAAGGTAGATTTTCAACAGCCCGCCCCATTTGATGAAGAAGGGTTTTGTAAATGACCTCGTGGACGAGGGTACTTTTGCCTGAACCGCTGACTCCAGAAACGGCGACAAGACGACGGAGAGGAAAAGAGGCAGTAAGATTTTTGAGATTATGGCAATCGGCTCCTTGGACACGGAGCCAAGGGTGACCTTTAGGTGGGCAGGGACGACGAGTGGTAGGCAGTGGAATTGTACGACGGCCTGAGAGGTAGGCTCCTGTGGGAGAGTTTTTCACTTTGAGGAGACCTGCAGGTGCTCCTGCATAAAGGAGGTGACCCCCTTCACCTCCTGAGCCTGGGCCGAGTTCTAAGATGTTTTCGGCAGATCGAATAACCGTTTCATCGTGTTCGACAACTAGAACGGTGTTTCCTGCGGCTCGAAGCTCCCGCAGGAGATCGAGGAGGCGTCCGGTATCTCGTGGGTGAAGGCCAATACTGGGTTCGTCCAGAACGAACAGGGTGCCTGTGAGTCCTGTGCCCAAGCAGCCGGTTAGGTTGACGCGCTGGAGTTCTCCGCCCGAGAGAGTGCGCGTGGGGCGATCCAGGGTGAGGTAGCCCAGCCCGACACTTAAGAGAAAGCGAAGTCGGTGCCGGATGTTTTCGAGCGGAGTTTGTGCTGAGACATCGTTGGTTTTGATTTTCTGAAGAAGGGTAGATAGCTCGGTTAAGGATAGGGAGTTGAGTTCAGGAAGCGTTTTCCCAGATAGATGCCAGTACGTGGTTTCAGGGCGGTAGCGCTGGCCGCTACAGGTTGGGCAGGGGCGATAGGCGCGGTAGCGTGCGAGCAGGATACGGACATGCATTTTGTAGGTTTTTGTTTCCAACCAGCGGAAAAAACCGCGAACTCCGTACCAGTCGCCTGAATCCCACAATTCAGAAAGTTCACGACTGGAGCCATCTTGGCCTTCGAGGACAAATTTCTGGTGAGCGGGTGAGAGTTCGCAAAAGGGAATTTCTAAGGGGATGCGATGTTTGCGGCAGGCTTTTTCGAGATCCTGCTGGCACTCTTCGAAGCTGGCCGTTTGCCAAGGTTTTACGACGCCCCCAGCGATAGTGAGGGTGCGGTCGGGGAGAGCCAAAGATTCATCAATTTCGATGATTCGACCAAATCCGCGGCAAGCTGGGCAAGCGCCGAGGGGATGGTTGAACGAAAAGAGGGCGGGCGTGGGCTGGTGGAAATCACGTTGATCGCGTGGGCAGTAGTAGCGATCCGAGAAGAGATGAACGTGGGAGGAGTCTTGAGTAAGGGATATTGCGGCTACACCCCGTCCGTATTTGAGGCAGGAGGTAATCGCTTCGATGAGTCGGGATTGAGAGGAGCGGGAGAGGGTTAAGCGATCTTGAATGACGTGGACGATCAGATTTTGTTCTGGAGGAGTTTGTTTGAAGGCTTGGGCGAGGGCTTCAAGGCCCGTGGGTTCGTCGAGGCGATGGGGTTTTCCATTCAAGAGAGCTCGGCGGAATCCTTGGCGAGCGAGGAAGGCGGCGGCTTCGTCTGCAGGCGTTTTTTGTGGAAAAGGAATACGAAAGAGAAACCAGGCCTCTTGATTGGGGTGATTTTTGATGAGTTCGCTTAGGATGGAGTGTGGAGTCCAAGGCTTGATGGGTTCAGAGCAGTCGGGGCAGGTGAGCTGAGCTAAGCGTGGAAAGATGAGTTTAAGATGGTCTGCAATTTCTGTGACAGTACCGACGGTGCTGCGAGAAGAGCGAACCTGGTTGCTTTGGCCTAGGGCGATGGCGGGAGGAATGCCTTCGATTCGATCGACGCGGGGTCGATCCATTCGCTCGAGGAACTGCCGGGTGTAGGGGCTGAAGGTTTCCGCATAACGGCGTTGGCCTTCGGCGTAGAGGGTGTCGAAGGCGAGGGAGGACTTTCCTGATCCGGATGGGCCCGTGAGGACATGAAACATGCCCAGAGGCAGGTCGAAGGTTAAGTTTTTGAGATTATTCTGGGTAGCGCCTTCGACTCGAATGAAACCGGATGCATGCATGGGGTGCGTATATTAGCTCCATCTGGCGCGATAACAAATGAGAGAGTTGGTATTCGTTAAAGAAAGTTTATAACGGATTGGTGCAATATCGCCTCAAAAAGCTGCTTCACCGGATGAGGCTGAGTCCGGAACATATCCAGGCAGGGAGGCTGGGCAAGTGGTTGGGAAAGCACGGGGTGAATCCAGACCTATGGAGTTTTCGTAGGGGTCCAGTGGCGAGGGCGATGGTGGCGGGTTTGTTGCCTGCCACGAGTCCTTTCCTGGGGTTACATCATATTTTAGCGGTTGTGCTCGCAGTGCTTCTACGAGCAAATGTGCCCACGGTGGTGGTGCTCCAAGCGGCAAATAACCCTTTGACGATTCCGATCTACTACACAATGGCGTATCAAGTAGGGGAAGTTTTGTTGGGTAGACCTGCGAAATATGAAACTCATATCGCGGAAAAGATTAAGCAACTAGATCAGACGGAGGGGATTCAAGCGAAACTGAGGATGTTGGCGGGGGAGTTGGCCATGGTGGCGGTTCCGTTGGTGGTGGGGTGTACCGTGATTGGGGTGGTCGCTTCAGTTGCCGGGTATGGGCTGATCTATGCGATATGGCCGGATGAGCCCGGGGAAAAGAGGGAGGGAGGGTAGGTCTTCCGAGATAGAAGAAAAAATCAGCTAAACGGATCGTTCGCGTGAGGAACTACGAAGGTGGATGGTTTTGTGTTCGAGATCGTGAACTGCACGGATGTAGCGGACGGTACGACTGCGGGCGCGCATGAGGATTGAATGGGTGATCGCTTTGTGACCGATGAGTTTGACCCCAGGTAAAAGAGGGCTTTCGATAATTCCTGTCGCGCAAAAGATCGCACTTTTTCCTGTTACGATATCGGCAGAGCGAAATATGGTTTGAATCTCTTTTTCGGAAACGCCATGGACTTCGCGGGCTTTCGCCTCGGGATTGGGAAACCACATGCGGAGCTGGATTTCTCCTCCCAATGAGTGAAGAGCCGTGGCGGTGAGAACTCCTTCGGGAGATCCGCCAATTCCAACATAAAGGTCGATGCCTGAATCCGGAAGGGAGGGTGCGACGGCGGCTGTGATGTCTCCATCCGCAATCGTTCGAAGGGAGGCGCCTGCACGTCTGATAGACTCAATGAAGGCTTGGTTGCGGGGGCGATCGAGGACGAGGACAACGAGTTCACCTACCCTTTTGTGAAGAATCTTTGCCAGCCGTTGGAGCGTTTCCTCAAGCGGGGCATCCAGGAAGTTGGCATGGGGGTCTTCTTTGGAAAGAGCCTGTGCGACTGTGGGGCCGTAGGCGATTTTGTGGGAGTAGTAGCTAGGAATATTTCGCATGGCTGGTTGTTTGCTGTCTGAGGGGACTTCTGTAGCGGCCATGACGGAGATTGCGTTGGGCGATCCTTTGGAGAGATTCGTGGTGCCGTCGACGGGATCGAGGGCGATATTAAAGCGGGGGGCTGTGGGCCCCCATTTTCCAAGTCGATCGCCTAAAAAAATTCCAGGGGCTTTATCTTTGATTCCTTCCCCGATGACTACCTCGCCACGAATATCCACGAGGTCAAAGACACCTTGAATCGCATCACAAGCGGCCGCATCAGCAGCGTTTTTGTCTCCCTGCCCAATAAACCGCATTGCGTTGAGGGCCGCATTTTCGGTGGCTCGAACAAATTCGAATTCAATCGTGCGTTCAGGATCAAGCATAAGGGTTTGATTGTAAGGGATTAAGTTGAATATCCAAGGTCAGTTTTTTGATCTATGAGGCGGTAGCTTGACTAGGAGGATGGTTGGTATTAAATACGTTCTTATGCGTAAATTGTTGATTCTGGCTATTTTCGGCTTACTGAGCGATTCGCTTCAAGCCGAGAATAGTTCGGGCGTTCCTGATTTTCGGCCAGCGAAGGTGGAACCGACAACCGTTGGGGCCGAGGCTCCAGCTGCGGATGTTGTGCGAGTTCCAGATGGGATGAAGGTCGACCTACCTGTCGAGCAGGACGGGTCCGTTAGTTTGAATAAAATTTACACGTACTTAAATGACCCAACACGCAACAAACCAGCCCTCGGAAATGGGATGATGATGTATGAGCCCAAGTATTGGGATCACGGCGCCATTTCGGCTAAAGACAAGTTGGATCGTCGTGGAAATATCTTTGTGATCAATTGGCAAAACGATGGGCAACCGGGTGACTTCACTGTTCGGCTCGATTATCGGCAGGCGATGACCCGAGAGAGAGTGATGACACAGACCCAGGAGTACAAAAACTTTGATGGTTATGAAAAGACTGTCATCAAAGTCACGGGTGACGAATATCTCCGGGGCGGAGTAGTTCACTCTTGGCGAATTTCGATTGTGAGAGACGGGAAAATTGTTGCTCAGAAAAAATCATTTATCTGGTAAAGGAGGGTTGGTTCGTGGCCTTGTTTTTAGCGGGTCATTACTTAGGATGATTTCATGGTGACGTGTAAAGGGGGGCAAGAGGAGAGACTTTCAGAGGAGATCGAAAGAGAGCACGAGATCCGAAACTTAAAGGAGACCGTAGCCGCCCTGAGAAATGCCTTGGAAAAGCAGAAGGCGGGCACCGCCGAAGAGGTGGCTTTGGCCGTTGCCGAGGCTCATAACGAAGTTCGAGATCTTAAGGGAACCATTGCTGAGATGAGAGATGAACTGGAGCGCCGCAAAGCCGCAGGGGAAGAGGGGGTGCAGAAAGTCGTTGCTCAATCGGCCGAGGAAAGTCGACAGCTCCAATCCTCTATTCAGGCATTGCGAGATCAGTTGGAGATGGAAAAGGCGAGGCATAGTGAGGCGGAACAGCTCAAGCGAAGAACCCACCGGGATGAGACGGCGGAGTTAGAGAAAACGATTCAGAGAATCCGCGGGGAATTGGAGGCGTGCCGTGGCCAAAAGTAAAAGCCCCATCGACACGTTGAGTTTGGCCGAGGCCAAGATTTTGCTCGAGGTCGCCCGTAAGGTAGCGGATGGCCAGACTTTAGATGACCAATTAGAAACTCTGGTGACCTTGGTGACAGAGGCGACGGGTGCAGACCGTGGCACTCTTTTTGTTAATGATCCCTCAACTCAAGAGCTCTATAGCCGGGTTACCGTGGGTGGATTAAAAAGAGAGATTCGAATCCTGAACACAACGGGTATCGCTGGTTCTGTTTTTCAAACTGGAAAGGGGCTTTTGGTAAAGGACGTCTACAAAGATTCCCGTTTCAATAAAGCAGTGGATGAACAGACAGGGTATCGGACGCGGTCGATTGCTTGTGCTCCCATCAGGACCGTTCGTGGGGAGTTGATCGGTGTGGTCGAGGTATTGAATCGAAAAGGGGGGAAGTCGGCCCACTTCACGTCCAAGGATCTGAAACTTCTCGAGGCGATGGCGATGCAGGCCTCGGTTTCTCTTCAAAGAAGCCTACTCATGGAGTTGGGTGAAAAAGAAAAGGCTAAGGAAGCTGAGTTTTTGAGCGTGGTATCAGAGATCTCTGGCGAAATTCAGCTTGGGAATCTGTTAGCTAAGATCATTCGTACTATTACGCGACTTCTTCATGCTGAGCGCTCCACCCTTTTCATTAACGATGAGAAGACACAGGAGTTGTATACCGAAGTAGGGGAGGGTTTGGGTGCAACGCAGATTCGCTTTCCGAACCATCTGGGTATTGCCGGAGCGGTTTTCACGAGTGGGCAGACGGTCAATATCCAGCACGCCTATGCGGACCTGAGGTTCAATCCAGGTTTTGACAAGAAAACAGGGTTCTTTACCCGATCGATTCTTTGCACCCCCGTGATCAACAAGGCGGGAAAAGTGATCGGTGCGACGCAGGTTCTCAACAAGCGGGGTGGGGGCTTCACTCAGGAGGATGAGGCGAAGTTGAGGGCATTCACGGCCCAAGTATCCGTCGCTTTAGAAAACGCAAAACTCTTCGATGACGTGCAAAACATGAAGAATTATGCGGAGTCGATGTTGGAGAGTATGTCGAACGCTGTGGTGACCCTCAATGAGGAGGGGGTGATTCAGACCTGTAATAAGGCCGGCTATCGGATTCTTAAAACCAGTGCCAAGGAGGTGCTTAAGAAAAAGGCGGCTGAGTTCTTTATCGGAAAGAATACATGGATTGAGGAAAAAATTCGCTCTACCTCTGCTTCCAAAGAGCCCGCTCTGGTTATGGATGCAGAAATGGAGTGGGGTGGTGAGAAAGCTTCGGCCAATGTCAGTGTGCTTCCGCTCATCAGCGTTAAGGACAAGCCGTTAGGGTCGTTGCTGATGATTGAAGACATCAGTGACGAGAAAAGGATGAAGGGAACGATGGCTCGTTATATGGACCCTGCAATTGCGGATCAGTTGATGGCAACTGGGAAAGAAGTTCTAGGGGGAAATATCAGCGAGGCCTCGGTGTTATTTTCCGATGTTCGAAGTTTCACGACTCTTACGGAGAGTCTTGGGGCGCAAGGTACGGTGGGACTCCTCAACGAATATTTTACACTCATGGTGGATTGCCTTCAGAAAGAGGGCGGAATGTTGGATAAGTTTATTGGGGACGCAATTATGGCGATCTTTGGGTTGCCCTTGCCTCGGGAGGATGATGCGGATCGCTCGGTTCGGGCAGGTATCGGGATGTTGGTGGAGTTAGACCGATTCAACGCTGCCCGAAAGGAAAGGGGAATGATGGCCATCGACATGGGATTAGGGATTAACACAGATGAGATTGTTAGTGGGAACATTGGGTCCCCGAAGCGTATGAACTACACGGTGATCGGGGACGGTGTGAATCTTGCAGCCCGCTTGGAGAGTGCCTGTAAGCAGTATGGGGCGAAGATGCTGGTGAGTGATGCAACAGTAAAAAAGCTCAAAGGAACTTATCGTATGCGGGAAGCTGATCGAGTGGTGGTCAAAGGGAAGACCGAACCGGTGGTGATTTACGAGTGCCTTGACTACCACACCGATGCCACATTCCCCAACCAGATGGAGGTCATCAATCAATTCAAGGACGGTTTGGCAAAGTACCGCAAGCAGGATTGGGACAAGGCTAGGGCTGCCTTCGGGGAGGCCCTCAAGGCCCATCCCGGAGACAAACTCAGTAAGATTTATATCGAGCGTTGCGATTATTTCCAAAAAAGTCCCCCTGGGGAGAAGTGGGACGGCGTTTGGATCATGAAGGATAAATAGAGACCGTCGGTTGCCCGCTATAAGGGGGGATGGACGAATTCCCCAGAATCGCTACCCTTTCAAAGCGGGGTCGTTAGCTCAATGGTAGAGCTGCTCCCTTTTAAGGAGTAGGTTGTAGGTTCGAGTCCTACACGACCCAATCTCTCAATGAAATTCCAACTAGAATCCCCGTATCCTCCTGCAGGGGATCAGCCCGCAGCGATTGCCGCTCTTTTGCAAAGGCTGAGGGCTGGGGAAAAGCATAACGTTCTGTTGGGGGTCACGGGTTCTGGAAAGACCTTTACCGTCGCCAATGTAATTCAAGAAATGGGATTGCCCACACTGGTGATGAGTCACAACAAAACCCTCGCGGCACAACTGTATAGTGAACTGAAGGGTTTCTTTCCGAAAAATGCGGTCGAATATTTTGTTAGCTATTTCGACTACTATCAGCCTGAAGCTTACATTCCCCGAACCGATACCTACATTGAGAAAGATTCCTCCATCAATCAGGAGATCGAACGATTACGACTTTCCGCAACCACCAGCCTTCTTACGCGAAAAGATGTCATCGTGGTGGCCAGTGTATCTTGCATCTACGGGTTAGGATCTCCCGAGGACTACGAGAAGATGTTTATGATCCTCGAGCCTGGAATGAAGATCCCGCGTGAGGAGCTACTGGCCAAGTTGGTTGAGATTCAGTATGAGAGAAACGACATGGCTCCCGAGCGTGGGCAGTTCAGGGTCCGCGGGGATGCGATAGAGATTCTTTTAGCCCATGAAGATGTCGGAATACGGGTCGAGCTCTTGGGAGACACCTTGGAGCGTCTGACTCGATTTGAAGTGGGCACGGGTGTTGAGCTTGGGAGGTTGCCGCGAGAGATTCTGACCCCAGCACGGCACTATGTGACCTCAGAGGACAAACTTAAGCGGGGTATTACTGCGATTCGGGCTGAGTTAGCGGAGCGAATAGCTCAGTTCGAATCGGCGGGTAAGCTGCTGGAGGCTCAAAGACTTAAGATGCGTACTGAGTACGATCTGGATTTGATGGAGGAGATGGGCACCTGTAGCGGAATCGAAAACTACAGTCGTCCGCTCAGCGGAAGAAAACCTGGAGAGAAACCCGGCACTTTGATTGATTTCTTCCCTGACGAGTTTCTTGTCGTGATGGATGAGAGTCATGCGACTGTGCCTCAAGTCGGCGGTATGTACGCGGGGGACCGCAGTCGTAAAACGGTATTGGTGGAGCACGGATTTCGGCTTCCCTCGGCATTAGATAATCGTCCTCTGAAAGCGGAGGAGTTCCAGGCGATGCTGCATCAAGTGATCTATGTTTCGGCAACTCCTGCGGACTTTGAGTTAGGAAAAGCTCGAGGTCAGGTTGTGGAGCAGGTGGTTCGCCCGACGGGGCTACTCGATCCGCCGGTTCGAGTTCTCCCTTTGAAGGGCCAAGTAGACGAGACGATTGCTCTTTGTCGTGAAAGGATAGCACGTCATGAGAGAGTTCTTGTGACAACCTTGACACGCAGAACAGCTGAGGATCTGTCTGACTATTTGAAGGAGGCGGGATTGAAGTCGCGCTATTTGCATGCGGAGGTGGATGCGATCGAGCGGGTCGAGATCCTACGGGAGTTGCGGTCGGGTGAGATTGATGTTCTGGTAGGCATTAACCTTTTGAGAGAGGGCTTAGATCTGCCCGAGGTATCCTTAGTCTGCATCTTGGATGCGGATAAGGAGGGGTACTTGAGATCTGAGACTTCCTTGATCCAGACGGCAGGCCGCGCGGCACGGCATCTGAACGGAGAGGTCGTTTTGTTTGGAGACCGGATTACAAAATCGATGAAGGCGCTCTTAGACGTTACGGAAAAAAGGCGCGCGAAGCAGGAAGCTTATAACCGCGAGCATAATCTTGTTCCGCGATCGGTGCTCCGGGGCGTGCAGGAGAGTCTTCAGACGATTGTTCGGACCGCCCGGGGTATTCACGACAAAGTCGGCGGTGGTTCGGAATCAGCGGATGCGCAGGAGGTTCTCAAACAACTGGAGGAGGAGATGTGGGAGGCCTCAGAAAAACTTGAGTATGAGCGTGCGGCCCTGCTACGGGATCAGATTGAGGATTGGAAAAAAGCTCACCAACTGGGTGGCGTTCAGGATGCCAGGAGTCCGGTCGCTCAGCGGGTCCAGTACACAAAGCCAAAGAGAGTTAGCGCAAAGAGCAAACTGAGTAGGTCGAAATAGGAGAGAGAAGCTCGGAACCTTTTGCCGAGGCAATTTCCAAAAGAGTCACGATTTCGATCAGCTCTCCCTTGCTTTGGCGCAGGATGGTAGCGGCTGAAGCCAGTTGAGATCCACGATGGAGTACATCGGCCACGAGTAGAAGGCGACAACCCTGAGGAATACTTTCCAAGTCTAAAATGGGACCACGGCCCGTCGGTTGAATCACATTTAGTCCACAACCCGCGAAGTAGGCGAGGGGGGCGGCAAGGGGAAGGGCGGCGGAATCGTACGCGATGACCTTTTCGATTCGGCGACGTTGGTACCTCTCATTGATATCGGCACAAGCAAAGCGGAACAGCTGCCCGTCCTGATAAATGCCATCTGTGATGTAGTTCGGTTCGCCAGCCCGTCTTGCACTTTCAATTGT
>JASGCJ010000033.1 GCA_030054195.1 Minisyncoccota bacterium
CTCCCGAGTTCACAATGATGTCGTTTGGGGTATATAGAATATCTGCAGTGATCGTTGCAATGTTGGGAGTCGTCGTTGAAACAACCGCGTTGTCGCCATTGGTACCGTCAAGAGAAAACCAGACGGCATCAGGCACGTTTCCATCAGCCCAGTTCTCCTTCACATTCCAATCGGAGCTGACAGCGCCAGTCCAGAGATTATCAGCCGAGTATGATGTGGCCAGACTCAGGCAGAGAACCCACCCAGCGATCCAGCAGCGCTTCATATTTTTAAGCTTGGCTCACAAGTCTCCTGTTTTCAAAGCTCCTTTAGCGGCGTCTCCTAGCCAGAGCCAAGGTGGAAACCAAGCCGAGGAGGGTCAGCGCCGCCGAAGAGGGCTCGGGTACGGCCTTGAGTGTAAAGTTGGTCAACCCGCCAGCGCTGCCCACAACCACACGGAAGGAATCGACAACATTAGTTTCAGGGAAGCTTGTAATTCCTGATGAGGTGATATTAAACAGGTCGGTGACATCAGTTCCCGCTGCCGCAGAAAAACCAGTCGTGCTGGCCGCTTGGGCAAAAACATAGTCGTAATAACCACCAGTCCAACCCGTAAAAGCACCATCCGCTGTAATTACTAAATTCCACTTATTAGAACTGCTGATATCAGACAGATTCATTTCACCTGTTACATTAAGTAAATCCCAATTTGTTCCGGCACTCCCTATCAAGGAGGTGATTTGCCAGTTGTAGGTTGACCCTCCAGAAATCGTGGCCGAGGAGGCCGTCAATGTCCCAGGGCTGTTCCCCGGGGTAAGGAATGAGCCACTACTCAATGACAAGCTCCCAACCGTACCCGATCCTCCCAAGCTTCCCCCACTGCTGACCGTCACACTGCCCACACTTCCGTTCACCTTTAACAAGCCTTCGCTCACCGTGGTCGTTCCAGCATAGGTATTGTTGGCCGAAAGGGTTAAGCTGCCCGCACCCAACTTCTCCAAACCACCCGTGCCCGTGAGCGCTTGGCTGGTGGCCACGTTAAATCCATTGCTATTGATCTTGGCTCCACCGCTTTGCACATTCGCCACGTCAAGGTTTTGGATCAGGTTATCCTGGTTTTCTTTTGCCTTGAGAACGCCTCCATTGAAGTTCACCGTCGCACTGCCGGTGCCACCTTCAAGTTTTTTGGTCATGAGGGTGCCTCCATTAAGGTTTAGTGTGCCGGTTGCATTGTCTCGGCCGATATGAACCTCGTTGCCAACATTGACAGCTCCCGTGCCGCTCAGCGTATAGGTGCCCACGGATGAGCCGCTGTTCTCGTTACCGATATAGACCTCGTTTTGCACGTTGACCGTGCCACCGCTTTGGGTGAGAACTCCCGTTGCTTGGTTGTGCCCGATGCGCAGGCTTTCGCTCGTCCCCAGTGTGCCACCGGTCATTGTCATGGTTCCGGACGCCCCCTGTTCTTTGCCGACGAAGAAATTGTTGGCAACCGCGATCGAGCCTCCGCTCAGGTTGTAGGCGCCGATGCCGCCCTGGTTGCCGTCGCGGGTTCCCACGCCAAACTCTTTGTTCACCACGATAGTTCCACCGGTCTGGTTCAAGGCACCTGTTCCATTGAAACGTCCGACATACATGTTGCCGTTGCCCGAGGTGGTGATCGTGCCGCCGTTGACATTCAGCACACCTGTGCCGCTCTCGCGGCCGACGATCAACTCATTGGCAACATTGAGTGCTCCTGTCCCGCTGAGTGTGTAGGTTCCGGACGTGTTGGTGCTTCCATTGCCGATATACAACTGGTTTTGATTCACGTTGATCGTTCCGCCACTGTGCACCACGGTGCCGACACCATTATTGTGACCAACAATCATCTTCTCATCCCCAGTCTTGGTGATCGTGCCCCCTGTCACGTTGAGCGAGCCCGTGCCACCCTCGCGGCCGATGACAAAATCACGCCCGGTGTTGAGTACCGCGCTACCGCTTAGGTTAATAGTCCCGTTTCCTCCACCGCCTTGTCCCACGTAAAGATTATGATTCAGCGTGACCGTGCCACCGCTTTGGGTGAGGGTGCCGATGCCGTTGTCGCGGCCAACAAAGGTGTCTTCACCAGCCGTCTTGGTCAAACTGCCACCCGACATGGTGACCGTTCCGGTGCCTTGATTGTTCCCGATAAAGATTTTATTGTTCACCGTCATGGTGCCGCTTTCAAGATTCAGAGCCCCACGACTCCTAGCGGAATCCCCAAAAAACAACTCACCCGAAACCGCAAAAGTTCCGGTGGTGTTCACATTCATTGTTGCGATTCGGTCATCGCCCCATGCCCCGACCAGCAGATTGCCCGTCGCGCTCAGGGAGCCCGTGCCTTGGGCAAAGCCGCTGATGCCTCCTGCTGAAGCCGTGTTAGCGAGATTGTAGACCCCATTCTCCACCCACATCCAACTGCCCCCACCCGTGCCGGCGGTTCCGGCAAGGTGATCAATACGACTTCCGTTCCTTACGATGATGTCATTGGGGGTAACCGAGATATTCGCGGAAATGGTGGCAGTATTACCCGACGTGTTGTTAACGATGGCATTCTGTCCGGTAGGCACATTTGTGAGACTCCAATTCCCCGCGGTATTCCAGTCCGTGCTGGTTGTCCCGGTCCAGACGTTGTCCTGCGCGTTGGCGGCGGAGAGGCCGAACGAGGCGACTAAGGCAGTGAGAATGTGCGTTGTAAATTTCTTTAAATTTATTTTCATGTAAAGAATATCTCACACACCCCTATCTCCCGCTATTGCTCTTTCGGGTACAATTATGTTATTGAGATTAATATTCCATATATAATTGATCAATAACGGCTTATAAAATAATATGGCTTTATTCCGATCAAATCCACCTCTGTCCACAACCTTTGGGTCTACTGGGCTGGGTTGATGGACTTCTGATAGAGGCGTGTTTGCTGTAACGCAGGTTTCATGGCCGAGGCCTCAAAATTTTCCGTTTTATACGCCTGAATCTTTTTTACGATTTCCGATATTGAATCAGTGAATGGACTTAGAACGGGAAGATCTTTTTTACCCCGATACAGCCCCCACATCCCACCTTGGCCCCTCATCGCGACTTTATAACTCCATACCGTCCACGAAATTTCCTTCTCATCCAAGGTATCCAAAACCCGCGTCATCATCTCCTGACTGGAGTGGGGCTCAATATTCAACTCGCCCACAAAATAGGGAACGTTTCTACGCGAACGGGCGTATCCGATTTTCGTAATCAGATTTTCCACCGGACCCCAGTGATCTCGTACCTGCTTGGCCCCAAAGTTGTAGTGGTGCTGAGAAAAGATCACCTGCTTCCAACCCGCAACTTCCGGATAGGGCATTCCCGCAATCCCCTTGTACCCATCCGCAATCATCACCGGTTTCTCTGCAGCCACCTCTCTCACCGCCCGCAAGAGCCGATCATAGACCAGATAGAGAGTCGACTCATTCGGAGCCCCCATCGGCTCATTCATCAGGTCGAACGCCGCTACCTCAGGTGCGTTCCCGTAACGAGAGGCAACTTTTTTCCAAACCAGCTCACACTCTGTGACCTTTTTTGAATCCTTAAAAAGTTGATCCTCATCCGATCTTCCCGTGTGGTGCTGGCCACTTTGACGACCCGGAGTCCCATGCAGATCCAAAATCAGATAGACCCCAGTTTCCCTCGCCCAAGCCACGGCCTGATCGATTCGCGGGAAAAGGCCGTCGGGCGCATCCAAGGAGTCGTGTAAAAACGGCAGGCGGACGCAATTCAGCCCAAGCTCCTTGACGCGGACAAAATCCTCACGCGTAATCCAGCAATCCCGCCAAGCCTTTCGAATCTGAAGAACCCCCTCCTGCCCGAATCGCTGACGGAAGGTTTCCCACAGACTGGCGTGGTCGATCACTTTGGAAAAAGAGGAGCCAGCGGGAGGAACCCCCTCCACCGGCATCATCCAGATCTCCTCCACCAGCCAACCGCCTAAATTCACCCCCCGCAGTGCGATCGGATTCCCCTGCTCATTGACGATATGGGTTCCAGACACTTTCAGACTGGGGGGTGGTAATGCGGGCGGGGCCGCCAAGAGGGAACCGAAACCTGCCCAAGTCACAAAAACGAGTAATCGCATCATATAGGTTTTGAGTTGAAACCGCGCACCTTGGCAAGAATTACGAAACGATGGAATCTCCAATTCCTTTTGTCTGATTGGCGCAACCGTTGCATCCGCTCTTACCCCATCCAGCAATCGGCTTGCCTGAGGTTTTTCCCTACCCATAGTCTCGAATGTTGCTTTTCCCCACATTATCTTTCGGCGCTTTTTTTTCTTCTTCGGAAAGGCAAATTTTCTTTTGTGCCCTTTCTTGCTTTGCCCTCCTTTTTTTCCCTTTGGCAATTTTCGCCACACCGCCTCCCCCCATCACGCAGGCCCAGCAGATCCTCTCTCTCACAGAGGAGGAAGCCCAACAGCATCTCCCGATTCAAATTCAGGGTGTCGTCACGGCAGCCGACCCCTCATGGAATGGTCAATTTTTTATTCAAGATTCATCCGCAGGTGTATTTGTCGACTCCCGCGTTCAGCCCATTCCAACCCCTGGAACCCTCGTCCGTGTCACGGGGGTAACCGAGCCCGGGGCTTTTGCCCCCATCGTGGGACGGCCCCGCTGGAAAGCGATGGGTTCCTCTCCCCTGCCTCCTGCCAAAAGCGTATCGATTGAGCAGCTCGTGACAGGATCGGAGGACGGGCAACGGGTTCTGGTACAGGGATGGGTTCACTCCGCACGAAAAGAGGCCGACCAGTGGATTTTGGCCCTCGTGGAGGGGTCGAGCCGCGTCGATCTCATGCTTCCCCGTAACTTTGAGCCACCCTTAAGTAAATTTCTAGGTGCCAAGATAAGTACCGCGGGAGTGCCAACTCCCAAACGCATGAACTACAACCTGCGGCGTCTTGTTTCCGTTCAACTTTGGCTATCTTCCTCGGACGACCTACGTCTTATCCAACCTGCCAGCCCTGATCCGCGGGGCTCGCCCCCCACCCCGATCCGATCGATCACCCAATACTCGATCGACAACTCACCCGGCCGGCGGTTTTTGATCCAGGGCATCGTGACTTTCCACTCTGGTGACACGCTGTATTTGAGCGATGCCACGGGCGGCCTCGAGGTGCGCTTAGCTGAGGAAATTGCCCCAAAAATCGGGGATGAGATTGAGGTGGTTGGATTTCCAATTGTCGAACGGGGTTTACCGATCCTTGTTGATGCGATTTTTTCTCCCACAGGAAACCAAGGGAAAGTCGTGCCGAAGAGCATCCAATCGGTGCAACAGTTGCGGGATGGATATCTTCACGGCGACTTGACGCGGATCGAGGGTCAACTCGTCAATATCCTGGAAAAGCCAAGCGTGCTCAACCCCTCCTTCACCACATTGACCTTGGCGGTCAAAACATCGGAGGGCGTAGTCACGGCAGAGTTTACACAAATCTACCCCGAGAAACGTGCCGACCTCTTCGAAATCGGAAGCCAGATCGCAGTTCAGGGAATCTGCTACACCCAGACTGATCACGAGGGCTCCTTCCAAGGTTTTTTTCTTCTGGTTCCTTCTTTGGAGGACGTCACGCTCCTACGCTCTGCCAGCCCCTTTACCGCACGCCGACTTGCCATTGCCCTCGCGGTCGCGCTTCTAGTCCTTTTGGCCGTCTCTCTTTGGGGTCGCCACCTCTTGACCAAAAATTTAGGCCTTCAAAGTGACATTCGGGAACGCAACGCGGTTCTGAACGAGCGGGCACGTTTGGCGGCGGATTTGCACGACACTTTAGAACAGTCGCTGGTGGGACTTTCGCTCCAATGTAAAACCGCTTTGGCTCTAATTCCCCCAGGCGGAGAGCGAGCGAAGCATCATCTGGAGGTTGCCAAGGAGGGTATTACCCAGACTCATGCCGAATTACGCCGGTCGATCTGGGATCTTACTCCCCAAGCACTGGAAAGCTTTGACCTGATTGAGGCCATGACCCGGGCTCTGCAACAGAGCGCTGATTCGGCCGGCTTAGATTTTCAGGCCAACGTTCAGGGAGATTTGCCCCCGCTGGAGGCTTTTCTCAAACAGAATCTTTTACGGATCGTCCAAGAGGCCGGCACCAATGCAGTGAAACACGCCTCGGCTTCCCAACTCGGGCTCCAAATGATCCTGTCGCCCGAAAAGATTATTCTCAGCGTGACGGATGATGGCGTTGGCATGTCCGAGGCTGCCCGCCAGCCCGACCCACACCACGGTTTTGGTATTCGCGGCATGCAAGAACGCGCCAAACGCATTGGTGCGGTTTTGCAGATTGAAAAAGGAGTCCCGCGTGGCACGATTGTCCGCATCACTCTTGCAATTTCACCTGAACTTTCGCCGGAAATCTCCTCCACCTCATGAAAGCCAACCTCCTGCAAAAAAAGTCCTCCGCTGGCACTCATTCAGCGGATCGCATCACGATCCTCATTGTGGATGACCACTCCGTTGTCCGGGCAGGAATTCGCGCTCTTTTGGGCACGGACGCAGGATTCAAAGTCGTCGGCGAAAGTGAGAACGGTCAAAAGGCAGTCGAAATGTATCGTCAACTTCAGCCCCAGATTGTCCTGATGGATTTACGAATGCCCATCCAAGATGGTGTGGAGGCCACCCGTGCCATTCGCCAAATCGACCCGCAAGCACGGATAGTAATCTTGACCACACATCAAGGAGACGAGGAGATTCATGCCGCTCTCGAGGCTGGCGCGGTGGGATATATTTTAAAAAATAGCCCGGGGGACGACCTCGCCGCCGCACTTCGGGCCGTCGCGAACGGAAAGATCTGGATTCCAGACGACATTGCCAAAAAAATGGAAGCTCACGCTGGAAAAGATAAGCTGACGGAGCGTGAGCTGGATGTTTTACAACGCCTGGTAGGCGGGGATAGCAACAAGGAGTTAGCCGATAAAATGGGGGTCACCGAACACACAGTCAAAGCTCACTTGAAAAGCATCATTGCAAAACTCAAGGTTCGGGATCGCACCGAGGCTGTCACCGTTGGTCTGCGCCGCGGAATCATTCGCTTGCCCGAGTAGACGCCCCCCTACCGAATCGCTCGGGTTGGAAATCGTGAAAGCGGACTACAAGAG
The DNA here is from genome assembly GCA_030054195.1 of Minisyncoccota bacterium. Taxonomy (GTDB): domain Bacteria; phylum Verrucomicrobiota; class Verrucomicrobiia; order Methylacidiphilales; family Verrucolacustridaceae; genus Verrucolacustris; species Verrucolacustris abundans. The sequence goes on from JASGCJ010000033.1 coordinate 7,119, forward strand.
ATCGCCGTTCGTTCGAATCTGCTCTTGATACCAGTAGTACGAGTCTTTGGGCGTACGCACCTGTGTCTCGAAATCCACATAAATTAAACCGAACCTTTGGCGATACCCCTCCGCCCACTCGAAATTATCCAATAAGGTCCAGTGATAGTAGCCGAGGACAGGATACCCATCGGTCACGGCACGCTTTAACTGCTTGATGTATCGGCTGAGGAAGTCGATCCGCTGCGGGTCATGAACTTTTCCATCCTCTGCAATCCAATCGGAAATACTCATTCCATTTTCCGTGATGACCACGGGCAAATGATACCTCTCATAAAGAAAGCGAACGACCCAGTAGAGACTTTCAGGGGTCACGGGCCATTGAAAAGTGGTACGGGGACTTCCAGGCGGAAAAGGGACCGCCTTCTCCTTACCTCCAGGTCCACGAATGACTGGAGTGCCTTGATAAAGGTTGAGCCCAAAGAAATCCATCGGTTGGCACATCGTTTTCAGGTCGGCATCGGAGTAGACCGGCAGATCCTTGCCAAAGGCCTCACGGGCTACGTCGGGAACTTTTCCGAGAATCACAGGATCGTTCCACAACGTATTATTGAAAAGATTCCCAGCACTGCACCCATAGGTCGATTTCTGGGCTACCTCAATGTCCGCAGGATTGGAGGTCGCAGGATATTGCACGGTACCCACGGGAGCCCAACCGATCCGAAACCGCTTTCCCCCAATCGCTCGCAGCGCCTGCACACCCAACCCATGAGCTAACTGGACGTGACGGACAATTTTTAACTGATCCGCCATAGAGTACTTCTCCCCAGGCGCATGAAATCCCGCCCCGTGGCCCAAAGCGACAAACACCTGCGGCTCATTCAGCGTCAGCCAATCTTCGACTCGATCGCCTAAAGCCTTTCCCACCACGGCACAGTAGTCGGCAAACCAGCGCGGGCTTTCTGGATTCCGCCACCCGTCTTTTCCAAAGAGCACCGAGGGATAGTCCCAGTGAAATAAGGTACAGAAGGGCCGGATGCCTGCCTCGAGCAGTGCATCGACCAGCTTGGAATAAAAGTCGAGACCACGGGGCTCCACCGTGCCCGTACCCGAGGGAAGAATTCGCGTCCAAGAGATCGAAAATCGATAGGACTTCAGCCCCAGCTTCTTCATCAGCTGAATGTCATCCCGAAATCGATGATAGTGGTCACAGGCCACTTTTCCGGTATGCCCCTCCTGAATTCGGCCCGGGGTTTCACAGAACTTGTCCCAGACAGAGGCTCCCCTTCCATCCTCTCGATAGGCTCCCTCCACCTGGTAAGCAGCCGTGGCTGCGCCCCAAAGAAAGTCAGCCGGGAATCCCTTTTTCTTTTCTTGCGCCTTCGGATCTGGAATGTCCTTCGCACTTTCAGCCGCGTGGACACTACCAAGCCGCAAAGGAGAAATGAGCGAGCTGGCGACCAGTGAACTCAGCAACTGCCTTCGATTCATCCTCTTGTCTTGGAGACGTGCCCGAGCAAGAACAAGAATCAATTTTCATCGGTCAAGATCTTTGCCTTTCTCGGGTGTACCCTTTTCACGTTCTCACTCTTTCGGGTAGTCACTCTCCGCGGGGTCGACTTTCCGCGAGCCACGAATCAGAGTATCGACATGATTGTGATTCTCTCACCTCGACAACTTTTTCTTCTCCTGCTGACTTGCGGGATGATTTCCACAAGCGCCCCCTGCGTTGCGGCGCAACCTAAAGCCTATGTGACCGCCGCTAGGACTGAACTCCGCCTGCAAGAAACCAACTCTCCCACTTGGGTGGCCTATGCCCAACCGCGCGAGAACCAAGCCTGTGTATTTCTTGATCCCGACAAGACCTTTCAAACTATCCTCGGCTTCGGCGGAGCGATCACCGATGCGGCTGCCGAAACCTTTTCCAAACTCCCTCCGGAGAAGCAGAAGGAGATACTGCGGGCATACTTCTCTTCTCAAGACGGAATTGCCTACTCCCTCATTCGAACCACGATCCATAGCTGCGACTTTTCTTCCGGCAGCTACACCTATGTCCCAGACGGGGATACCACTCTCGCCAGCTTTAGCATCGCCCCTGATCTCAAGTTCCGGATTCCCCTGATCCGCCTTGCCCTCGAAACCGCTGGGAAACCCCTACCTGTTTACCTCAGCCCTTGGAGTCCTCCCGCCTGGATGAAAGACAGCAAGAAAATGGTCCAAGGAGGCAAGCTCTTGCCTGAGTTTTATGAAACTTGGGCCCGCTACTTTGTTCGGACGATCGAAGAATATGAAAAAGTGGGCATTCCGATCTGGGGCTTGTCGGCCCAAAATGAGCCCATGGCCGTGCAACGGTGGGAGTCATGCCTCTACACCGCAGAGGAGGAGAGAGATTTCATCAAAAATCACCTCGGCCCTACCTTGAAAAAGAGTGGGTTAGGCGAAAAAAAGATTATCGCTTGGGATCACAACCGCGACCTGATCTATCAGCGAGCCAGCGTCCTTCTCAGCGACCCAGAGGCCGCCTCCTACGTCTGGGGATTGGGATTTCACTGGTACGAAACATGGACGGGAAGCCCGATGATGTTTGAAAACCTCAGCCGAGTGAAGGAAGCTTTTCCCAGCATCAACCTTCTGTTTACCGAGGGTTGCGTGGAGGGATTTGACCAGAAACGCATCTCCGACTGGTCCTTGGGTGAACGCTATGGGCGCTCGCTCATGGGGGACCTCAACGCCGGCGCAGTCGGTTGGACCGATTGGAACATTTTACTCGACGAAACGGGCGGTCCGAATCACGTCGGTAACTTCTGCTTTGCCCCGATCCATGCCAACACCAAAACGGGGGAGATTCAGTACACCAACTCCTACTACTACTTAGGACACTTTTCAAAATTTGTTCTTCCTGGGGCAAAACGAATCGCTACCTCGGTCAATCGGCAGGACCTGCTGGCCAGCGCCTTCCTCAATCCTGACGGTTCTCTGGTGGCGGTCGTCATGAATACATCCGACAAACCGCTCGATTACACCTTCTGGATGAAAGGCAAAGCGACCGATATCAAGGCCTTACCCCGATCGATTTCGACCTTTATTTTCTGACCATTAGAATAAGGGCGTTGCCCCCTCCCCCCTCGAAAGAGCTACTAGCTCTTTAAGAAGGCACATCTAAGATTTTTCATAGATATGGCCCTTTTTTCCAAGCACTGCCCACCCCGAATCAGCTTTCGCATCATTCTGATCACGAGCTTCTTTTGGGCTCCTTTTTCCCATTCCAACGCCTTCGCCCAACTTCTGCAAGTCAACGGAACAAAAATCGTCAACAGCACAACTGGCCAGGAGATGATTTTAAACGCCGTCAACATGGGTAACTGGATGGTGATGGAGGGGTACATCATGAATTCCGAAAGCCAAGCCCCCGCCCAGCACACGTGGAAGCAAAAGCTGACAACCCTGGTGGGCTCCGACAGCGTGAAGACTTTCTACGATTCGTGGCTGTCCAACCACGTCACCCAGGCCGACATCAACCAGATCAAGGCGTGGGGCTTCAATGCGGTGCGTCTCCCCCTGCACTACGAATACTTCGTCAATCTCGGAACCCCCGATGTGTGGAATGATCAAGGCTTCACCCTTCTAGACAACATTATCTCTTGGTGCAGCTCGGCCGGGATTTATGTCATCCTCGATCTGCACGCGGCCCCGGGCGGGCAAAGCAACAACAGCGGGATCAGCGACTACATCGCGGGCCAGCCGTCGCTGTGGGAAAGTGAAGACAATCGTAGCAAGACCGTTCGCCTCTGGGATCGGATTTCCGAACGCTATAAGAATGAGGCGTGGATCGCGGGATATGACCTGATCAACGAACCCAACTGGAACCTCCCAGGAGGAACCCTCCTGCGTGAGCTCTACGTCAGTTTGACCCAGGCGATTCGGGCAAATGGGGATAATCATATCCTGTTCATCGAGGGAAATGTTTACAGCAACGACTACACTGGCCTCACTCCTCCTTGGGATGCCCAGATGGTCTATGTGTTCCATAAATACAGCTCTTCGGCAGATTTTAGCTCGGACATTCAATTTGCCCTCGATATGCGAACCGGACAAAACCGCCCGATTTGGTGCGGAGAGCATGGGGAGAATAGCAACGACAACTTCACCAAAATGGTCGAGCTGCTCCGCGGCCAAGGAATCGGCATGTCCTGGTGGCCCATGAAAAAGTTCGACAGCATCAACTGTCTTTCCAAAGCCGCCTTTCCCCCTGGTTATCAGGACTTGCTCAACTATCTGGGCGGTACCAATTCAAATTTGAGCGCCAACACCGCCCGCACCACGCTGACTCAGCTGGCGGAAAGTGTTCGCCTCGCCAATACCCAACCCCAGACCGAGGTTATTCGTGCAATTTTCACTCAGCCCGGCAATCGCACCACCGCACCTTATGGCACCACTCCGACAATTCCCGGCACAGTGGTCTACGCTGCTAACTACGACCAGGGTATGAACGGCCATGCCTATGCGGATACCGGTTGGGAAAATGTGCTGTTGACGACAGGTGACTACACGGCTTGGAACGAGCGTTGGACCTATCGGAACGGCGGCGTGGACATCGAAACCTGCTCCGATTCTCAATCCAACGGCTATAATGTTGGTTTTTTCAAGCCGACCGAGTGGATGAAATACACCATCAATGTGACGGCCACCGGAACTTATGACATCGCCCTGCGCGTCGCTAATGGTTCCGGACAGACCTCCACCCTTCAGATTCAAAGTGGCGATGGCACCCAAACGTTGGCCACCGCCTCGGTGCCAAATGGTGGCTGGGGAAATTGGGCCACCGTTACCATAAGTGGCGGTTTTTCCACCACCGGGGTTCAGTCGATCCGAATCGCAAATACAGGTTCGAGTGAGTGCAACATCAACTCGGTTCGTTTCACCAAGACCAGCAACACCATTCCAAACACGGCTTCAGTTCCAGTTTCGGAGGCCACCGTATCGCTTAAGGCAAATAACGGGGGGTACCTATCATGGCAAAGCAGCAGTCCTTACCTTTTGACTTGTCAGGCAACCTCGGAGACTGCCAATGCACAATTTACCTTGGTCGATGCAGGCGCAGGGCGCACGGCTCTTCAGGCCAGCAACGGCAAGTTCATCCGCTACTCGGCCTCCGACAATAAGCTCTATGCCGATGCCACCACGCTGGGAAGTAACGAGCAGTTTACACTCAACCGACTCAACCGATCGGTCGCCATTCGAGGTCCCAATTCCCTTTTCTTGACCCAAAACGCCAATGACCCAGTCCTTTGTAGCAAAAGCATCCTCGCTGGCTGGGAATATTTTATGGTGACCACTCTTTCGGCCACCCAAGGTCCTCCAGCCATTCCCTTGGGTGTTGCCATTTCAGGTGGCACGGTGAGTTGGAAATCCATGTTGGGCGCAACTCACTACTCGGTGCAACGGCGCACATCTTCGGGGGGGTCGTCGTTTCAGACCATCGCAACCGATATTTCCGCCACCTCTTTCACCGACCCCTCCCCCACGAGTGGAGCCACGAACAGCTATCGCATCATTTCACATGCGGGAACATATACGAGCCAGCCCTCCGCCGAAGTTGGATTTGTGTACTCACCACTTCCCACGGGTTGGATCCAGCAGGACATCGGAAGTGTAGGGCTTGCCGGCAGCACAACTTATCTTGATACCACTTTCACCCTGAAAGGATCTGGGGCAGATATCGAGGGAGCTGCCGATGGGTGCCATTTTGTTTCCCAAATTCTAAGCGGTGATTTCGTCATCACCGCCCGTCTCGCCAGCATGGACAATACGGACTACTGGGCGAAAGCGGGCTTGATGGTGCGCGAGACCATTTCCGCCAACGCAAAGAATGTCGCCTTGCTTGTTACTCCGCAAGGCGGAGGTACCCGTATGCAGTGGCGAAGCACAGAGGGAGGAAATACATCCAACCACGAACTCAGCGTGCGCAACGCGCCCCTGTGGCTGCGGCTGGTTCGCAGTGGAAACACGATTACGGGTTGGCAATCGGACGATGGGGTAACTTGGAGGGATCAGCATGCCGTGATACTCCTGATGAACTCTGCTGTTCAGATTGGCCTCGCGGTGACATCCCATAAAAATGACACGCTCAACTCCGCTACCTTCCAAAATGTCGACCTCATCGCCTTACCTTCGGGCACCTCAAGTTGGCAGGCTTTTCAGAACCACTGGTTTACAGCTCAACAGATCGCTGAAGTAAGTGTGAGTAGCCCCACAGCAGACGCAAATCGGGATGGCTACGCCAATCTCTTTTCGTACGGCTCGGGTTTGAGCCCCTTAACTTCTATGAGCGGTATCTACAACCCTTACCCAGTGATTCTCGACTCAGGGGGATTTTTAACCATCACCTATCCACGCTTGAAGAATCGATTGGACTTCGACTTTGTCGTGGAAGTCTCCAGTGATCTGGTGACCTGGAACTCAGGCCCTGCCCACACCATGGAAACATCCGTAATTTCCTTAGACACGTCCAGAGAACAGGTAACCGTCAGAGATCAAACCTCGATGAATGCCTCCAGTCGCCGCTTTATCCGTCTGAAGGCCATCTACGGATTTTAGCTTTCGCACATTACTTCTACGCATCCGGTCCAAAGGGCTACACCGATTACCCTACCCTTATCTGATTTCTCGCCCTCCCTATTCCTCACTTATTGTTTCCAGAGGTGATCCCTTTTAAAATATACAAGAAATGACAACCAAGCCTCTTGTTCTCGTTCTCTGTACCGGTAATTCCTGTCGCAGTCATCTTGCGGAAGGAATTCTACGGCAGGCTTCTGCGGGCTTGATCGAAGTGTCGAGCGCTGGCTCAAAACCAGCTGGCTTCGTTCATCCCAAAGCCATTGCGGTGATGAAAGAGATCGGTATCGACATCTCTGGCCACCGATCCAAGCACCTGAATGAGTTCCTAAACTCTCCCGTCGATACGGTCATCACCGTCTGCGGCAATGCCGACCAGGCTTGCCCCACTTTTCCCAGCCAGATGAACCGCTACCACTGGGGCTTTGATGATCCCGCTCATGCCGTTGGGTCGGAGGAAACTGTTCTGAATGAGTTCCGACGTGTTCGAGATCAGATCCGATTGGTCTTTGAAGCCTACGCTGCCGGATTGAAACACAAGTTAAGTCGAAAGGAGTCTGAATGACCTCAAGCAAGAGAATCGGATTCTTCGAGCGTTACCTGACGATTTGGGTGTTCCTCTGCATGGTCGTTGGGGTGCTGGTTGGATCGATTGCCCCGGAAACGGTTTCCATGGTCAGCCGTCTGGAGTTCGCTCGTGATTCTCATGTCAATATTCCGATCGCCATTCTGATCTGGGCGATGATCTACCCGATGATGTTGAAGGTAGATTTCAGCTCCATCGGAGGTGTTGCCAGAAAACCAAAGGGACTCCTGATTACCTTACTTGTGAATTGGATCATCAAACCCCTCAGCATGGCTTTTCTGGCTTGGGTCTTCATCCAGCACCTTTTCTCCACATGGATCACCCCAGAAGCTGCCAAAGATTACACCGCAGGATTGATCATCCTTGCAGCAGCTCCCTGCACAGCGATGGTTTTTGTCTGGTCTTATCTCACGGATGGGGACCCTGTTTACACACTGGTGCAGGTTGCCGTAAACGACCTCATCATGCTGGTGGCCTTTGCCCCCATTGTGATGATTCTTTGCGGGGTGGCCAATGTGGTCGTACCGTCCAGCGTTCTGATTACTTCCGTCGTTGTGTTTATCGTGATTCCTTTGGCTGCGGGTTATCTGACTCGTTCCTTGTTGCTAAAAGCTCGTGGCAAACAATGGTTTGAAGAGTTTTTCCTTCCGAAGTTTCAGCCGATCACCATCGCCGCTTTGCTACTGACTTTGGTGCTCATTTTTGCGTTTCAGGCTCAGAATCTGACCCAGCGCTGGTTTGCAGTCCTCCTGCTGGCTGTGCCCATTATCATTCAGGTCTATTTCAATTCCAGCCTGACCTACCTTCTTATGCGTTGGCTGAAGGTCCCTCACAACGTGGCCGCGCCGGGGGCTCTCATTGGGGCAAGCAACTTCTTTGAACTTGCGGTAGCCGTAGCCATCACGCTCTTCGGCCCCTCTTCCGGAGCTGCTCTTGCGACCGTGGTGGGTGTTCTCGTGGAAGTTCCGGTGATGCTATCGGTCTGTAAGGTTTGCAACCGGACCCGTGATTGGTTCAGTAACGCCGCGCAATCCTGATTCCCCTACCCAATAGTTCCTTTAGCCACTACCCATAACCTCTTCCTCAGCGAACTAAACTTTTGGCCCTGTCCCGCACCTGAGTCGGGGTTCCTTTCGGAGGTACTACCGCTTTAATTTGGGATTGGTTGAGAATCAGTAAACTATTTTTTTAAAGGAATAAGAATATCCGGTGATGTGTGAACCTTAAAAAGCTCCCATAGTCCTGGTTTGGGCCCGTTTTTTTCAGGGTTTTTAAAATTTCTCCAGGTTCCATTTACAAAATTACCATTTGAATCAACGCTGGCTTTGTACTCCCCAAAGTCGTCACGAATAAATGTAACGCTATCTCTTGTAAGTTCCTTCAGTTTAAATTTACCAGTAAGTGCATAGGATTTGTTTTCCCATGGTAACGTCCAAATTATATCATAAATATTATCGTTGCCGGGCGCTTTTCGGATTGTCATCCCGTAGCATGTAGATGCTCCTCCATATTCTGTGCCACAGTAAAGAGAACCTAGGACTACTTTGTTATCTTCTGATTGAGCACCGCAGGCCAGAGAAATTATAAAAAGAATAAGAGTGAATGATTTAATCATGCATATTTTATATTCCAATCGCTCTTCCGTAGCGAACTAAACCTTCGGGTTAATGCCCCTCCTTCCCTAACCCTATCCGCCAGAACGGGTTTATACGGCATTTACTTTGTTGAACCGGCTGGATCGCAACCCTTCACCTTTGTCCACCCCTCCTCCGAAAGCAACTTCGCATCATAAAGTTCTTTAGCAAAGACCTTCGCCCGATCCGTTACCTTGTCGCTCTTGGCTCGGTTGAGAGATGCAGGGAGCAGTTCCAAGTTCATCACTTGGTTTTGAAGTTCGGGACAAACTGCCTTAGGGATCACAAGGCCAGCTTCAGCTTCCTGCCCAGCATATTGCCCCTTGGTGATCGTGGCTGACTTTCCCCGCTTTAACTCAGCCATTCCCGCGGGAGTCAATAAACCCAGCTCCTTCGCAATCTTTAGATTTTCCAGTAAACCCCAACTAACAAAACCAGCATAGGGTGTCCCGGCCGTCTTATTCAGCTTGGCCGATTCATCGAGGACAACTTCGGGTTTCTCCCCCTGCTCTTCAGCGTAAGCCAGCCAGTAGACGCATTTCTGCAATCGGGGGTTCGCTGCTCCCTCGCCTTTGAGTGTTGCCAGTTTTGCGGGGTCGGTGAGGCTGGCGATGGCTACAGCAGAAGCAGAAGTCCCAGCCTGGACCGAAGGTGCGACAACTAGCAGTAATGCGAAGAAAAGCTTTAACACAAATAGTCTAAAAGCCCCCCTACCTCGAAGAAGAACCACTCGCCTTCACTTTGGCTTTTGACGAAGATTCGTCGCTGTCTTCCTTTGAGTCTCCGCCAAGGAAAGGACCACGTTTCCATTTGTAACGCGTAAGAACCCCTTTCGAATTGAAAATACATACTTTGTACTGATTCATGTCACCACCTTCTGGCGTCAAAACGTTCCAGTAAGCAATCATGCTTCCATCAGGGAGAACCTCTTTTTTGGTTGGCGGAACTGACTCTAAGACTAAATCAGAATAGGTGGCCTTATTTAGGGACTTCTTTAGCAGATCGAGTGATGGTCCTTCCTGCGCCTCGCAAAAGAGGGTGAAAGCAATCATCAGTCCCAATATATAAACTGCCTGTTTCATACAATTACCCTGAACTGGTCAGGCGGTTTTCTCAAGCCTGCTCTGCCCTTCCCCTGCCCTGCCACACCCTGCTAGTGGTTGGAGATGCCAGCTAAGGGTGGGTTTAAGCTAAATAGAGAACAGATTTGTGCTTTTGCCAGAAAACGTGGCGGCAGCCTTCTCACGAAAAAGACCTTCGGCGCTCGTCAAAAATATAAATGGAAGTGTGCTAAGGGACATATATGGTCGGCGACACTCAATAATTTGATAAGTAAACATAGTTGGTGCCCAGTTTGCGCGGGCAATTCACCTATTGGGCTAGAAAAGTGTCGTTCGCATGCCAGAAAAAAGGGCGGTCGATGTCTCTCACAGAAATATTCACGCCGTTTAAAATGGGAATGCGCCAAGGGGCACAAGTGGGTAACTTCGGGAACTGAGATAATAACAGCGGGAAAATGGTGCCAGCGTTGCATGTGGATACGCCTTGGCAAAAGCAAGAGACTCTTGATAGGTGATATCAAGAAGTTAGCCACTTCGCGTGGTGGTAGATTTCTTTCAAATGACTACACATCTGCACATCGAAAATATCGATGGGAGTGTGCCAACGGGCACAATTGGCTCGCAACGGTTGATAAAATCAAGGGAGCGGGTCAGTGGTGCCCCTACTGCTCCAAAAACATTGGGGAAGAATGTGTACGCATTTGTTTTCAAAAGATATTCAAGATGAAGTTCCCAAGAGTACGCCCCAACTGGCTGATTTCTCCTAACGGCTACCGACTTGAGCTTGATGGTTTCAACCAAAGAAGCCGTATTGCCTTTGAACACCAGGGGCAACAACACGAGAAGTTTCAGAAGTTCCGCCATGGGACCAATAGAGTGTTTAAGTATCAGTTAATTCGAGACAAATTTAAGGCACTAGCCTGTAAAAAACGCAGAATCCGTCTGATCAATATTCCGGAAGTAAACAACCTCGTTAAGCTCGACGACCTTAAGGATGTTGTTATCGCGAAGTGTTCCCGTGCAGGCATTCGAACTCCAAGGGGAGCTAAAGACTTAAGTATTGATTATGCATTGGCTTACACGCCGAACGATAGGTCGAAGGAGTATTTAGAAAGACTTCACCAAGTGGCAAAGGAATTTCAAGGGAAATGCTTTGCCCGTAAATGGCTAGGGTGGAGGTCACCCTACGACTTCGAATGTAAGTTGGGTCATAAATGGCGGGCTTTTCCAGCTCATGTAATTCATTCCAAGACATGGTGCGGCAAATGCAGAGGGAGAAGGGCTTGGATTACCCGAAAGAAACACACGTGGACCGCAAATCCGCGCAAGTGGATTAAACTTCTTCGGAAGGTGGCTTTTAGAAATAAGGGTCAGTGCCTCTTCACCCGATGGGCTGGATGGGCAACTCCCTACAGCTTTAAGTGCAGCCTTGGACATCAATGGAAGGCAAGGGCATCAAACGTCATTCATAATAGAGCATGGTGCAAAAGGTGTGGCGCAAAGCAGACCTGGAAAACCCGCAGAAAAAAGGCCAAACACAGATCCCCTTCCCCAACTTAACCCTGTCGCTTCCTGTCAGTCATTGATTCCAAAACTAAGTCCGATTTTCCTGGGTGGGGTATACGCATGTGATCACCTGTAAGGGGGACTGGGAGTGGTGTGTTGGTAGGTCTCAAAAGTTCTGAGAATCGATTCTAGGCGAATCATCCATCCCCAATTATAATGCCTAATGTGATTTGGTCCCATAGCTCAAGAGGATAGAGCAGCGGTTTCCTAAGTACATGTATATTAATGGTTTATGATTACTTTAGTTGATTCACAGTGACTTAAGTTACGAACCAAAACGACCCATAGAATTCAAAT
>JASGCJ010000069.1 GCA_030054195.1 Minisyncoccota bacterium
AACCAGTGACCTCCTGCGTGTGAAGCAGGCGCTCTACCACTAAGCTAAGCGTCCGAGCAAGATACCGTAGCTTAACCGGGTGTGGATCGGCAAGTCGGGGTGCTGGGATGCGGATGGAATCGCATCATTCTCCAAAAGATTCGGAAGTTTGCGCGATGCTCAACGCTGGATGCATGCTTTCCCGCATGGAACACAGTCGTATGCCCCATTTTATGTACTCTCGAAGCATTGGCTTTTTATGCGAACATCAGCAGTAATGCGTGTTTTGATCGCTTTTGATAAATTCAAGGATGCCTTGAACGCGGAGGAGGCCTGCGAGGTGGTCGCCCGGTCTTTCCGAAAAATTCGATCCGCCCCGGATCTTGATCTCTGTCCGCTGTCAGACGGGGGGGAGGGTTTTTCCCGGATTCTGACCAAGGCTGCCGGAGGTGCGCTGTACCGCCACAAGGTTACGGGACCGCTGGGTAAGAACGTGGAGGGTGAATTTGGCCTGGTGTCGTGGAAGGGGCTGGCTCCGGTGGTGCGGTCGCGGTTAAGAATTCCTCCCGGTCGGGAAGGCGTGATCGGGCTCGTGGATATGGCCTCAGCCAGTGGGCTGGCGCTCCTTTCGCCGGAAGAAAGGAATCCCTGGAAAACAACCTCCCGCGGAACCGGTGAACTTCTGGTGGCCGCTGCAAAACAGGGTGCGGACCTTCTCTTGCTCGGCATCGGGGGGAGCGCAACCTCCGATCTTGGCCTCGGTTGTCTCCAGGCTTTGGGCCTGCAGGCCTGGAATCACCAAGGCAAGGAGATGGGGGTTGTCCCGCCCGATTGTTGGGATGGGGTGGGTAAAATCACGGGCATCTTGCCTTCCGGCTTTCCCGGAATCCGGGTGGCGTGTGACGTAACCAACCCCCTTTTGGGGGAACGTGGGGCGGTTCGTGTCTACGGCCCGCAAAAGGGACTGGTTTCCCGAGATCTTGAAAAGTTTGAATCGGTCACCGCCAAGATGGCTCGACGGATTTTGCGATTGTCCGGCCGAGGAACAGAATTTCTGGAGATTCCCGGAACGGGAGCGGCTGGGGGCATCGGGTTTGGCCTGATGGTGGTAGCTGGGGCCGAACTAGTGCCAGGCTCAGATCTGGTTTCCGATTGGCTCGATTTACCGCAAAGGATCGAAGCGGCGGATGTGATTCTGACCGGGGAGGGTCGTTTTGACCGGAGCTCCCTGGAAGGAAAGGGTCCCGCCGCTTTGGTGGCCCGGGCGTTGGAGTTAGGAAAAAAAATCCATGCGTTTGCCGGTTCGGTCGAGCCAGGTTTGCCAATTCCTACGAAGCTTACCCTGCATGCTATCTCCCCGCCGGATCTTCCGTTGGAGAAGGCCCTGCGAAGCACAGGAGAACGCTTGGCCCAAGCCGTCCAGGCCGTGGATTGGACCGCCTAAAAAAGCTGGGATCGACCGGCGAAAAACTTCAGGGGAACAGCCTGGTCGGAGACCCTGCACCACGGATGCTTTCGCAGCTCCTCCGCGAGATCGCGGGAAACCCAGATTTTCTCCACATTTGCGGCGTATCTACCGCAGGGGCCTTTGGAAAGGCCGCACTCGCATGCCATTTGAGGTGTTTCAAACAATCTTTCTTTGTATTTATATTTCATTCCAAAAGGTTTGAGTTTGTCGCATGAGTTGCAACAGCGAGAACCTCTGTGTGCTGCCTTAAGTTCGCGGAGCGCGTGAGATGGAGAAGTCTAAAATTTGAAACCTTAAGAAACTAAATGGAACTCTCTCTCACATTATTGGATCTAAGCTGTGGGTAAAACTGTGTGAAAGGGGAAAAATGGTAATCGGAACCTTAAAAATTGGCGAGTCTGAGGATTGAGTAGCTCAAACGAAGCTTGGGGTTTGGCTGGAAAGTTTATGAGCGGACGCAACGACTTGGCAGGTCAGTTTACCATTTTGTGTGCTGATCCCCGTGAGTAGACCTGGCTGACGTTGGGTGGCAACGGCAAGACCGTGGTCGGCGATCAGTTCGATATAGGGATAGGTGACATTGGTGAGGGCTTGGGTGGCAGTTCGGGCATAAGCGCCAGGCATATTTGTAACGCAGTAGTGAAGAACGCCCTCCTCAATATAAACAGGATTGTCGTGCGTGGTGGGGCGGGAAGTCTCAGCGCAACCACCTTGATCAATGGCGATGTCGACAAGGACACTACCAGGGCGCATGCGGCGAAGCATGGCGCGGGTCACGAGTTTCGGGGCTTTGGCACCAGGAACGAGGACAGCTCCAATGAGAAGGTCGACATGGGGGAGGAGTTCGTCGAGGTGGGCCTGATTTGAGAAGAGAGTGTGGGCAGTATGCATGGTGATATCGAGAAAGCGCATCCGCTCGAGATCAACCTCCAGAATGGTGACATCAGCACCTAAGCCAGTGGCCATCCGGGCAGCGTTGATGCCTGAGGATCCACCTCCGATGACGACGACGCGACCTGGAAGAACACCAGGGACGCCGCCGAGCAGAACACCACTGCCTCCCGTATGTTTCGCAAGGAAGTAGGCGCCGACGATCACCGACATGCGACCAGCAATTTCCGACATCGGCTCAAGAAGGGGAAGTCGCCGGCCTTGTGTAACCATTTCGTAGGCCACGGAGGTGACGCCGGATCTCATCAGTTCCTGCGTTAGGTTGATATTTGCGGCTAGATGAAGGTAGGTGAAGAGAATCTGGCCTGAGCGAAGGAGTGGGTACTCTTCAGGAAGGGGTTCCTTTACTTTGACGATGAGATCAGCGGAAAAAACCTCGGCATGGGTGGCTACGATTGTAGCCCCAGCTGAGGCATACTGGTCGTCGGGATACCCTGAGCCGAGACCTGCATTCTTTTCGATGAGAACTTTATGCCCACGCTGGATGAGCTGATAGACAGCGGAGGGTAGTAGGGCGACGCGGGCCTCTTGGGATTTGATCTCGCGGGGAACACCGATGACCATACCCATAGGTTAAGTGAAAAAGGGTCAAGAGCTAGATTGGAAAAGAAGGGATGTGGACGGGGTCAGAATGGTGGATTCAAATGAGAAGTGTTCGGAGTCTTATATGGATCTTGGAATCTTCTCATAGATAAGGATTGCGCTGCTCTCTTGTGGGAGAAAGCATGGCAGAGTGAGTTTTATCTATTTTGTGAGTGACGGATTCTTAATTCGATTGAAGTCCAAGTTGTGACTCACGAATAAGCGAGAGTGAAACGTGTTTTATCCGAAAGTAATGTGTCCTGAGTTTTTCTGGGTTAGGGCTACGAAACGAGTGGCGTGGGGCGTAGCTATTTTATTCCTTTTGGGGATGGGGGGATGTAGTCGGTCCATTCGGACGGAAGTGCCGTTGGGGGAAAAGCCGATGGGGATGGTTTGGATTCCCGGCGGCAAGTTTGCCATGGGAGGACCTGGAATAAATGCGTGTCAGCAGGCGTTGTCTGCCACAGATCCAAAAAAACCGACGTGTAGCCTGTTGCGGAGTGGATTTACCGATTCACAACCAACTCATGAGGTGGAGGTGAATGGATTTTGGATGGATGAGGCAGAGGTTACCAACGACCAGTTTCAGAAATTTATCGATGCGACTCACTATGTGACTGTGGCGGAGCGAAAGCCTAAGGCAGAGGATTTTCCAGGTGCTCCTGAGGATGTGTTGATACCTGGGTCAGTTTGTTTTAAGTCACCCGATCATCCCGTGGCTTTGAATGATTTCACGGCTTGGTGGAGTTATGTGCCTGGGGCTTGTTGGAATCATCCTTTGGGACCTAAAAGTAACCTGAACGGAAAGGGGAATCTTCCTGTTGTGCATGTGGCGTATGAGGATGCGGAAGCGTATGCGAAGTGGGCGGGAAAGAGATTACCGACTGAGGCGGAGTGGGAGCGGGCATCCCGAGGTGGAAGGGAGGGGGAGATGTACCCTTGGGGGAATGAGTTTCGGCCTGCTAGAAAGTGGATGGCGAACACATGGCAGGGAAATTTTCCAAGCTCTGATACGGGGGAAGATGGATGGAATGGAATTGCTCCTGTTAAAAAATATCCGCCGAATCCTTATGGGTTGTATGATTTATCAGGAAATGTGTGGGAGTGGTGCTCCGACTGGTATCGATCGGATACCTATACAGGGGATTCTAAGCGTGGAGTGGTTCGTGACCCGAAAGGCCCGAAGGAGAGTTTCGATCCAGAGGAGCCTGAGGCCAAAAAAAGAGTGCATCGTGGGGGTTCGTTTCTCTGTTC
>JASGCJ010000070.1 GCA_030054195.1 Minisyncoccota bacterium
GGCTGCCCTGGTGATCCAATGGAATGATGGTGCTTCTCCCGTATCCCTCCTTTGGGGGTTTCGATGGAGTGGAGAGGCCAGAGGAATTGATATGCTCAAGGCAATCGCCGGAAGCACAGTGTCTCGTGACGATGGGCAGTCAACTTTTCTGCCCGATACCTCCACGGGTGCTGATCCCCGCTTGGCCCTTTCTTTAATAAATTACTCGTTCGGAAAAGCCGTGGAGGCACTTGTCTTTACTGATCGGGAGGTTGTTCGAACCCAAAACGATTGGAGCACAGGTTATTGGGAGTACAGCATCTACGGAGGCACTTTTGACTACTACCTCTACGATGCAGAAGACAACTCTGTTCTGACGACCTATAACCAGACGGGTACCGATACCTATTCGATGGTGAACTGGTTTTCTTCACCGATCGGAGCTTCCGACCGAGTCCTGATCGATGGTTCTTGGGATGCTTTTAGCTTCGCCCCTAATTTCATAAGTACCCCAGTTGAGGAGCCCTCTCCTGCTCGACCCCCTCCCCCTACAACGAAATCGATCCAAATCACTTCCTCCTCGGAACTTAAGATTACATTTACAACGACTCAAAGTATCAACTATCAGTTGGAATCAAAAACAGACCTCTTCGCATCAGATTGGATTCCGCTAGGGAGCTCTTTTCTTGCAACTGACACAGAATCGACTTTTTTGCTTCCGATGGATCCTCTCATCCCAAAGCAATTCTTTCGTTTGCGACAACTTCCATGAAATCCTCCCGCGCTTTCACCCTCATCGAACTTATGGCTGTCATGATCATACTCGGAATCCTCCTTACCCTGCTTGCCCCGGCCGTGTATGCCGTCAAACGCCAAACCACTCTCGCCACTTCATCCTCCGCCCTTCGCCAACTGAGCATTGCTGCACAAACTTACCTGGGCGAAAATAACGGCTGTTTCTTTCGCTCTCGTGAGACTCTAACCAACGGGGTTCAGTGGTGGTTTGGGTTCGAGAGTTCTTCAGGTCCCAAAATGGAAGGTCAGCGTATTTTAGACAAATCAAAGGGACCCCTAGGCCCCTATATCGCTGACTCCGCTGGCACCGTACCTGACTTCGCCTTCACCTCCATGGGCTCCAGCTTCAAACCTAAGTTTAAAAACGGCTACTTCGGTTTCGGAGTGAATACCGAACTTACGGGAGGCCCGACAGGTCAACAGACCTCCAAATTGAGACAAGTGAATCAACTCGAACGATCAGGACAGATAGCTCTCTTCGCAACATGCGCTCAGATTAATACCTTCCAAGCTCCCGCTTCTGGTAAAAATCCGATGTTGGAGGAGTTTTATTTTTTTAATACAACCGACTGTGCCAACACCATTCACTTTCGCCATGCTGGCAACGCTATCATCGCTTTTGCTGACGGTTCCCAGCGAGAGGTTTCCGGAAATCGGGCATCCTTCAATTCCAGACTACCCTCCGCCTGCGTTGGAAAACTCCCGACTTCAATGATTACTCCTTAATTCAAAAGCCAGTATTCATCGACGAGATCCACGATTCGTCATCCGACTCCAAGCCGATTGCTGAACTTCTGTTCCAATTCCTGAACTTTGAAGAACCTTTTGTGCCTGAGATGCATCTTTTCGATACAGGTCACTTAATGCCCCAATGACAGCTCTCTGTTGCAAATTTGGATCCGCCACCATCGCCGCCCACTTCAACCCAGAAGATGGATCTTCCCTTCCAATGTATCGAGCCAAAGTTCCTGCCATCGTGTCCCGACTTTCCCCTGAAGGTTGGGACGAAACGTAAGTAGCAGCTCCGTTGAGATCCTCTTTCATCCAGTTCGAAATCACAGTTTGTAAAGCATTGCTCTTATCTTTTCCCGACTCCAGTGAGGCTACCCAGTTCGCCGCTGATTTAGGATCCTGCTTCGACCACTGCTCCGCCACAGTTCCCACCGCTCCCCTCCAACTGTCAGGATTTCGATTTGCCAATGCATAGCCAGTCGCACCCGTCGGATTTTGATCCGCCCACTGCTCCAACAAATCTCTTCGAAAATCTCTTTGTAAACCGCCGCTTAACCCTAATGCAGAAATCTGATCGATCGCAGCCTGAGGATTTTTCGTTGCCCAACCTTGGAGAGCTTCCCTCAGCAGGCTTGCACTTCCCGTTTCAGCATAAACCCGCGACGCATAAGCAACTGCTCCCGGACCATCCAACTGCCCCCATCGCTCCATGATTTTTGCCAATGCCGCCCTCTTCATCGGCCCATCGGGCAACGACTCTGCCCATGCCAACGCTTTTTTAATATCCGTTAAGGTTGCTTTGGAAAGCGACTCTTGGAGTGCCCGATCCCGATCCCGCGGATTCCCAATCGCTGCCGCGGACGCGAAGGCACCCACCGATAAATCCTCACTACTTCCAGCCCCCTTCCAATCTGCCCTGCCTTCCCCTACCTCTGAACTAGTCCCTCTTTTATTCTTCGCTTCTGCCAAATCTTTGTTAGGCGACAGCGTGACTCGACCCAACGCAAAACCTAAAACGAGCGAGATTCCAACAATCCCAACCATAGGCGCTACGTTTCTTACCCCACTAATGGGCGACTTCATGAACGGATCCTAACCGCAACCAAACCTGTGTCCAATCTACCCGAAATCACTATCCCCCAACCTTCAAGCAACCCTTGGTACCCGTCGCCCCACAACAGTTCTTAAACTTCTTGGTTGGATCCAACGGGCAAGGATCATTCCTTCCCAATTTAGGCCCCTGCCTTTTCATGGGTGCCAACGCCTCCTCTACAACCGTACTTCCACCCTCCGCCTGCATGCTCATCGAACCCTCCGTCGCTTGTGCCTGCATCGGCAACTCACCCCGTCCCGCTCGCTGAGGCAAAGCCGAAAGAAAACTCTCAAACGCCGACAAACTCGATGCCGACCGAAACAGATTATGCACCACCTCCTCCTTAATCCGCGCCATCAGTTCCCCAAACATTCCATACGCCTCATTTTTATACTCAATCAACGGATCCTTCTGTCCATACGCCCTCAAATTAATCGAAGTCCGCAACCCATCCATCGCATACAAATGCTCCTGCCATAACCGATCAATCGCCCCCAAAACCACAAATCTCTCCAACGCCTTCACCGCCTCAGGATTCTCAAACTTGACCTTCACCTCATACGCCTCTCTCACCTTCGTCTTTAAAAGCTTCGCCCACTCCTCTTTCCCACCCGCCTTCTGAAAATCCTCCTTTTGCAAACCTACGGGCATGGCCGAATTCGCCCAGTGTACTAAACCATCCAGATCCACAGGATCCGTCCCAGCCCTCGCCTCCACCTCCGACGTAATTCTCTCGTCCACCGTCTCAAACACCTCAGGCCGCGGATCAGTCGAATTCAACATATCGGACCGCCAGGCATAAATGACCGTCCTCTGCTGATTCATCACATCGTCATACTGCAAGGTATGCTTTCGAACCTGATAATTTCTTCCCTCTACACGCTTTTGAGCCGTCTCCACAGACCGATTCAACCACGGATGCTGTAACCCCTCGTTCTCCTCCATCCCCAACTTCGTCATCAAACCCGCAATCTTTCTCGAATCCCCGAAGTTCCTCATCAAATCATCTTCAAAAGAAATAAAGAACTGACTCGATCCCGGATCCCCCTGTCGAGCGCAACGACCCCGCAACTGCCGATCAATCCGCCTCGACTCATGCCGCTCAGTTCCCACCACATGCAACCCGCCCAACTCCGCCACACCCGGTGAAAGCTTAATGTCCGTCCCTCGCCCCGCCATATTCGTCGCAATCATCACTGCCCCGCGCTCCCCCGCCCTCGCCACAATTTCCGCCTCCAACTGATGTTGCTTCGCATTCAATACGCTGTGGGGAATATTTTCCCGCCTCAGCATTCGACTAATGATCTCGGA
Organism: Minisyncoccota bacterium; assembly: GCA_030054195.1. GTDB lineage: Bacteria > Verrucomicrobiota > Verrucomicrobiia > Methylacidiphilales > Verrucolacustridaceae > Verrucolacustris > Verrucolacustris abundans. Next base: position 3,911 of record JASGCJ010000070.1, read on the forward strand.
CGACTCCACTGAAGCCGTTCCCACCAACATCGGTTGCCCAGCCGCATTTCGCTTTTTAATCTCCTCAATCAACGCGTTCAGCTTCTCGCGCCGAGTTTTAAAGATCAGATCGTCCGCATCCTTTCGGATACAGTCCCGATTCGTCGGAATCACCACCACGCCCAGCCGGTAAATATCTTTAAACTCATTCGCCTCTGTCTCGGCCGTTCCCGTCATCCCGGCCAACTTCTCATACAGACGGAAATAGTTCTGAATCGTGATCGTCGCCAATGTCTGCGTCTCCCGATCAAT
>JASGCJ010000071.1 GCA_030054195.1 Minisyncoccota bacterium
CTTTCCACGCACTTCTTTTTCGGGGTGTAGCGAATTGTGATGGTGGCGAAGTCGGGTTGGCCGGTGACGGGGCAGAGTGAGGTGAATTCAGAAGTAGAAAAGGTGATTTCGAAGGGGCGACCCGGTTTTGGATTGGGGAAGGTCTCCAGTCGGGCAAGGGAAGGATTCGCTGGTACGGAGACTTTGCGACCGAGAAGAGAGAGATTGGGCATATCTGGAGAATATCAAAAATGTTGGGCGAGAGAAAGTCACTAGGTGTGAGCGTAGTGGCGTCCTTTCCACGGAAGTCGCCCACGAAGAGCCTGAAGCCATGAATTGAAGGATATGGCTAGGACCAGAAGTTGTCCGATGGGGTGAAAGAGAGCTCCCAGATAACTTTGGCGGAAGCGTTTCGCTAACGAAAAACGGAGAGCGAAAATAATACTGATTTCGGTCCAAACAATTGCCCTGTTGGAAGGAGTCGCGAGAAGAGCGAAAGGAAGAAGAAACAAAATGATTTGGAGAGTCTGAAAAAAGAAAAAGGCAAAAAAGTTTCCGTCAAAACTGGGATAGAGATTCTTTGTGAAACCTTCCCAAACTTCGGAGAAGCGGGTGTACATCCTGCATTCGACAAGGGCGTTCCTGTGGCCGGGGTTGGTGCCGTCGAGGTTCAGAACCTTGAATCCAGCTGCACGCATATTGCGGGCGATGGCGATATCCTCGACCATATGGTTTCGGACCGATTCATGGCCTTTGATTTTTTCGTAGGCATCTCGACGAAACAGGACGAACTGGCCGTTCGCTGCTCCAAAACATCGCAGGGATCCTTTGGCCCAGTGGGGTAGGTAAAAGAGGATGAACAGGTGGACGAAGGGGATGACAAGTTTTTCGCTCCATGTGAGAGATTCCAGATAGGGCCATAAGGAGATCAGGTCGGCCTTCTCTTGATGAGCTAGGTTGACGGCATGGGCAATGGTGATGTCGGAGAAGCGGGTATCGGCATCCACAAAGAGGAGGTATTCGCCCTTCGCTTCCTGTGAGAGTTGATGGCAAGCCCAGGGTTTTCCGACCCATCCCTCGGGCAATGGTTTGCCGGAGAGTAGACGGATTCGGGAATCACCTTTAGCCCTTTGTTGTACGAGTTGGGCTGTTCCATCGGTTGAGTGGTCATCCAGGACGAGAATTTCAAGGATCGGATAATCGCTATCGGAAATCGTGCTCAAACATGGGCTGAGCCGAGATTCTTCATTCCTTGCGGGGATGAGAACGGAAACTCGCGGTGAGGGGTGATGGAGAGACGTAATTTTGGGAAAGCGAAAGGTTCTTAGGTTGAAAAGGTAGTTGAGAGTGATGATGAGGAGGCCCCCAAGGATAAAAATATGGAGAAGTTCGAACGAAAACACCCCCCCACCTTAGCAAGCCACAGTGCCGTGAACAAAGATTATGCAACTGCAGTAGGGTCGTAAATTACGACTTTTTATATATATAATCTTAAATATATAAAGCACTAATCAACAACACTATACATAGTGAATTATTAAAACTTCTTGCCAGAGCAGGGGTTTTTCACATACTATTGTTACTCAATTATGAATAAGTTTTGGAAGAATCTTAACTGTCTGGCTTCGGATCACCCGTTGCCTCCCGCTCTAGTTTCCATTTTTAAGAATGCTTTAGGAGAGGATTCCACCTCCTTGAAGTATCTGACCTTTGTCCTCTCTCCGAATGGTCCTGGAGGCCAGATCGACCGGGATATTTTGGAGGAAAACTTCAATATGGTGGATACGGCTCGTAAATATCACCTTTCCTTGCCTGAGGTTCAGAAGGCGATTCAGATGTTTGTCGAGCGTCGGGCCATCCCTGTAAGGGAAGGTGCACCGACTAAAGAGGTGGGTGGATTGAATGGTCGTAACGGCCATGGCGATGAGTCTAGTCGTAGGTTGCCGCCTCCCTTGGGACCTTATCCTGTCTGTGGTGCAACCATCTCCCGCTTGGATTCTCGCCGTAGTGATGGAGGGGAAGTTGTAGAGGTGGGTGAAGGCTACGCCATGGTCTACTGGGCCAAAGCTGCCAAAAAGACCAAGGTATCTATCGCGCGCCTACGGGATGTTCGTCTCTTTAAGGTAAAATCTCCCGCAGGTGCAGATGATGGCAGCGCTGCCAAGGCGAAGCGAAATGGCCACTCCTCAAGCAAAAGTAAGCGGAATGGGCTGATCTCGAAAGTGCGCGCACGTTCGACTGGTAAATCGGTCGTCCGGCTTGGTGCCAAAAAGCGCCGCTAAGCCGTTTCTGGGGGAATCCCCAGATCCTTGGCTCTCCTCTCAAAGATTATATCCACCCTACGTGTGGTCTGAGGTATTTGGGCGTTCCTCTCCCGTCGAAGTGGATCTAGGTGCTGGAGATGGAGTTTACGCGGAGGCCCGAGCGAAACGTGAATCGGATAGAAATTTCATAGCGGTCGAGAGACTTCTGGGGCGTGCGACAAAGATTGCCAAGAAGGCGATTCGAAATCAGCTCACCAATCTCAAGGTTCTAAGGCTCGAATCAGCGTACTTTATAAAAAACCTTTGCGCTAAATCGTCTTTAGACGCGATCACAGTCCGATATCCGGATCCTTGGCCTAAGAGACGGCACCACGCGAATCGTCTACTTCAAAAAGAGTTTTTTGAAGATGCGGCTCAAGCCGTGATTTCAGGGGGTTGTATGAAGCTTACAACCGATGATCGCGAATATTTTGAGTGGGCCCAAAAAGAGGCGGAAAAGTGCTCCGCCTGGGTTCCAGATCTTTCATGGACGGGCGTCGATGAGCCCACGAGTGAGTTTGAGGAGCTTTTTGCTAAAGAAGGTCGCGAAGTCTATCGCAAAGCTTGGCGTAAACGCTGATCAGGTCGACTTGCTTAAACGTTCCACCTTTTCCCCTTGAAGCAGATCCCGCGCGGCAAGAAGGTGGGAAAGAGTTCTTTGAGGATTTGGACAGCGAACTAAGGCAGGAAGAATCTCTTCTGGTGTGAGGTTCCCCATCGGGCGCCCCGGGAACCAGTGGCCTCCTTGTCCGAGGAGGTTGTATCGCATTCTCGCGTAGTCGACCAAGTCGTAGGCACAGGCCAGGTTATGGAGACGCAAAATTTCACGGAAGTTGGCCTCTTTCGGGCATGCGTCCCAGCTGGGTAATCCTTCGTCCCAACAACTCCTCCAATCGGCAGGATGAGCTTCATTCCAGAGGTGCTGAAGTCGGTGTTCAATTGGGGGCAGAAGAGAGGTTGTCTGATCGAGCTTGGAAAGCGCGCGTACGTGTTCATCGAAGTCGGTCGGACGGGCAGCTCCGATCGAAAGGGTGTGGATGTGCGGGTTTTGAAGGCAAAAAAGCGTGTTGAACTCCATCGGGGAAAGGGGAGATGTGGCTTGAGTAAGCTTTGGAGGGGGCTGATAGAGCATTCCACCCTTGTCATTCGGGCTGATAATAAAAATCCCCATATCTTTCTTTTGGGCTGCATGGAGAGATCGGGTGTGCTCCTGAAAGATGTAGTACCAGTGAAGATTCACATAATCGAAGCGACCGCCTTGGCACAGCTCCTCAACCAGTTCGGGCGATCCGTGAGTCGAGAAGCCAACCCATCGACAAAGACCCTGCTTCTGGAGCTGACGGGCTCGATCCAGGCAACCCCCGGGTCGTAGAGACCACTCCAAAAGCTCCCTTTGATTGATTCCGTGCAGTGAAAATAGATCTACGAAAGGAAGGTCGAGACGGGAAAGAGAGGTTCTAAAAATCTTCTCGAAATCGTCTGGGTTGGCTTGAGGCGATACTTTGGTCTGAAGAATAAAGTTATCTCTTGGAATATTCTTTAGAACGGGGGCGAGTTGAGCCTCCGAGGTCCCATATCCGCGTGCCGTTTCAATATGGCGAATTCCCAGTTCAAGAGCGCGATGGATGGTTTTTTTGAGGTTTTCCTGATTTTCAGCAGGAATGGGTTTAGGGGGTTCCTCGTCCCACCGATGCTGAAAGCGCATGCCTCCACACGTAAGGACAGGCATCGGTAGTTCGGTTCGACCGAACCTTCGAGTTGGAATCATTCTCCGGCGAATTCCAGTAGAGCGTGAAACTTGATTCCGATCTTTTCGAGCCGTTTCCTTCCGCCAAGGTCGGGAAGATCCAC
>JASGCJ010000034.1:0-13726 GCA_030054195.1 Minisyncoccota bacterium
ATTTGGAGGAGATGCGAAAGAATATGGATCAGGCCGATCGAAAGGGGGCCAAGATTTTGGACGCGTTGGCGAACCCAACCGGAACCCAGGTGACGACTCGCTCTGAAACGAGCAAAGAGATTAGTAGTAACGTTATGGTGGTGCTGGATTACGCCCACGCCGATCATCGTCCTATTCGCCCTATTTTGTGGCTCAATCTTATCGCAGGCGGAGTCTTCGGTATGTCTGTTGGCCTGCTTCTACCGATTCTTATCTCCGCCTCTAAAACCCGTTTGAAGACGGGTCATCAAATTCGTGAACAGCTAGGGATAGAATTCTTGGGGTATTTACCAGCCGAACTCTCCACCAAGAATCTAGATATGAGTTCAGAGCTGTATGAGCATCCTGGGTACTCGACCGAACTGGGGGTTCTTCGTGCCTCAATAATTCATGTTCGGAAAGAACATGAAGCACCCTATATCTTTGCCTTCATTGCTTCTGGATTAAAGAATACGGCCCACTTTATGACAGCGGATCTAGGAGTCCTCCTTGCCGAGTCGGAAAAAAAGGTTTTGATCATCGATTTGGACTTTTCACAACCAAGGCTTTCCGATGTGTTAGGTATACCTGTGGCGGAGAACGAGGGGCTTTACGGATGGCTTAGGGGCGAAAAATCGTTGAAAGATTGTGTTGCGTTTTCGGTGGTTCGAGAGCTGGCATTACTATCCCCCGGTAAGGATTTAAGAAGTTTGCAGAGTCTCATAGCTCGAAGACCTCTAGATGATGCCCTCCTGACGGAAGGAAAGGCGTGGGATTACATTCTAATTAACTCCCCTGACCTCATTGGGCGAAATGATCTTCCGTTAGTACTCCCAACCGGTCGAAAGGTAATTCTTGTGGCGGAGTATGGACAAACCACGATCGGGGATTCCAAAAAAACAATCTATATTGCCAATCAAAACGGATGGATGATCCACGGAATGCTCTTAAGAAACTCTCCAGCGCGTTATACGAAACGAGGTGGAGGGAACAAAGGTTAGCTGATGAGTTGGCTTTGGTAGGCTTTCAGGATTGCTCCGTAGCAACGCTCGGGGCTGAATCGAGTCTCGGCAATCTCGCGATGATTATTGGGGCGACCTTGAGTCAGGTCGGTCACCAGTGCAGAGATGGCATGGGTGAAGCCCTTCACGTCTCCAACGGCAGCGGTCCAGCAGTGGCTGAGTCCGCCTTGTCCGATATCGCTCATGCCTGGGCCTGTGCTTGAAACAAGGGGAAGTCCGCATGCCAGAGCCTCTAGAATGACAATCGGCCAACCTGCCTCATAACGGGAGGTCATGAGAAATCCGTCGAGGGTGTGATACGCAGGCCGCAAATCCTCTTGGTAAGGAAGAAGGTGGATCTGCTCTAGGATTCCTAATCGTTTTGCCAAGGCCTCCAGTCGTGGATCTGCATCACCTGAGATCATGTGAAGGAGTCTTATTTTCGGATTCTTGCGAAACACAGGTTGAAGGCTCTGATAGAGAGTTTCGGGATCCTTTTCGAAACAAAGACGGCCCGCCGTTCCCAAAAGAATTGAATCTTCCGGAATGCCGAGTTTCTTCCGGGCTTGAAGTTTCTGCTCTTGGGATGCTGGTTTAAAAAAGTCGATCTGTACGGGATTATGAATGATGAACTGGTGTTCTGGGCGTAGGCCTAGAATATTTCGCGCAAAGGTCGACTCGTCTTTGGAGATATTGATGGTGTAACCGACATTGGCGAGAAGTCGCTCGATGGAGGTGAAGACGAAATCGGCGATGCCGCCTTGGCGAGCCATTCCGTAGTAGGCATTGGGAGTGTAGAAGAGGGGGGTCTTGATCAGGTGTAGAAGTCCGGGAAGTCGGGTGAGGGCACCAGCCTTGGAACTGTGGGCGTGGATGACGTCGGGTTGGAATTCCTGAATGAGCGAATGGAGGCGAGTCCAGGCACGAAGGTCACCCAACTGTGGGGCGTGGGAGATGCGGAGGTTACGGACAGGTCCTCCCCGAGAAATAACCCGCTCCACCAACTTGGTGAGACCCTCGCTTCCGCGGACATCGGAATAGGCGAGGGCGACTTGTTGTCCGGCCGTATGAAGAAAATCGGCCAAGCCTTCCACATGCCGGAAGACGCCTGTCCATCCGGGTTCACTGACCAAAAGGATGCGTAGCTTTCTGGGTTGGGTCATGGTGCTTTGGATAGTTGTTTCATCTGCCACAGGACCAGGGCGGCTGGAATGAGCAGAGCAAGAATACATACCCATGGGGTATGAACTAAAGAGGCCCCTAAAAGGATCAACCCCGAGAGGAGAAGTCCCGGCATAAGTTCGCGCAGAGGGTGAAGCCAGAGTCGGAGAAAAGGCTCCTGAAGGCTTTTGGTAATCCGAACGCTTTGGAATCCCGTGACCAGACCCGCCAAGGCACCCCCAAAAAAGAGTCCGGCAAATCCTCCGTGGAGGAAGCCTAAGTATGCCAAAACGATAGTGAGAACTGCTTCCGTCAGACAAACGACAGCAGCGCTTTGAATGAGACCGAGCCCCATAGAGGAATTGGTGGTCATCTGGCTCCATCCGCCCATCCAGCCAAAAAGAGCCAAAGCCGGCCAGACCATGGGAGGGAGTGAGGAGAAAGAGGGAAGCCACCAGTTCCATAACGTGGGTGCGATTAAGGTAAGTGCCAAAGCCCCGTGAAGAGAGAAAAGAAGGACCCAGGTCCACGATTGGCGGAAAAGCAGGATGCGTTGGGAACGAATCGTGTCAAAAGCGAGAGTGGCCACGGATGTTTCGCTGGAGGTGGAGGCAACGTTACTCAATGTCTCCGAAAGACGGAGAAGGATGTAAAAGATTCCCGCTTCGGCAGGTCCGGCCATAGCGGAAATCAGGAAAGTGAGTCCGTGGGTTTTTCCGATCAGGGCGATCGTTGTCAAATAGTAGGGGAAGCCGTGAACCAGCGTTGTGAGAGCTTCACGAATAGGGAAAGACTTGCGCCAAAGATGAAGTGACTTTTGGGGGAGATTCCGAAAAAGAAGAAGCAGATTAGGAATGATGAGGCAAATAATCATCGCCCCCATCGTGATCAGTGGACCCGCACCCAGGAACAGGCAAACAGAACAGGCGGGTAGGGCCAGGAGGATGCCTTGTGTGTTTGCGGCTTTCACATCGGACAATCGGCCGTCTGCGGCAAGAAGTTCAAGGGCCAGCACACTGGTCATCCAGATGGAGGTCAGAATGCCACTAATCAGAAGGACGGTTTGACCGCCTGGGGGAAGATGGAGGATATGAGAGAGAAAGTCGTTCGCACAAAGTCCGAGGGCGATAAGAAGGGCGAAACCACAAACGATCATAAAGGCAAGGAGACCGTGGATTAGGGTGCGCATAGCATCCTCGGTCTTGCCCTCTGCTAGAAGCGGGGCAAGTCGGACACGGGTTAAGGATCTGACTCCACCATCCAGGAGAGCCAGGGAGACAAAGAGCGAACTGGAAAGGGCAAAGAGGCCGTACTTTTCGGCTCCCCAAAGCCTGATCATCCACGGTGTGAGAACAGCGAGAAAGAGGGCCTTGGCGAAGAAGTTCCCGGTTTGCCAAAGCTGATTTCGCAGGAGTTCGAGGGAATAAGGACGAGCGAACAAGAGCCCACATTAATTACAAATAAATGGAATGACGATCATTTATGCAGATGTAGGGCGGCCATCTTGGCCGCCATGGGTTAATGAAGCCTGACGGCGGGGAGGAATCCCCGCCCTACATAATCGCTTCAATGGGAATTCTATGCCATTATCCATGTGAATGAGGATTCTACGTTTCATTCCTTTTCTTTCCTTTTTAGGTTTTATCCTTTTCTTTGGGCTTCGGAGCAGCGCGAGCCTTTGGGAATTAGACTGGTTACCTCGCTGGCTGGTTCAGGGCGGGGAAGATCCTGATGCTTGGAGAAATACAGGGGCCTACTTCCTGTTTTCTCTCTCTGTGCTCTTCGCCTTTCGCCGACCTCGGTGGTTGATTCTGTTTTTGTGTGGATGCCTTGTCGTGGGTGTGGAGGCGGCTCAAAACATGCTGCCGGAACGATGGCTTCAGTGGACCGATATTCTTTATGGTTTTCTAGGTGTCAGTCTAGCTGGAGCCCTTTCCTACATATCTAGGAACGAGAGCGAGAATCGCTAATAAGCTTATCTATTTCCAAAATACTGCTACTATAATTATACAGAACTTGGGGTCGGTCCATGCCTCTGGGTTCTTTTCGTATGAATGCTAATTGTCATGAACAGGATGTTGAATCAGTTCGGGATTCTCATCGAATCCTTTCTTGGATTCGTCCTTTTTGCCTAATTGTTTCTTTTCTCGGAGTCCTGGTTCCACTCTCTTTTTGGGCTGGCTGGTATCAGCCTGATGGAATATCCCAATTTCGACCTAGTTGGAATGACCCGTGGCTCACATTATTTGTCTGTTTGATGATCGTACTTTTGCTTTTACTGCCAGTTGCGTGGATGACGGTAACACGCTTCATGGATCTAATTGGTCTGACCCTGGCCCATCAGGCCCTTATCTTGATTGGCTTTTTCTTCATTGAGACAACAGCAGCCAGTCTGGGTGGGGCTGCATCCCAGGCCGTTTTAGAAGGGTTGCCTTGGATTGTTCTCGTTAACCTGATCGGCTTTTTCCTTCTTCTGATCGTCATGGGATGTGTCTACGCGTGGAATCGGAAGCAGGGTTACGTTCTTCAACCCTTGTGTGCCCCTGCGGAGGATCTGGATCGTCGCTTACTTTCCTTTTTGCGGATGGTCTCCGTCTTTCTTTGTATTCTGATCGTCCTACCGATGGTCGCGACTGGCTCAATACCCATGCTGACCGGGGGGGAAGGGGTGGATGCCCGATACGCCATGCTCTCATCCTCCGGTTCCCGACCCTTTTATCACTTTGGGACCGCCCTGGTTCCCGTAGTCGCCGCTGCTTTGGGTGTTTCGATTCTTCGCCGGTGGAGGCATCTTCCAATCCATGATCTTATTCTGTTTTTAATCCTGACTGGTTTGCAGGTGGTGAGTGGAAACCGGCTTCCTTTGGCGATTGCCATGTTCATGGGGGCAACATTGATGACCCTGCAGTTCCGAATGCCCCGTTGGTCAATCCCTTCACTTTATGTCGTTTTCCTTACCACCTTTATGCTTTTGGGCGGATTGAGTTCCCTGATACGAACCGATCGAAATCGACTTAAGGAGGGTGATCCCTTCATTACGAGCTTGGGGGAAGTTTATCTGGGAAATAATGTCATCGATTTGCGGGATGGGGCTTGGGTTCTGGGCTCCTGGGATTTCGACCCTCTGCTTGGAAAAACCTATCTCGGGGGACTGGTGGCCATGGCTCCAAGCGGACTTTTCCCAAAAAAGCATGATTGGCACATGGGTTTGACCGGTGTGCGGATTGTCGGGATGGACGACCAGTCCCATTTCGGACTACGTGTGACTTTCTTTGGGGAAGCGTTTCTAAACTTTGGATGGGCCGGAGTTGTGGGAATGGCGGCGATCATGGGAACGCTATGGGGAACTCTACTCCGAGCTGCCCACCTTGTGGCCCGTGGGGATCGGACCTGTCTGACAAGGAACCTGAGCCTAGTGATTTTGATGCAGATGTGTAATCCGCTGACTAACACCAGCGATGCTTTCACGTTCTGGACCCTTTTGATCTTTCTTGTTGCCCTTTGGTTGGCGGTCGATCGGCAGGCGCGAAAATGGTCCCCGCGTGAGGTGCCGGCATGAAACCTAAAGTCGCACTGAACGGCCGTTTTTCGCGAGCTCATCATCCCACGGGAACGCAGATCGCCTCCTTCCATCTGTTCGACGCCATTCTTCGAAAACCGAGGGAAGTGGATCTGGTGGTTTTTGCGGATCCTGAGTATCCAGGAGTGCGCGAATGGGCAGATCTTCCTGGGACGCAATTGGTGCCCACTCCTTTTCGGAAGTGGTCCCGAGCCAGGTGCCAAATCTGGGAGCAGCTCTTTTTCAATGATGCCGCCCTTCGTTTCGGATGTCGGCTGGGACATCATCCCATGAACACTTCTCCAGCAAATCCGGGAGAGGTCAAAAGCATTGTTACACTCCATGACCTGAATTTTCTCATTCATCCGGAATGGTATCGCGCGCTTTTCCGTCTGGCCTACCAGTGGGTTGCTTTACCGGGGCTTCATCGTGCCTCCCGTGTGGTCGTCATCTCCCAGTACATTCGGGATCAGGTGAAACAGCATCTGAACATCGGCGAACCGAGATTGAAGGTAATTCCCGACGGGTTGCCGCCTTTAGCTGAAGCAGAACCAGTGAATGAACCATCTCCCTATATCTTTTGTGTTGGGTCGTACCAGCCACACAAGAATCTGGCTCGTCTCATCCAAGCCTATCAAAAGCTGCGTGTGGAAAATCCCCCCCTGAAATTAAAGATCGCGGGATTGCCCGAGAAACGTTTTCAGCAGGATCGTGAACTCGATCGGCTTCTTGAAACTCCCGGGGTGGAGCGGTTGGGATACCTCACGCCAGAACAGCTTTCTGCGAATTATCGGGGAGCTTCGGTCTTTTGTTTCCCTTCCTTGGAGGAGGGTTTTGGTCTTCCGATTCTTGAGGCCATGAGCGTAGGAGTCGTGGTCGTGACCTCTGATGCTTCCTGCATGCCTGAAACGGCGGGTGATGCCGCAATCTTTGTAGATCCAAAAGATGTGGATGACATGGCCTTAGGTTTACGGACCGCTCTTCATCTCGATCCTCGTGCCAAAGAGAAACTGATCCAGAAAGGGAAGGATCGGGCCCGCCTTTTCTGCTGGGGAGTTGTGGCCCTCCAGTACCTCGACTTGTATCAGGAGGTGTTGAGCGAATGAATCTGTCGTTTGAGAAAATCCTGAAGAATCGGCCTCAAAGTAAATTTGAGTGGGCTTTGGCCCTACGTGTAGTGGACGGGTTGGCCGTCGCAATCTCCCTTTTCTTTGTGATGCATTTAGATGGATATGGATTCTCAGGTCGGGAAAGCGTTCCTCCGCATCTCTGGATCCTTTACGGATTTGTATCGATGGTTTTGATGGATCGTTTTGGTGGATATGATTGGCCCTGCTGGGGCTCATTCCGAGCAATCGCAGGACGAATCTTTCTTGTGATCTTGGCGGGGGGAGGGGGATTCATCACTCTTCTCAAGTGGGGTTTAGGGCTGGAACCTGCCGCTTTTCTTCCCCCTCTGCTTGTTCAGGTCGGCGTTTTTCTTATCCTTGTGGCACTATTTCGCTCCGTTTTGCCCTGGCTGATTCTGGATGTTCTCAATATTCCCGCGCAAGAACCTCTGGTGTTTGTTGGAAATACGCCACGGATGGAGCTTTTGCTAAGGGAATCCTCTAAAAAGATGGGCAGAGTGCAGGAGGTAGTGGGTTATTTCGGAGAGGAGAGTGTCTCACATCAAACGGCTAAATATGTGCGATTGGGAAGCTTGGGGGATCTGGAGGGCAGGCTTTCGAGCTACCAGATGTCCCGTTTGGTCATTGACCAGACGTGCTTGGATCATCAATCCCTTAATCGGATTGCCAAGGAGTGCGTTCTGAATGGTGTTATCGTCCGCCTGATTCCTGACTCGATTGGGTTTTGGGTGGGGCGAAGCCATGACCGAATGGTTTCGGGGCTCCCTGTTCTGGTGATTGCAAACTCAAGTTATCATCTGGGGTCGCATCGATTCATGAAGAGAGCGACGGACATTTTGGGGTCTCTGGTCGGGCTAACTATTTCTGCTCCCATCATCCTGCTTCTGGCTTTGCTGATCCGGTTGGAATCGAAGGGGCCGGTGTGGATCCGACAGAAACGGGCTGGACTCGATGGAAGGAGTTTCTGGATCTACAAACTACGCTCCATGAAGGCCGGTGTTGAGGAGGATCCGCATTCTTGGGCTGCTAATAATGACCCTCGTTGCACACGACTGGGGAAGTGGATACGAAAATTCAGTCTGGATGAACTTCCCCAGTTTTGGTGCGTATTGAGAGGGGATATGAGCTTGGTGGGGCCGCGCCCTGAAATGGCGGAACTGGTGGCGAAATTCTGTGAGTCGGTTCACTCCTACGGACTTCGTTTTCGCATGAAACCGGGAATGACAGGGTGGGCGGCAATTCATGGATTCCGTGGAAATACCTCTCTTCAGGAAAGAATTGATTATGATATGTACTACATTCAGAACTGGAGTTGGCTGGGCGATCTAAAAATCCTTATCGTGACACTGCTTCGGCTAAAGAGTACTGTTTAATTCAACATTATGGAAAATATACTAAGGATGTTAATTGTGAATCATTACGGAGCTCTTGGAAACGTGATTGGACAGCTGGCTAAACAGTCCGGATGGGAGGTGCTCATCGTGGAAAGAGCGGATGCCCTTCGAAAAATGATCGATGAGAAAGCTTTTGATCTGGTTGTTTGCGACAGCACAATTGCTCAAGAGAAGCTCGAGGTCACAAGCCGAACAGAGCTGGTAGAAGCAATGCGTGCCGCAGGGTTGAAGGTACCGATCTTTCTTTTTGAGGATGAGGGCGTGGAGGTGAAGATGGATACGGAAGTCATGAAAGACCTTGGAGGGGTTCGTATCTTTCGGAAACCTGTCAGCATCTCTGAAATGCGGGTGGCCATTCATGAGGTGGGAGAAAAGATTGCATCCTTAAAGAAGGGGAAATCATGAGCAAAGGTAAGCATCTGAAGGGAGGAAACTCTAAGTCTAGAGTTCATACATCAAGAAAATTGCGGGGTCTTGTGCGGGGTAAAACAAAAAGCAGCAAGATACGAAATGAGGGGCGCAGTGCACGTTCTTTGGCCCGGAGCCGCAATACATCAACGGCTTACCGAGCCCGCTCGCGCTAGTGGGCATCTGAAAAAGCGTCGTAGTTCAAAACCGACTCAATCCGGAAGAGTCCGGGGTGAGGGGGTTCTGGTGGTCGTTCCTCACTGTGACGACGAGGTTCTGGGGTTCGGGGGAGCGATCCAGAAACATAAACTGAGGGGGGATCATGTCACCGTTCTATTTCTCCGACAGTCCCACAATGCAAGAACCCGAAAGCAGGACTCGGTCGCTCCGAAAGCCCAAAAGATATTAGGATACGATCAATCGATCTATTTAGGGATCAAGGAGGAGGAGTTGGGCGTGATGGGCCCCCATACCCTTCGGAAGGTCGAGACAGTCATTGGGGAGCTCGCACCAACAGTTGTCTACACAACGTTTCTGGGGGATATCCATCAAGATCATGCGGGAACGTTTCGGGCGGTCCGGATGGCCACCCGGGTTCTGAAACTCCCCAAGGTGAAGCAGATTCTTTTGGGGGAGATTCCAAGTAGCACATCTCAACGGATCCCTACTGATCCATCTTTTCGTCCTAACCATTATGAGATTCTTACTCAGTCTCAAGTTATGAAGAAGGCAAAGGCCCTCGATGTTTATGCGGGGGAGGAGAATGCCTGGCCACACCCTCGGTCTCACAAGGGGATCTTTGTTCAGGCGGAGTATCGAGGGATGGAGATTGGCAGGAACTTTGCCGAGGCTTTTCTCCTTTTACGGAGGATTCAGGATTGAGCGTGAAAGAGGAAGGCTTTCCGTTTGATGTGGCGGTCGTGGGATTAGGATATGTCGGGCTGCCACTGGCATTGAAATTTGCAGAGGCGGGGTTAGCGGTTCTTGGGTTTGAGGCGGACTGGACAAAGATCAGTCAACTGGAAGACGGGAAAAGCTATCTGGCTCATTTGCCTTCCGACCGGGTTCAAAGGGCGAGGGAAAAGCACGGACTGTCGGTGACGATCGATCCAGCAAAACTTGCGAAAGCACGAGCGGTTTTGATTTGTGTGCCAACTCCGCTGAAAGAGCATCGCGAGCCGGATCTTTCCCATATCACTTCTGCCGCACAGTTACTCGGACCTAATGTGCGTAAAGGGATGCTCGTCTGTTTGGAATCGAGCACCTACCCGGGGACGACGGAGGGGGAGTTGCGTCAGATGCTGGAAAAGCTTTCCGGGCTGACGGCTGGGAGAGACTTTGCCCTCGCCTTTGCACCTGAAAGAGAGGATCCGGGAAACCCGAAAAGCGATTTGAAGAATGTCCCGAGAGTGGTAGGTGGTCTGACAAAAGCGTGCCGAGATCGGGCGGTGGAGCTTTATGGAAAAATCATCGATCAGATCGTGGAGGTGGAGGATTGTCGAACAGCTGAGGCGGTCAAACTTTCGGAGAATATATTTCGGTTTGTGAATATTGCGCTGGCGAATGAGTTGAAGCGCATTTTTGGAAAAATGGGGATCGATATCTGGGAGGTAGTCAATGCGGCCAAGACAAAACCGTTTGGTTACATGCCTTTTTATCCAAGTCCTGGCGTCGGAGGTCACTGCATTCCCATTGATCCCTTCTATCTGACTTGGAAGGCGAGGGAGCACGGGATGGATACACGCTTTATCGAGTTAGCGGCGGAGATCAACGCTGCGATGCCTAGGTACGTGATTCAACAGCTCATGGAAGCCCTCAACAAGGAAGGGAAAGCTCTGAAAGGCCTGCGGGTGCTGGTCGTAGGATTGGGTTACAAGCCGGACATTGATGATGACCGTGAATCTCCTTCTTATGAAATCATGAACCTTTTGGCGGATCATGGGGTTCTTGTGACCTATTATGATCCTTGGATCCTGACGATTCCTCGTCATTCCCAATCCAGCCGATGGGCGGGGTGCAAGTCGATTCCTTGGGACGCGGGGAGTTTAGCTGGTCACGACGTGGCTATTATTGCCACGGGGCACCGCGCACTGGACTACGGTTTGCTTAAGAAATCAGTTCCGATGGTGGTGGATCCTTGCGGAGTCATCCAGCCGAGGAACCAGCCTGGACTGGTTCCGGCATAAGGGCTGAACTGGAAAATCTAAGAATCAGGCTTTTTTGTCTAGGCCCTGCAGCTTGTGAATCATCTGGGGGACGGAATGAACCCCTAGCTTGCGGTAGATCGATTTACGGTGGTTGTGAACCGTGCCCCAGGTGATCTTGAGTTGTTTGCCAATTTCCTTGTCGGAAGAGCCACGGGTGAGCCGAGTAGCAATATCAAGTTCTCGGTTGGTCAGATGGCGACCGATTTTACGATCAAGAAAACCATTCAGTTTGGGAACATAGGGTTCGGCACTGCGTGTCGCGACGGGGGTATGGCCATTGAGGGCTTTCTTTAAGACAGACTCAAAGTCCTTGGGGTCATCCTGAAGATCTACCCAGCCGCATGCCCCGCGGCTCTTCCAGAATACCATTTCGAGAACGTGCCAACCTTCTTGATAGACGATGAGGAGGACTTCCGTGTCGAACTTGTGATCCAGCTCGGATTTTCCATTATGAAGAACGAGATCCTTCTTTTGGGGCGGGGGTTTGTGCCCGTTAAGGAAAAAGACTGGGGCAAGAGCTAGATACTGAAGGTAATTGCGAACCAGCTCGGTTGCGATTCCCCAGTTGGGAGAGAGGAAAATCCTGGGAACACCCATAGTTTCTGCACTCTATGCCCTTAGGGATAATAGGCGAGAAGGTAAGTAGAGCCGTCTAGGGGGGGGGCAGCATCTCAAACCGAATCTAGGTGAAGGTGACTATATGTTTTTCTTTAAACTAATTGTTCCAAATGGAGACTTTTTACGTGCCATCTCCTTGAACAGAACAATCCAGGATTCAAGGGGGTCATTCAGGTCGAAGAAGCTGGTTGCCCCGGCTCGTTTCCAAAAGAGGATTTTGACTGTGTTCCAATCCGACTTGTAAATGCCAAGGTAGTAGTTTTTGCCCTTGAGTTTTGGCAGCGGGTAATCGCCGTTATGCATAATGAGGTCACCTCGCCGATAGGCGCGACTCTTTTCGGGATGCGCCTTTGCTTTTAATCCAAAATGTTTCAAGAAAAAGATGCGAAGGAGTTCAGGCATCATCCCTTGGGAAGGGGACAGAAAAACATTCTTACAACAGATGGGATTCTTTTTTGCGACTCGATGTTTCATGGCACCTTTACGCTTATTCATGGCACTCTATAAATACATCCTATTTGGGATATAGCAAATGGAACTGCATTTTTAATTCATAAAGTTGGCCCTAAGGATGCAGGGCGTTACATTGAGTCGTGCTGGGTCTTGAACTACTTAAATCCCTGCTGGTCAGCCTTTGCTTGGGGGCCTTAATCGGTCTGGAGCGTCAGTGGGATGAGGAGAACTGGCATCCAAAAACTCATCTTTTGGCTGGGTTAAGGACTTTCACTTTCTGGGCCCTGCTGGGAAACCTTTGCGGATATTTCACGCAAACGGTTCATCCGCTTTTCTTTTTGGCGGGGTTTATCGCAATGGGGATTTGGATCAGTCTCTTTCTTTTCTTTAAGCAGAAAAAGCACGATGGGCATGGCTACACGACGGGTGCTGTCGGACTTCTGACGTATCTGATTGGGGGTTTGGTTGCGTGGCATCAGGAGAAAGTGGCCTTGGTGCTGACGATGACCGTGGTGATTCTTCTGGCGCTAAAGCCCTACGTGCATCGGATGTCCCGGAAATTCAGCAAGGAAGATGTTCGTATGGCGTTGCAGTTTGCCGCGATTACCGGGGTGATCCTCCCTTTGGTGCCGAATGAAAACTGGGGACCTTTCGAGGCCCTGAACCCCCATTCGATCTGGATGATGGTGGTGCTTGTTTCTGGAGCGTCCTTTGGGGGTTATGTTGCGGTTCGAATCTTTGGTCAGAGTATGGGAATGGCCCTGACGGGGGTGCTTGGTGGAGTCGCCTCCAGTACAGCGACTACGATGGCGATGAGTCGACAAAGCCGATCGGAACCCTCCCTCGTGCACGATTGCGGGTTGGCCATTGTTCTGGCGTGTACGGTGATGCTCTGGCGGGTGACCCTGTTGGCCACAGCAGTTTATCCTGCGATTTTCCCTAAACTTTTCCCGTGGATTCTTTGGATGAGTATTCCTGGGTTTCTGTTTTGTGGATGGAGGCTCTGGCGGCATGGGAAGGGACGGGGTGAGGGCGAGCAGGCCGTGTATCGGAATCCTTTAGGGTTTCGGGACTCTCTGCAGTTTGGCGCGCTCTATGCCTTAATTATATTTTCGGTGAAGGCGTCTGATCACTATTTCGGAGAGCTTGGACTTTCGATGGTGAGCGCTGTTTCTGGATTGATGGATCTGGATGCGATTGCGCTGTCCCTGAGTCAGATGGCAGGGGAAAAGCAGTCGGTTGTTCTAGCCATTCATGGGATCCTGATTGCGACAGTCGCGAACACCTTACTCAAGGCCGCAGTAGTACTTGTGTATGGGGACAAGGCTTTAAGAAAAACGGTTCTGGTCGTGCTCGCGCTGACAGCCGCAATGGGGACTGGGGCGGCGTTTTGGTTGAAGTAGTCGTAGGCATGGATCGCTGGTAGGGGCGGTTATCCCTAACCGCCCGTGCGGTAAGATGGGCGTTGAAAATACTGCGATCAGCACGGTCCGTTAAGGATAACGGACCCTACCAAGGTTGATGACTTAAGACGTTTGAATCTCGATCGGCATCTTGCTCAACCCGCGGTAGATCCGGCCCAAGCGGTGGACGGGCCACCAGCGATACAGGTAGACATCGAGCGGACGCCACATAGCTACCCACCCAAGAATGATCAGTCCTTCGCGCAGGATGGGGCGAAATCGACCGAGTTCCGGGTCGACCGTCTGCGCGACCGTGACGCAAAGCCCCAAAAACAGAGTGGCGATAATGAGACTGATCCAGCCGTAGTGAAGAA
>JASGCJ010000034.1:13826-17321 GCA_030054195.1 Minisyncoccota bacterium
CAAAGCCC
Source organism: Minisyncoccota bacterium (assembly GCA_030054195.1). Taxonomy (GTDB): domain Bacteria; phylum Verrucomicrobiota; class Verrucomicrobiia; order Methylacidiphilales; family Verrucolacustridaceae; genus Verrucolacustris; species Verrucolacustris abundans. The sequence goes on from JASGCJ010000034.1 coordinate 13,835, forward strand.
CAAAAACAGAGTGGCGATAATGAGACTGATCCAGCCGTAGTGAAGAAGTTGTTTGAGTTCGCGACGGTTCATTTCTGCGCGATAGGCGAAATAGTTTCGGATCGACTCAGAGAGGATTTGTACAGCGTCGGCTCGATCCGTGCCTTGGCCGAGATGAACAATCAGTTTGTAGGGTTTGCGGGAAGAGTGCTCCTTGGCCCAGCTAATGATGAACTCCTCAGCTTCGCGATCTAGGTCCCGCTCATGAAAAGGGGATGGATCCATTGAGTTAAAGATCTGCTGGAGGGTTTGGACTTTGACCTCAATCAGCTGATATTCGGGTTCCACGGGCATAAGGGATTATCGTCCAAAAACCTTCGAGGGAAAGAGGATCGTTTAGGCAATGGTAGGGCCGGGTCTACGACCCGGCCGCAGTTTTTTGCTAGAGGCTACCCGCGGTCAATTGGGGCCGCCTACGTAGAGGCGGCCCTACCTACATATCCTTGGCGAAATAGGTGAAAATCAGGTCTGCCCCGGCTCGGCGGATGGAGAGTAAGGACTCTTCTTTGGCTTTCCGTAGATCGCCCCAGCCTTTCAGCGCTGCGGCGTGAATCTGTGAGTATTCGCCTGAGACCTGATAGGCGGCGAGGGGAAGCCGGGTGTTCTCTCGAAGATCACGAACGATATCAAGATAAGGGCCAGCCGGTTTAACCATAAGGACATCGGCACCTTCCTTCTCATCCAAAAGGGCATCTTTCAGAATGGCTCTGCGGTTGGCGGGATCCCCCTGATAGCCGCGCTTATCGAGGGAATGGGTTCCTGCGGATTGGGCGCTCCCTACCGCATCGCGAAAAGGTCCGTAAAGGGAGGAGGCAAACTTAGCGGCGTAGGAGAGAATCCCGGTTTCGGTGAATCCTGCTTTGTCGAGGGCCCCGCGAATGTATCCAATCCGACCGTCCATCATGTCGGAGGGTGCGACAAAATCGGCACCTGCATCGGCTAGAAGGACAGCCTGTTTCATCAGGAGGCGAACGGTTGAATCGTTGTCGACATCGTTGCCAGAGCGATTCAAGAGGCCGTCGTGTCCATGGGAGGTGTAGGGGTCGAGGGCAACGTCAGCAAAAACAGGAAACTCCGGGAGCTCCTTCTTAATGGTTCGGATAGCGCGATAGATCAGCCCTTTCGGATTGAGGGCTTCCTTGGCGTTGGGGGTGCGTAGTCTTTGGGGAATGCATGGGAAGATGGCGATTCCCCCGACACCGCGACGAGCGAGTCGGTGTACCTCCCGAACGAGGGCGGGGATGGGAAAGCGGAAATGACCGGGAAGGCTGGAGATGGACTCCGGTTTGCCCTGGCCATCTATAACGAAAAGCGGGGCGACGAGATGAGAAGGAGACACAGCAGTCTCGGAGAAAAGCCTGCGGATTCCGGAAGTCCTACGGAGACGTCGGGAACGGATGCGGATATTGAGTGCCTTTTCTTTCTTCACGGAACGAGGATCTTACTAAAAGAATCTGTCCGATGCGAGAATCAGCGGGGTAGGGAGGTCAGGGCGTCTTTCCAGAGAACGAAGGCAAAAGCAAAGCAGATCAGTGCTGCGATCCAGCGTCCATTCTTCTCTAGAAAGTCGGAACACTTCTGCTTGATGGCTGGACCAGCCTCAGGTCGGAAGATGGCCAAAAGAAGAGGTACAATCGCAGGTAGGAGGGATAAGAAGCTAAAAAGGGCAAAGGCGGAAACTTTGGCCAGATTGCCACTCGCCCGGGTAATTTGATGCCCAACGGTGATGGCGAGAATCGAAGTTTTGGGGTGAAGACCGGTGGTGAAAAGGCCGATCAGGAAAGTACTCGAAATATAGTGAATGCCGATGGGGGGCTCGGAGTTTGTGTTCAGCGAGGGAAAAAAGGCGAGGAACTTTGCTTTGAGTCCTGAAGGGGATGATTCTTTCTTTGGTTTACGGTCATCCTTTCCGGTCAAGAACTGCCAGGTCCGGTAGATTCCCACCCAAAGGAGTGCCGTACCGATGCTCGCCCGTACGGCAAAGTGGATCCATGAGGGATGCTGCACACCTGGGGTCGGGTTCGGAGTGATCCAAAGCCCAATTCCGATGGCAAAAAAGAGGCCGATCGATGAGCCGAGAAAGAAAACGATCGAATTGAGGCGGGCACGGGATTTGTGGGCTGCCATAACAAGAGCCAGGACAAACACCTCCGGACTGAGCAGCACCACCATACCCAAGGAAAAGGCGGTCGTGAGGGCTTGGTGAAGCGAGGAGAAATCCATATGGGCGAGCGTAGCTGAGTTAGGTTTGCAGATTCAACCCCTCCATGAATCCGACCACGATCGATTTGAGTAGAGAAATGATTTAAGTTTTGCCCCCAGCTGCCTAGATTCCGCGGATGGAGGAAGTCAGGCTTTTTGATACAGCGAGTCGATCGGTTAAGCCTCTTTCGGCTTCCGACGGAAAGGCGCTGAAGTTCTATGCCTGCGGACCAACGGTGTACGGGCCTGCCCATATCGGCAATTTCAGGACCTTTGTGGCGCAGGATCTACTTGTCCGGGTTTGGCAGGAGGCTGGGGGGAAAGTTCAGCACGTACGAAATCTGACCGATGTTGACGACAAGACGATCCGTGGAGCGAGAGAAGCCAAGCAGAAGCTGGGAGATTTTACTCAGGGATGGACCGACCGTTTTTGGAAGGATGGGCAGGCCCTTGGGTTGCAGAAGCCAACCAAGGAGCCTCGTGCCACGGAGTTTATTCCCAAACAGATTTCCCTGGTTGAGAAATTGATCCAGGGAGGGCATGCCTACGAGGCGGGGGGTTCAGTTTATTTTCGGGTCAAATCCTTCGCTTCCTATGGGAAGCTATCGCATCTGGATGAGCGGGAGGTGAAAGAGGGGGCTTCGGGTCGGGCGGATGCGGACGAGTACGCCCGGGAGCAGGCGGCCGACTTTGTTTTATGGAAAGCTTATAAGGAAGAGGATGGAGACGTTTTCTGGGAAAGTCCTTGGGGAAAGGGTCGGCCGGGGTGGCATCTGGAGTGTAGTGCGATGGCAATGGAGATTCTAGGGGAGACAATTGACCTTCACGGCGGTGGAGTCGACCTGATCTTCCCTCATCACGAGAACGAGATCGCCCAAAGCGAAGCGGCTACCGGTAAGGCGTTTGTCCGTCACTGGTTTCACGTTTCCCATCTTTTGGTGGAAAACCGGAAGATGAGTAAAAGTCTGGGCAATCTTTATACTCTGGACGATGTGACATCCCGCGGGTGGGACTCCTCAGATCTTCGGTTAGTGCTGCTTTCCGGACACTATCGCCAACCCTTGAACTTTTCCTGGGACACGATGAGTGCGGTTCATCATGGCAGGGAAAGGTTGGGAAGACTACGCAGTTGGTTGGAGGAAAGCTCCAAAGGAGAGAAGGGGAAGGGCTGGGGCTCCTTTCAGTCGGCTTGGGATGCTTTGAAGGAAGATTTGGAGACGCCCAAGGCTCTTGGGGCGATGTACAC
>JASGCJ010000072.1 GCA_030054195.1 Minisyncoccota bacterium
AGTTCATGGGTCTTGGGCACCTCAAGAACGGCATCCGCCAAGCCCTTGACCTTTATGTCGCCCTCGTGAGCAACCGCAATGACAGGGCCTCCGCGGGCCTTAATTTCCTGTAAACTACCAAGATTTTTATCGTATACCCCGTCCGCAGTCGCGATCAGGACAGTAGGAATTTCCCGATCGATCAAGGCAATCACCCCATGCTTGAGTTCCGCGCTGGGATAGCCCTCGGCATGGATGTAAGTGATCTCCTTCATTTTTAAAGCGCCCTCAAGTGCGATAGGAAAATTGGCTAATCGTCCCAGAAAAAGCATAGATCGCGAGTGGGCAAAAGTTTTCGCAACTTTTGCAATCGAATCGGAGTGACGCAAAGCTTGCTGAATCTTTTCAGGAAGCTGGGAAATCGCCTCAAGAATTTCTGTGCCGTGAGCGGCAGAGAGTTGGTGTAACCGTCCCAACAGAAGCCCGAGCAGAGTAAAGATCATGACTTGGGAGGTGAATGATTTTGTGGCCGCTACGCCGATCTCTGGTCCTGCGTGCATATACACACCGCCATCGCTCTCTCGAGCAATGGAGCTGGCCACGTTATTGCAAATTCCAAGGCATGAATACCCGCGACGCTTGGCTTCACGAAGGGCTCCCAATGTATCTGCGGTTTCACCTGATTGACTGACTGCTAAAAAAAGTGTTTTTGGCGAGATGGGGGAGTCGCTGTATCGAAACTCGCTGGCATGTTGAGTCTCGACGGGGATCTTTGCCAGGGTTTCGATTAGATATTTCCCAACCATTCCCGAGTGAAGAGCTGTGCCGCATCCGATGACTGAAATTCTCTCTACTTGCCGAAGCTGATCGGAGCTCATGTTCAAGCCGCCCAACTTGGCGGTAGCTCCGTCTCGGTCCAGTCTTCCACGGAAAGCATTTTCGATGGAGCGGGGTTGCTCCATAATTTCCTTGAGCATGAAGTGGGCGTGAGGACCCTTGTCTGAGTGGATCACACCGTTTTCTATTTGCTCAACTTTGACATGGGTATGTGCGCCTAAAGGGGAGGAGACGTCAAAATGGTCCGCATGAAGTGCGACAATCTCCTGATCCTGTAAAATGACGACGCGGTTGGTGTAGGGGGCTAGGGCTTGAGTGTCGCTGGCCAGAAAATTTTCACCTTGCCCGACTCCGATCACCAGCGGACTTCCTCGGCGCGCTCCGACAATCATTTTTGGGAAGTCACTGTGGATGACTGCAATTCCTAGAGTCCCTTGGATTTGTGAAAGGGTGGTTCGGACGGCTTCGAGAAGACGAGCTTCGCCTGTGGCCTTGCTTTTTGCATAGGAGTCGCCCAAGCAGTGGGCAAAAACTTCCGTATCGGTTTCCGATTGAAACTTGTGTCCTGCCTGAGTCAGCTTCTCCTTCAATTCGAGAAAGTTTTCAATCACGCCGTTGTGGACAAGGGCCAGTTTTCCCGATGCGTCTAGATGAGGGTGGGCATTCGCATCTGTTGGTGCGCCATGAGTTGCCCAACGGGTATGACTGATTCCAATTTCACCCAGAATGGGTTTCGCCATGCAGGCTTTGGCCAGGTTTTCAATCCGACCGCTTTTTTTACGAACCTCTATTCCATTACCGTTTATGATTGCCAGACCGGCCGAGTCGTATCCTCTGTATTCCAGTCGGCTTAAGGCTTCCAGAAGAATGGGCTGAGCCTTGCGAGGCCCCACATAGGCGACAATTCCACACATCGTAAACTTGTTCTAGCGGTTGGGGGAGATAGGGTCAATTGATGAGCCAGCGTAGTGCAATCAGTACAGATCAGGTGGTCAGTGTGATCTTGGGGGGCGGGGAAGGGAACCGCTTGTTCCCGTTAACTCAAGAGCGCGCCAAACCTGCAGTTCCCATCGCAGGAAAGTATCGTCTGGTCGATATTCCGATCAGTCTGAGCCTGAACTCTGGCATTAAGCGGATTTTTCTTCTTACACAGTACCTCAGTTCTTCTTTGCATCGTCATGTCCAGCAGAGCTACCGGTTTGATGATTTTATTCCTCGCGGATTCATTGAAATTGTAGCTGCCCAAAAGACCCGGGAGGGAACCGAATGGTATCAGGGGACGGCGGATGCGGTTCGGCAAGGGTTGATTCATTTTGACAATCATCCGCATGAATACGTTTTGATTCTTTCGGGAGATCAGCTCTACCGAATGGATTTCCGGGAGATGCTGGAACAGCATGTCTCAACAGGGTCGGAGATTACCATCGCTACTTTGCCCGTGGACAAGAAGGCCGCACCCAGTTTGGGGATATTGAAGGCGGATGCGGAACGACGAATCACCGAGTTTGTCGAGAAACCGAAGGATCCGGCCGTGTTGGCTTCGATGGAAAGCGGACCGGCTATGCCCAAGGGCCGTCCCTACCTCGCCTCGATGGGGATTTATATCTTTAATCGGGAGACCCTGCGCGACTGTTTGGATGGGAATGATGGGAAGGATTTCGGGAAAAATATTCTTCCTGCCGCCATCGGAAGCAAAAAGGTGTCTGCATTCATTCACGAGGGGTATTGGGAGGACATCGGTACGATTGGGGCATTCTATCGGGCCAACCTAGATCTGTTGGCCCAGGAGCCGAAGTTTGATTTCGGATTAAGCACCGCCCCCATCTATACGAGGGCGCGGTTTCTGCCGGGCTCGGTTGTGGAAGATTGTCAGGTGATTCAGGCAATTGTTTCGGATGGCTGCATCATTCGGAAAAGCATCCTGGATCAGGCGGTGATTGGGATTCGGTCACGGATTGGGCCGGGGTGCCAGATTCGTCGCTCCATTCTGATGGGAGCAGACTATTACGAAACCCCTTTCCAACAGGAGGACAATCAAAAGAGGCAGCGCCCAGCTATCGGCATAGGCGAAGGGACAGTGATTGAGGATGCAATTATTGACAAGAACGTGAGGATAGGTCGGAACGTTGTGATTCGGGCTGCTGGAAAGGATCGGGATATGGATGGGGAGAACTTCTACGTTCGGGATGCTGTGGTGATCATCCCCAAGGGAAGTATGGTTCCTGACGGGACTGTGATCTAGAAAACCGTTGCGCTACGAAGAAATAGGAACGATAATTTACAAAGTCAGCGGGCGTAATGTAATGGTAGCCTGCGAGCTTCCCAAGCTTGATGTGAGAGTTCGATTCTCTCCGCCCGCAAATTGATTTTCTTACGATTGTAAATGTTCTGACGCGCAGGGTGACAAAGATAGGGTTTCAGCCAAGAATAGGGGATGAAGATTCATGATCCGATGCTCCATCGAATTGCGGTGGGTGTTGCACTCGTTTTTTTGGGATTGGCCTGCCTAAACATTCTACGTCCCTTCTTTGGGCCTTTGCTTTGGGCGGTCATTTTGACAGTGGCTACCTGGCCAGTTTTTCATTGGATCAAAAACCGTATGCCCTCGCGCCCGATCCTCGCTTCGGTGTTGACCAGTCTTCTTATCGCAGTTTTCTGCATGATACCGATTACCTATGGGGTAGCGGTGGCGGCCCAATCGGTGAAGCCTTTATCGCAACTGATGTTGGATTATTCCAAGGAGGGCCTACCTCATCCTCCGTTGTGGTTGCGTGAGTATCCCTATGGGCAGATGGTTTTTCAAAAGTGGGAAAACGCATCGCAGGATCGCACACAGCTTCTGCAGGATTTGAGTCCGTTACTAAAACAGGGGGCGACAAGGCTCGGGCAGATGGCGGGAAAGGTTGGGGTGGGGCTCCTTGAATTCGCATTCAGCCTGATCATTTGCGGATTTTTCTTTGCGTATGGGGAAACATTAACTCGGTCGAGTCTGCAGACGCTGGAAAAGCTTTTCGGTCCTCGTGGCGGAGAGTTGCTTGATCTTTCCGCCAGAACGATTCGAAGCGTGATGTTGGGGGTTCTGGGTACGGCGGCGCTGCA
>JASGCJ010000035.1 GCA_030054195.1 Minisyncoccota bacterium
CGTTACGGAGTCAAAATCATCGTCTGCCGCTCCAGCCCCGAACCAGACACCCACCCCGTTCCCCACGAGTTGGCAAAAAGGCTGAAAGTCGAAATCCGAGTCATCGGAAGGGATTAATCCCTTCCGATTTCACACCGCCCCGTGTGCGGCGAACTGCTTTAAAAATCTCACATCGTTCTCGTAGAAGAGTCGCAGATCGGGAATCCCGTGCCGGACCATGGCGATCCGCTCCACACCCAGCCCGAACGCATACCCGCTAAACTTCTCCGGATCCACCCCCACCCCACGCAAAACCTTTGGATGCACCAGTCCGCATCCCGCAATCTCCAACCACTCTTTTCCACGGAACGTTTTCCCGGGGATTGAGCAGTCCACCTCGAAACTCGGCTCGGTAAACGGAAAGTAGTGGGGCCGCAACCGCACCTTCGTCCCTTCCCCCATTAGTTCACGAAAGAAAAATTCCAACACCCCTTTGAGATGGGGCAGGCCAATTCCTTCTCCCACACACAATCCTTCCACCTGATGAAAGAAAATCCCGTGGGTCGCATCCACCTCATCCCGCCGATAACAACGACCGGGAGCGATGATCTTGATAGGTGGTTTTCTGTTTTCCAAAACACGAATCTGCACAGGCGAAGTCTGCGTCCGCAACAACCACCGCCCATGCGGCCCAGGAGGCAGATCCAAATAAAACGTATCCGCCTCATCCCGTGCGGGATGATCCGACTGGGTGTTGAGGGCATCGAAGTTGTGATGCTCCGTCTCGATCTCCGGACCGTCGGCCAAAGCAAAACCCAGCCGATGAAAAATATCGGTGATCCGATCCAACGTCTGCGTTACCACATGAACCGCCCCCGAAGGATACGGACGACCCGGTAGGGTGGGATCCACTCCGGGAGTCGCGGCTGTCGCCGTCGATTCTCCCCCGCCTTTTGTGGCCCATGCCTCCTCCAGCGCTTTACGAAAATCGTTCGCCGCCTTCCCCGCCGCAGGTCGATCAGTCGCAGGCACGCTCTTTAATCCATCCAACAATTTCTGCGCTTCCCCCTGCCTTCCCAAATAACGCGTCCGCCACGCCTGCAACGAGGAGGCGTCCTTCGCGGAAGAAAGTTCCGCTAATGCTTGGGTAAGAATCCCCTCGAAACTCGGGGAGGATGGGAGGGACACGAGGGGTCCCGCGTCTTAGCCGCGGGCGGCTTGGATCACCGCTGCAAACGCGGCTGGCTCATGGATTGCCAAATCGGCCAAAACTTTTCGGTCCAGCTCTACCCCCGCCTTGCGCAGGGCTCCCGCAAAGGAGCTGTAGTTCATTCCCTGCGCCTTGCAGGCCGCGCTCAAACGGGCGATCCACAAATTCCTGAAATTACGTTTCTTGGTCTTCCGGTCGCGGTACGACCAGTACTTCGCCTTCATCGTGGCGTCTTTGGCGTACCGGAAAAGTTTACTCCTCCGTCCGCGATATCCAGCCGCGCTGGCGACTACGCGTTTACGACGTTCACGGGAGGCGGGTGCATTGGTGGCGCGGGGCATGGGGAACTCCTATCGGAAAGGCAGGTTTTCCAAAATACGAGCCATGTCGGTCTTATCCAACACGGCAATCTTGCCCAAACGACGCATGCGTTTCCGGTTTTTGCTGGAGGCCAAATGACGGCGACCCGGCTTACCGAAAAGGATCTTGCCGCTGCCTGTCACTTTAAAGCGCTTGGCGGCGGACTTCTTTGTCTTTCTGCGTGAGATCGGTTTAGGCATGGGAACCTTCGGAGGGGGTCGAACTGGGGGTTTCCACGGGGGAGGCTTGAGCTGTCTCTGTATCCTCCGTTTCGCTGTCCTCTTCCTCGTAAGCCCCCTCGGCTTTCTCGGTTGTCCAGCGCCGCACCCGCTTCTTAGCGGGAAGAGGATTTAACATCATCGTGATGTTCCTGCCAATCAATTTCGGGTTGGCATCCGCCACCGCCACAAGCTTCAAATCGTCCCGGATCGTCACCACCAAGGCCTGCCCCAGGTCCTGATGCTGCATTTCCCGCCCCCGGAAGGCCATGACCACCTTCACTTTCATCCCTTTCCAAAGAAAATTCTCCGTCTGCCGCAGTTTGGTCGCGTAATCGTGCGGATCGATGTTCACGTGAAACTTCATTTCCTTCACCTTGGCGGCCAGATTGTGCCGTTTCGACTCCCTCTCCCGCTTGTCCATCTCGTACCTGTACTTCCCGAAATCCAGAATCTTACAAACAGGCGGATTACTGGCTCCACTCACCTCCACCAGATCCAGCCCAGCCGCCCGGGCCGCATTCATCGCATCGTTGAAATTCATGACGCCCCGCTTTTGACCCGCCGCGTCCACCAGGAATACCTCCCGGGCACGGATCCGATGGTTTGCCCGCAACTCTTGCATTAGGAGCCCATACCTACGACCGGACGCTGAACCATCCGCGACTTCAAAGGAAAAAGTAGGAAAACATTAGGAACCAGCGGTCAAACAGTCCGCAAGGATTGGATCAGCGAAGTACAAATCATCGATAAAAGAATCATCCCCAAGGCACCCCCTAGGAGCAAGGGAAAAAACTCACAACCCACGTATGTTCCCCTCGCCCCCCACCCCCCCTCTCCTTTATTCTCCTCATAGAATGAACGACCGGCTTCGCCCCACTCTTCTCACCTTATCCCTTCTCCTACTCCTTCCCGCTCTACCCCTACACGCGGAAGACGCCGGCGATGCTACTAAAAAAATTGTCGAGGCGTACGACAACTCCCGATTTGAGGAAGCCGCCAAATTAGCCCAAGCCTTCATCCAGAATTTTGCCCAATCCCCAAACTTGCCGAGCGCCTACCTCCTTCTCGCTCGATCCCAATACAATCTGAGCCAGTGGACCCCCGCCATCACCGCCTACCGGAAACTCCAGACCCTCTCCAAGGAAAAAGATGTTCTCGAAGAGGCCTCCTACTACATCCTCCAATCCCTCGTTGCTCAAGGCAACGCCTCTCCAGAGAAATCGGCCGAGAGAAAAAAGAACCTCTCCGAAGCTCTCACCCTGATCGCTGCTTTCCCAAAGGAATTTCCAGACTCCAAATCCTTGGCGGAAATCCGCCTTCTCCAAGCTCGTATCCATATCCAAGAAGGTGCCTTTGCCGAAGCGAGCCAAGATCTGGATGCCGCACGCACCGCCGATAAGGAAAAAGAGTTGGCCGAAGATATTGATTACCTCCAAGGGTATGCCGAGGCCCAGCGCGCCCGCCAACTCCTGGCCGATTTCAAAAAAGCAGACGGGGAAGCCGCCTTGGCACGCGCAGGCCAGATTTACGCCCGCATCGCCAACGGAACAAACCCTGCCCTCGCCCTCGAAGCCAATCTTCAACTCGCCAGCCTCGACCTAGCCGCGGGTCGCATGCCCGAGGCCATAACCCGCCTTCGCTCGATCCCAGGCAAAGAAGAACTCATCTCCCTGCTCGAAGCTAAACTCGCACCCCTGCGGGCTCAAATCTCGGGACAAGGAACTCCCTCCCCCGAAAAACTCCGTCGCGTTCAAAAAGCCCAACAAAAGATCGAAGAGGTTCGAAATCGACCCGATCTTTCAGGCCAAGCCCTCTTACAACTCGGGCAAGCCTACCTGCAAACACGCGGGTACGATGAAGGCCGTATCGTCTTCCGCCAAGTTGCTCGATTCGGATCACCCGACCTGGTTCCCACCGCCGAACAGCAGATCATCCTAACGTACGCCCTTCAAGGTCGTACCTCGGATGCCGACCGGCTCGTCGCCGAATATCAGAAAAAATATCCTGATCAGAAAGGAGTCGCTGGCTTGGTCGACTACCTCGTTGGCTTCGCCCTGCTGGAAGACGGCAAATACGAGGACTCCATCAAGCGTCTCAAAGCCGCCCAGGAAAAAGGAGTCGATCCTCGCTATGCAGACGAAATTCCGCGCTTCATCGCGTCCGCATACCAGAAGAACGGGCAAGGGGCCGAGGCCATCAAATACTACGAATCTTTCTTGTCGGATGTGAAAGCGGGGAAAATCAAAGTTTCCGATGAGAGCAAAGAGCAAACCCAACTCGCCTACGCCAGTGCACTCATCAGCGAAAAGAAGTTCCCCGAGGGCATCACGCAGTTCACCCAGCTGTCCACAAGTGCCACGACTCCCTCCATTAAGGAAGACGCCTCCCTCCGCCTCGCCTATGCCCTGCGGGCCTCAAAAAAACTACCTGAGGCAGCCGCCGCATTCGCAAAGTTTGCCACCGACTACCCAAAATCCAGCAATCTGGGCAACGCTCTCCTCACCCGTGGCGATACTCTTCTCGAGGACAAAAAACCTGAGGAGGCCTTGGCAGCCTGGAAGACCACCGCCACCCAACTGACAGGAGCCCCCGCTGGATTGGACGCCTACGAACGCATCTGGCGCTTCTACGCCAAGGATAAGAAAAAAGATCTGATGCTGGCCGCGCAGGAGGATCAACTCCGGGCCTACCCGAAAGATCCCCGCAACATTGGCGCCTACCTCGCTCGCGGCGCATCCTTTGCCGAAGAGAAGGACGAAAGCCAAGCCATTCAAGCCTACCGGCGCGCCTTTGAACTCTTTAAGGAGCTCTTTCCCGACCCCAAGGTCTCCCCTCCGCCCGTCGCGATCTCCGATCTCGCCTACTCTGCCTTGGAAAAATCCTCCGACCTCGAACTAGCCTCCGCAAAAGCCTTGGGAAATTACGCCTCGCTTGCCGACGACGCAAAAAAGAAGTGGAAAGAATCCATTCAACGCTCCATCGATTTCCTTCGCCAATCGATTCTTGGAATCTCCTCCGCTAAGGTCTCTCCCGTTCTCTCAAAACTGGTCTCTCTTTCCCTCTACCGATTTCAATCTGGCGAAGCCCCCGTGGAGGAGTGTCTTCAACCCTTTCGCGATCTAGCTGGTGAGGCCAGCGCCCAACCTGGACTTGTGGCGCAAATTCTCTTCGCCCAGGCCAGCGTTCCTTTTGAGGCAGGCCAAACCACCCTCGCTCTTCGCCTCTATCAGGAAGCGTATAAGCAGTCCCTCGCCACCAAGGTCTCGCTGGACTGGAGAGATCTTCAGCGCTTCGCCAACGCCCTTCTTGCCGCAGGCCAAGGAGAGGAGGCACGTCCCGTCTTTGAACGAATCCGTAAGGAGTTCCCCGCCAAGGTCGGCACCAAGGATCCCCGCCAGCATGCCCAAGCCGCCGCTCTGTTCGGTCTGGGTCAGATCGATTTTCAAGCCAACCGAAAAGCCGAAGCGGAAAAGTACTTTGCCGAACTTACCCGTGACTATCCCTGGTCCGACAAAGTTCAGGAGGCCAACTACCTGCGGGCCCAAGCCTTGGCCGAGGCCGGAAAGTATGACGGCACCAAGAAAGACCCCGCAGCATTCGAACTCTGGATTGGTATCATTGAAAGCGGCACGGCCACAAACGAAATGAAGGCCAAGTCGATGCTCGCCTTTGGCCAAGCCCTAGAAGGTCTTGCGGCTAAAAAACTCTCTTCTCCTCAGCTCGAACAGGGTGTGGGGAAGCCTCCGCTTGATCCTCTGGATCTTGCTGTCTCCTACTATCAGAAGATCGACCTCTACTACGACAATCTTCCGGAACTCTCTGGGCAGGGTTTGCTTCGGGCGGCCAAGATTCGGCGTGCCCAACAGAAGAACGACGATGCCCGAAAAATCGTGACCTCTCTTCTCTCCAAATATCCAACCTCCTCCGTCACGTCTGAGGCCAGTGAGCTTCTCCAATCTCTTCCTGCCGCCTCGGCCGCGCCCGCCCCGTGACCCCTTCCCCGGCTCTGCGTCGCCGGACCACTCAAATCCTCACCATCCTGAAGCGGACCTATCCCGACGCCCACTGCGCTCTCCATTTCAAAACTCCCCTTGAACTTCTCATTGCCACAATTCTCTCTGCCCAGTGTACCGATGAGCGGGTGAATCAGGTCACCCCTGCACTCTTTGCGCGCTGTCCAGATGCAGCATCCTTGGCTTCGATTTCACAGAAAGAGTTAGAGAAGATGATCCACTCCACAGGATTCTATCGTGCAAAAGCCCGATCCCTTCGCTCCTGTGCCGCCTCCCTTGTGGCAGACCATCAAGGAAAAGTGCCTAGGACGATGAAGGCCCTCCACAAACTAGCTGGGGTTGGACGGAAAACTGCAAATGTGGTTTTAGGGAACGCATTTGGACTAGCGGAGGGTGTTGTGGTGGATACTCATGTGGGTCGCCTTTCACGCAGGATGGGACTGACGCGGCATCTCGACCCGGTCAAAGTGGAGAGCGCACTTGTGCGACTCATTCCGAAGGAGGATTGGACACTGGTCTCCCATCTTCTGATTGCTCACGGCAGGAGGCGGTGCAACGCCCGGAAGCCTGACTGCGCCCAGTGCGAAGTGAGAAAGTTGTGCCCTCAACGGGGTGTTTGATTCTTGATTCACCGGTAGGGCGAGTTGTCCTTACCCGCCTCGCACAAATTCACAACGAAGAACCCATCACCGGTAGGGACGCGTATCCTTTCGCGTCCATGCCTACGCCTCAGTGAACAACCCTCCGCATGGACGAATAAGGGTATTCGTCCCAACCAATCCATAAACAAAAAGGGCTGGAAGCTTGTAGCCCCCAGCCCCTTTTTTAATTCACGTTAAGCTAACGTCTTACTTAGTTACTGTTGCTCGGAGGAACTTCTTGGGATCCGATCCTCGATCCACGCTGATAACCTTCCGAACGGTGTTTGCGGGCGTGGGCGACAAGTCAGTTGAATTCTCCACCGACACTCCGCTTGCGCTCCAACCGCCAGCCAGATCAGCCGTCATCTCCCCGCCCAGTGCATTCAAGGGCAACGTGGAATCATCTGTGCGAAAAACAACAACCAATCGCAATTTGGTCGGGTCGCTCGTGTCTTGTACCGGCAACGTCGCTGGCGTTGTTTCATTTCCGCCAAACGCATAGTTGGCCAGATATGTCAGCCCGTTGGGCGCCACCTCAGTCAGCGTCCTTCCAGGATAAGCGCTGTTGAAACTAGAACCGGGAGCGTTGACCACCACCGTTCGGGTTACTGGTGTGGCCGCATTGGCGTTTACATCACTGGCGTTATAAGTGACCAAGTACGTCCCGGCAGTGCTTGTGTCCACCGCACCGGAGGGTATTACCGTCACGGTGCCTTCCACAGCATCGGTTGCTGTTGCCCCCGATTCCACATAAGCCTCGCCTACATTGAGATTGAGCGTGCTCGCCCCAACCAGACTAATTACCGGCCCGACACCTTCGTCATTATTTAAATAAGGCGTGGGGCTGATCGTAACCGCCACTGCGTTGGCACCCAACGTGTAGTTTCGGTTGAGTAAACTATTGTTTCTGGGAACATCCACCCGCTCAAAGGTGGTCGGGTCTGAGGTGTTCGATTTCCAGAATTTATAAGCGAGAACGGTGTCCGCATCTCCCAGCACGGTGAAAGTGCCGGAATAGACGGTGCTAGTGCCTTCTCTGGCCAAGGTTTTTCCTGTTGCGTTGAAGTCCCCGTACCGCACCTCGAGCGTGTCTCCATCCGCAAACTTTCCTTTACTGATCTGCACGCCCATATCCACCTTAAAGGTCAGGCTCCGTGATTGCCCCGTTCGATTAAAGTAATCGGCCGCCAAGACTTGCGGAGTGTTGCCGAGAAAGGGACCTACCACGTACGCAGCTCCCAAATTAAAAGTGCGGTCCGGATCCGCTTCCCAATTGTAATTTGAGCCTCTCTTAATCCGGAACTTGTAGGAGACCGCAGTGCCTACCGGTCCATCTAGGAATCTGGTTAAACTGCAAATCCCAAAAACGTCTGGAGCAGAAAGGGCATAGCCCGTACCAAAATTATTAGAAAACGTGCCAGCGACCTCGACGGTGTCGGTTGCAGGGTCAAACACCCCGCTGGCCTGAGCCACAGATACATCAACCTGGAATTTCACTTCGCGGGTGGCCGTGGCGTTGGCAAAGGGAACAGTCATTAACGTTCGATCTGCCGGCGTGGTTCCGGCAGGAGCCGCCACTAAGGTTCGATTGCCAGTAATGTTTTCGTAGCCGACTGACTCTGGGGTCTTCCCCCCGATCAGGTATTTAAATCCAAGATTGGCCAGCCCTGCGGAAGTCACCGCCACGGTTCCCTCGTAAACGCCATCGGAATCAAGATCGGTCAAAAGGTTGGCCGTGGTGTTCCAGATGTTTCCCGAACCAAAGTCACCCACCACATAAACCATATCAGTGCCAGCCAGAAAAGCCCCCTTGAAAATTTGCACGCTCATGTCGACTTTGAAGGTGATGTTTTGGGTTACGTTGTCGGCCACCAAGGGTGCAGTGTCGGACCCGTCCGCCCAGCCGTCACCGTCCGTATCCGCTTTGGTCGGATCTGTTCCCGCCGTCTCTTCCTGCTCATTGGTCAAAGTGTCACTGTCGGGATCACCGGAGCCATCTTGGGCCGTGACATTGCTAAAGTAAGTCACCTCCCAATTGTCCTGCAGGTTGTCGTTGTCCAAATCCCCGTCCGCATTGGGATCAATCGTTGTGTAGGTAAGCAACGCCCCGCCCGTGGAGGCAACCCCCCAACCGGACGTGGCCGGTTCATTACGGGTCGCCACATCGACAAAAGGATCATTACCTCCATCGCCGGTGGTCCCTACATCGAATTTGAAGGTATCTCCCAAAGCAAGGCCTAGAGATGCCAACGACACAGTCCATGAAACCTTATTCGAGCTAGTCTGATTCAAATCAATTGAGGCGCCGGAAGTCGAGGCCCAAGCATTAGAAACATACTGAGAAAACCCAAATCCGCCGCCTCCATCAACCCACGAAGCGATCTGAAAGTTGATGCCCTCGGCATAAGTATTGTTTCGCCCCCATAGATTCCCAGTTGTCGAACTAGAGGCCGCCACGGCTGTCCGTATTCCTATTAAATATTTGGTCCAATCTGAAAAACCTCTCACAGTCACGGTGAAAGTGAGGTTGGAGGCATCATTGGTGACTTCCACCGAAGTGATGTCCAGGTTCGCAAATCCGTTATCGAAAAGATCACTACTTGCGTCGGAGTAGACTCTCGAATGCGCAGACATTCCCATGAATAAAACGAGTCCCAAACCCACAAACCATTTCGTCATATATCCTGACTTAGTTTTCATTGATTAACCTCCTCAACACTTAGGCAATTTGCCATCATGTATTAAGTAGTATTGCTTACGAAGTAAGGATATGCAACTACGACTAGTTGTGAACCGTTTAAATATCTAAATATAAATTACTTGCGTGCTAGATGTCACCCATGATTTCAGGCGGATTATCAATGTTTACATTTAGCCCCAGATCTCCTCAAAACAAGAGGAGACAAGCACCAAAGATTTCTAGGAAATACTCAACGCCAGCTGTAAACGTCGTCGCACGTTTTTGTAACTTTTTTGTCCGGGTCCTCTTGGGATTTGTTTTTGCCGAGCGAAATCGCAATGACCGTGACCCGAATATTTTCTTGGTTGCCTGAGGTACCATAATACTCCAACCCGCCCGAATCGTTCGTATCCATCTTCACGCAGTACTGATTTCCCCAAGGGTCCTGAAAGGTGCCGTCAGTCCTAGCACCCTCCAAAAAGCGCACCCCCTTCGGATTCATCGTTTGACCATCTTTCTGGACTGTCATATCCCCCGATAAAATCCTCATCAGATCCTTCGATTCGCTTTCCGTCGTGGGCGGGCCATACCACGAGTTGTACTCATCCGCCACCGAATCCATTTGGGATTTAGCAACTGGCCACTGCCCATACTCCTGCTTGTACGCTTTCACCGCTGCCACAATCGCCGTCAACTCCCCCTTTACCTTCGCCTTTTTTCCCGCCTCCATCGCCCTCGGAATCGCAACCGACATCACCCCCGCCAGCAACCCAACAATTGAAATCACCACCAGCAACTCCACCAACGTAAAACCCGCTTGTACTGACCGTGTTCCATTTTTTCTAAAAATTCTTTCCATAAATTAATAATATCACTTTTCTCTTTTCTCGCGATGAAATATTCCATTCCCTCTATCTCGCTCGCTCTTCCTGCCAAATAATAGTAAAGCATTCTTCTCCCTATGCCGCCTACCCCCACATCCCCCATCCGGACCCCTCGCCCCACTCCTCCCACCGACCCCAAAAGTCAGAAAAAAAAGTGGCTCGCGATCACCGCCCTCCTCACCTCCACCCCCTTCCTCATCGCCATCGCCGTCCACGTCCTTGCCCTCCTTGGCCTCGGTAGCATTGTCATTTTTAAAGGCGGAAATCCTCTCTCCATCTTCACCAGCGAAAACGTTGGATCGGCCGACTCCGGCCCCGAATCCTCTGCCCCACCCTCGACCGACGACTCTCCCCCCGAAGATTCCGCCCCCGTTATGGCCGAAACCACACCCACCGAAATTGATAACAGCACTGAAATCCTCGCTCTCTCTACCCCCACCACCGCCCCCACTTTTGCTCCCCCCACGCCCGCCAAACTCTCCACCCCCACCACCTCCCTCGGCCAAGGCTCCACAGGCACCGGCACCAAAAGCGGGGGCGGTGGAAGCGGCGGAGGCAAAGGCCGACGCACCTCCAAATCCACTCTCTTCGGCTTTTCTGAAACCACAGAAGACGACCTCGTCGGTACGATGTACGACCTCAAACTCGACTCCACCGGCCGCAAACCCACCGACATCGGCACCAAGGACACCGACTTTTATGGGGCCGTCCGCGGAATCCTCTCCGGCAACCGCGTCAACCCCGCCGCCCTAAGAAAATATTTCGCCGTTCCAAAAAAACTCGGCGCGACCCAAATTTTTATGCCCATGGGCCAAGCCTCCGAAGCTCCAAAAATCTTTGGTGTCGCCGACAAGGTCAAACCCAACTACTGGATCATCCACTATCGTGGTCGCTGCGCCGCCCCCACCTCAGGTCAGTTCCGTTTCGTTGGTAAAGCCGACGACCTTCTCTGGGTTGCCGTCAACGGTCGCACGGTTCTGGAAGCACACTGGGACACCTCCCAATCACTCAGCGGATGGAAACCCAAAGACCATGTCGACGAATACTCCATCGTCGATTTTATGGAGGGCAATACCGACGAAGATAGGGCCAAAGCCCACCTTGTTTACGGCGACTGGATGAATTGGGAAGCAGGCAAACCTCAGGAGATCGAACTCCTCCTCGGCGAATACGGAGGTGGCCGCTTCTTCGGACTGCTCCTCATCGAGCAGAAAGAAAAGGAAACTAAACTCGGCAAAAACAAAGAACGTCCTGTTCTTCCTCTCTTTGTCACTGCAGAACCCGACGCCGAACAGAAAAATACCGCCCGTCGCTCCAAACTTGAATTTCCCAAAGAAACCCCCGTCTTCGCCGTCAGCGGTTCCGCCACAGCAAACTCCTCCTCCACCGCCCCCGCATCTTCCCCGGCCACCCCAACCAAACCATCCACGTCCTCCGCAAACTCCGACTCTGCCTCCGACCCCGCCTACGGCTCCGATTGGAAAAACGAATCCACCGCCGGCTCAGGATTTGGCCCTTGGCAACTGCTCACCAACGCCGATCCGAACCAAAAAACCTTCGCAGGCTTCTATCTCGCAGAGGAAAAAGAAAAACCGAACATCACCCCCGTCGCCTCGAACGGTCGTGCTTGGGGTCTCTTCGCAAACGGCGACAACTTCCCCAAGGCCTGCGCCTTCCGCCCTCTTTCCCAACCCCTCGCCCCTGGCCAATCCCTCTCCCTCGACATTCTTCGCTCCCCCTTTCCTGAAGCCACCGCAAAAGGAGGCTCCGTTGGCCTCACCCTCCGCCAAGGCACCACCGCCTCCTCCCCCGATGACTACAACAAAAACTCCCGCTTCGAACTGTGCGCCCTCCAAGACAAACCCACTCTCCAACTCTTTGACGGCGAAAAAGACTCCTCCACCTCTTTCCCCACCTCCACACTCGCCCTCCGCATCACGCTCCTACTGAAAACCTCCGACATTTACGACCTCAAATTAGAACCTCTCCCTCTCGGCCAAGGCTCCCCCGTCGAACTGAAAAACCGCAAACTCAGCGGCAACGCAGGTTCCCCCATCGAAAGCCTCGTCCTCTTCAACCGCAACGGTCAAGCCGACTCCTGGTGCAATAATCTCCAAATCTCCACTCCCTAACGTCCTCTCCCTTCTTCACCCTTTGCGGCATCTTTTATGGAACAGTTCGAACCACCTTTCGGATGCTTTCCTTGGACGTTTCTAAAAGGTAAAAATTTTCCATGATTCGCCTGAACATATTTCGTCTCTCATTTTTCCTTATACTCGCCTGGATCTGCCCCATCTCGGCCCAACCGATCACGATCGAACTTCTCCCCTCCAAAAACCCCTCCTCTCTCCTTCTCCGTTTCCCGGGTCTCAATCTCGAAAATCCTGATCACGGCCTCCTCCTCGCCACCGCTTCAGGTTTCGACGGATCCGCTCTCGTCCCCTTCCAAAAATCCACCACTGGCTCCTCTCTCTTTCTTCCATTCCAAGCCGATCACCTTCTTCTCCTCCGCGGCCCCACCCCCACTCTCTCCTCCCGCTCCTGGAACGGATTCGGACTCGCTCCCTTCACCAAACCACCCGCCGAAGTCAAACTTCTCTCCAGTAAAATCGGCCCGCTCGAACTCGAAATCCCACGCTCCTGGGCCACCCCTCAAGGAAAACTCCAGATCGTCGCCGCCCTCAAAAATATCCCGGCCGAAAACGGCTGGGGCCAACTCCTCCGCTCCTCCGATCCCTACCTTCTCCCTGGACCAGGCGATCGCTCTCTTACCCACTTCCTCTCCCTCTCCATTGAAACCCCCTCCACCCCTGCGGCTCTCGTCCCCCGAGCGGGAGGAAAAATCCGAATCTACCAACTCTTCCCCCGCCTCTTCGGCAACACCAACTCCGCTCGCATTCCCAACGGAACTCTCGAACAAAACGGCTGTGGAAAATTTGCCGATCTCAACGACGCCGCTCTCGCTTCCCTCCAACAGCTCGGTTTCGATGCGATCTGGGTCACGGGCATCTATCGCCAAGCCACCACTCGCGACTACTCCTCCCTTCAGCTTCCCCCGGACGATCCCGACCTCCTCAAAGGCATCGCGGGTAGCCCCTACGCCATTCGCGACTACTACGATGTCTGCCCCGACTACGCCGTAGACCCCGCCCACCGACTCGACGAGTTCAAAGCTCTCCTCGCCCGCGCCAAAAAGAAGAACCTCCGCATCTTTATCGATTTTGTACCGAACCACGTCGCCCGCAGCTACGCCTCGGTTGTCCATCCCGAGCGCGACTTCGGCAAAGACGACCAAGCGACCGAATTCTTTTCTGGGGACGACTTCTACTACCTCAAGCCCGGATCGGATGGTCCCCCTCTTCAGCTCTCCACCTTCGACTCCAAGAAAAAGCAGCCCACCACGCCCACCACTCGCATCATCTGGGACGATAAAGACAACCGCTTTCCAGGCCTCAAAGAAAAGATCGATGGACTCTTCCCCCCCGAACAGAAACGGGGCCGCGTTACAGGCGATAATCAGAACACCTGGCGGCCCAGCCAAGACTGCTGGTACGAAACCTGCAAACTCAACTACGGCTACGACTTTACCCAAGGCGCCAAAGGGAAACGAAAACATCCCACCGTTCTCCAACCCGAAGTGCCCGTTCCCAACCTCTGGAAAAAGATGGATTCCATCATGACCTACTGGCAGGAGATCGGTGTCGACGGTTTTCGATGCGATGTCTCCCACATCATCCCCTCCGAATTCTGGCACTGGGCCCTGGCCCGGGCCCGTACCCGCAATCCCAATACCTACTTTTATGCCGAATGCTATGAAGGCGATACCCGACTCGAAGTCCCCGATGCCAACCCCGATCTCGCCTCCTACCACTCCAACCCACTCAGCTTGATCGAAGCAGGCTTCAGCTCCGTCTATGGACACGATGTGTACAAAGGTCTGATGAAGATCTACGAAGAGTCAGGGTGGGCCAACGATCTCGACTCCCTGACCCGCCCGGGTTTTGTCGGCGACAACTCCCTTCGCTACGCCGAGAATCACGATGAGTGCCGCGTCGCCTCCAACCAGCACTGGGGTGGACACGGAATGTCCGTGGGTCGCGTTGTATCCACAGTTCTCTTTGCCCTCTCCCGCGGGCCGGTGATGGTCTACTACGGACAGGAGGTTGGTGAGGCCGCCACCGTGGGTGCCGCGGGGTTCGAGCTCGACAAAGGACGCACCACCTTTTTCGACTACTGGTCGGTCCCCGAACTTCAAAAATGGTATCACGACGGATCGTGTGACGGTTCCCCTCTGAGTATCGAGCAGAAAGAGCTTCGGGCATTCTACGGGCGAACCCTCCAATCTCTCACTCACCCTGCCCTTGCCCAAGGAAACTTCTACCCGCTCAATCCCGCCAACAAGAGCAATCCCGCCTACGGTCGCCTGTCTGGCGAAACCACCTCAGGACACTGGATGTACTCCTTTCTTCGAAATGACCCTGTGAATCAAAAATCAGTTCTCGTCGCCGTCAATCTGCATCCTACGCAAACTCTTTCGGGCGTTCGATGCCTTCTCTCAAAGGAATCAGCCGCCGCACTCGCCCTACCCAATGGGGCCACGTTGACGGGCACCGATCTTCTCGCCTCTTCCAACCCCGCCACGTTCTCTGCTCCTGCCGATATTCTCACCACTCAAGGCGTGCCCATTCCCGATCTCCTTCCCTTTTCCAGCTACTACTTCGATCTCTCGACTCAGAAGTAAACTCTCTATGCTCCGATTCCTGCTATGGTTGGTGTTAATCCTTGGATTGCCTTTTTTTTCTTCAGCTGAAGAAACCCAATCGAAAAAATGCGCCTGGGCGGAGGAAGCGGTCTGGTACCAGATCTTTCCCGAGCGGTTCCGTAACGGTGATCCCAAGAATGATCCCACCGCCGAATACGCCCGCGTTTCTGACAAAGCCAAGGGGAAATGGAAAATTATGCCTTGGACGAAGGATTGGTACGCCCTTGAAGATTGGGAAAAGGAGATCGGTTCCGACGTCTATGCCACCAACGGCTCCCGCCGCTACGGAGGCGATTTCCAGGGCATCATCGATCGGCTCGACTACCTCAAAGAGCTCGGAGTAACCGCCCTTTATCTGAATCCCATTTTCGAATCCCCTTCCCTCCACAAGTACGACTCCCGCTCCTTTCACCACGCTGATCCCCACTTTGGTCCCGATCCGGCAGCCGATATCGCCCTGACCGCAGGAGAAACAGCCGATCCTAAAAGCTGGAAATGGAGCGCGGCCGACAAGCAGTTTCTTGAACTCGTTCAGCAAACCCATCGCCGAGGGCTCCGCATCATCATCGACGGAGTTTTTAACCACTGCGCGACAGAATTTTTTGCCTTTGCCGATCTGCGGCAAAAACAGAAGGACTCTGCCTATGCCTCCTGGTTTGACGTCCACCACTTCGACGATCCCTCCACCAAGGACAAAAACGAGTTTGAGTACGCAGGGTGGTGGGGATTGAAAAGCATGCCCGAATTCGTTGAGGTCACCGACGAGAAGGGTAAAAAAAATCTGCATCCTCAGGTCAAAGCCTACCTTTTCGCCATCACTCGCCGCTGGATGGATCCCAACGGGGACGGAGATCCCTCCGATGGTGTCGACGGCTGGCGTCTCGACGTAGCGAACGAAGTCGGCACTGGTTTCTGGGCCGAGTGGAACGATCTTGTCCACTCCATCCAGCCGCAAGCCTACACCACTCCTGAAATCTGGGTCGAAGCCCCTGACTTCATTCGGGAGGGAAAATTCGACGGGGTGATGAACTACTACGCTTTTGCCATGCCTGTGAAAGGAGGCCTCATCGACGGCACCCTGCCGATCAAAGATTTCACTCGCATGATCGAGGAGCGGAGAGAGAAATTCAGCTGGGAAGAAACCTTACGCGTCCAAAATCTTTTTGATTCACACGACACGGATCGCATGCCCTCCATGATCGTAAATCGAGACAGACCCTACTACGGAAAAGCGGACGCCTTCGCCTACGACGTGGATATCTGGCCTGGAAACCACGACAAGCCCTACTTCATCCGCAAACCGGATGAAACGGAACGGAAACTCCAGCGCATGATCGTCCTTTTTCAGATGACCTACCCGGGCGCTCCCTACATCTACTACGGTACCGAAGCAGGCATGTGGGGAGCCGATGATCCGGATGATCGTATGCCGATGGTCTGGGCCGATCTGAAGTTCGACCTCCAAACCCTAAGCCCAGGGGGCCAACCCGCCCGACAAGACGATATCAATTTTGATTCTACCCTTCACGACTACTATCGGGATGCCATCGCACTGCGAAAAAAGTTTCCCGATCTCGTGCATGGAAAGATGCAGATGATTGGAGCCGAGAATCAGAGTCGGATGTTTGCGTTTGCTCGTGGCGACGCGAACACCCTGTTTGCCGTATTCAATCGTCACTCCGATCCTCAAACCTTCACCTTCCAGTTCGGCAACACGGATGGCACGGCACCCGACCCCCTTGCACCGATTTTTGTGTCTTCGGGAAAAGCTGCCGATGTCCAAGTTCAGCAGAAAGACGGGAAAGCCAGTATCACCTTGCCAGGTTTCACAGGCGCACTTCTGAAGCAGAAATAGGTCACCGCCAAGGCCCTTTTTTAGGCCACTTTACATCTAACAAATTGCCCCTTTTTCGGTCTAAAAAGTGTGGCTAACTCAATTCAGTTAAGAAGCTTCATCAGGACAGGTGATTTAAAGGTAAAATCCGTTGATTATAAGATATTTACATATATAGCAATGGAACTGTTTAAAAACGTCTTATTTTTTGCCTCTATCCCTTTAAAAAGCATAAACTTGTGCCAATATATC
>JASGCJ010000073.1:0-2426 GCA_030054195.1 Minisyncoccota bacterium
GGACTTCCCGAAGCCACGATCTGGTAACTAAACGCCGTACCCACGGTTCCACTCGCCGTTGCCGCGCTCGAGATGACAGGAGCCGCGGGCAGAACAACTGCCGAAGGTTGGATCAACCCCGCTCCGGTTCCATCTGCAATCGTGGCACCTGAGACGTTGCTGAGCTGAACGGAGAACTGCTTATTCGCAGCCAACGTCTGGCTAGGCACGACCACCGAGATCGTCTTCATGGTTTCCCCGGGAGCAAAGGAGAGCATTCCCGAGGTAGCCGTGAAATTCGTCCCTGCCGCGGCCGTTCCGTCCACCGTGGCATAGGCCACGCTGACAACGGCCGAGGCAGGTGCGGATAGAGTCACCGCAAAGTTCATCGTCTGCGAAGTCACTCCACTTCCTGTCGCCACACCGATCAAAGGAGCCAGGCTCCCTTGGATATAGGACATCCGGAGACTGTTCACCGTGGTCCAATCATCATTTAGGATTCCACCCGTATCTCCGCTGTTGGGATTCAGGCTCCAGTAGGTCCAGCTCATCCCCTTCTGGTTTCCTGTAAGATCCTTGACGCCATCGAGGTTCAAATCTCCATCGATGTAGTCGGTCAACTTATCCATCCACTGCTGATCACTCGTCGTCAGAAGCCTGCTTCCAAACTCACCTAAGAGAAGCGGAGCTGTCTGATTCTTGAAGATGTAACCCCAGTGCGCATACCACACATCATCCAGATTGTTCGGATAGGTTGCATCCGAGAACCAGCTTTGGGCAAAGACGCTCGCCGGATAATCATGCATCGAATAGACCAGCTTGCTTGGATTCGTCAGCACCACGGGATAAGTGGCCACTCCCTTTAGATTGCCTCCCCACCAAGTGGTCTGACCGTTGTACTGTTCTGTTCCCTCGACAATAATCAGCCAGTTCGGGTTGGCGGCGAGGACGGCGTTACCGGCCCGCTCCGCTGCTTTGTTCCAATCGGTCGCAGGAGCAGAATTTCCCCAAGTTGCACTCTTCTTGGGCTCGTTAAAGAGATCCGCACCGATGACCGTTGCATTGCCGGAGTACCGCTTGGCCAGCATGACCCAATCCTCAATCCAGCGCTGCTCGGTGTAGTAGGCGTCTCCGGGGATGTACCAAACATCTTCACCAGTAAACCCGTCCGCTTTGGCCGAATGCCGATCCAGGATGACCTTGAGCCCGATCGATCCTGCGTAGGCGATCACCTTGTCCAAGCACTGGATCGGGGTCAGACCCTGCAAGTCGGGATTCTGCGCGAAGTTGATGCTGGTAGTCACCGCATCACTTCGGAGCATCTCGTTCGAGAAAGGGATGCGCAGGGTGTTAAAGCCCAGTCCCTTCACCTGATCGAGCATCGGCTTGTAGCCCCGGCTCCACAGGCCATGGAGCACCTTGGTGCCCGTTTCAAAGCCGAACCAGTTCACTCCGCTGATCCGCACGGGATTTCCGGCCGCATCGACAATCTGATTTCCCGAGGCAGAAAGATACCCGCTCGTGGTCACAGTGCCGGTCGAAGCCGACAAAGTCAGAGTCGCATCCCCCACCGCCAAGGTCGGCAAAGTGATGGGAGGAGTTACGGGAGGAGTAACCGGGGGAGTGACCACGGGGGCTGCCGCCACGTTTAGGGTGAGATATCGGGTGGCTGTGGCTGAAGTCGAATCGGTAACCATCACCTTGAAGGTGTAATTTCCCGGCAAAGTAGCAGTGCCGCTGACCACCCCCGAACTGGAAAGGGTAAGTCCACTTGGACAAGCGCAGCAACTCGGCACCATCCAGGAATAAGGAGCCGTCCCTCCTGTTGCCACCAAGGTCTCCGAATAAGGCACTCCTTGGGTTGCACTTTTAAGGACACCGCTACTCACCGCAAGAGCCGGCACCACACTGCTACTTCCATTGAGAGAAAAACCGGTCGGCAATGTTCCGGGCATAGAGAAGTTTGCCACTGCACCCACGAGAACGCTTCCACCGGAGGGTATAACCGCGTTGTACGGCGCATTTTTGACAAAGTAGTGATTTCCCACTTTGCTCACGAGAACCCCTTCCCAAAGGCTGGTAATATCTCCCGCCCAATCAAATTCCAGATTCCAACCGTTGATCGCTTGGGCAGAAGTGTTCGTGATCTGAAAGTTGCCCTGCCCGCCGCTCGGCCACTGGTTGGTGAAGGCAAACACGACCGTCCCCTCGCCCGATGCAACCACCGGGGTGGTCGGAACAGTGGGCGTTGTTGGGGTGGTCGGAGTGGTGGGAGTAGTCGGAGGGGTCACCACCACTTCAGAACCGGGAGGCACAACAGGATTTGGAGTGGCACCGTAATTCACGCCCCCGAAATCCACATCGCTAGTGGAAAAGAAAACTTCCGCCCGGGGATCGATCCGCTGCCAGATCACATAGAGAACGTGCCGACCGATCCGGTTCGGGAG
>JASGCJ010000073.1:2526-3886 GCA_030054195.1 Minisyncoccota bacterium
GGAATCACCGCCGCATACTTGTAGTCGGGCACATTCAAGCTGACCTCCATCCAGTCGTAAAACGCCTGCGTGCCGGCAACGGCGATCGCTGCCTTGGCCGCTTCGCTGGAGGGGGTCTGTGGATTTTCTAGAAAAACCTCATACGACCGACTGATCGGATCAGCCATCGACCCGTGCCCGAAGGCACTGACCGCACCGAGAATTAATGCGAGGAAGAAACTTCCGATGGTTTTGATTTTTGTTTTTGTTTTCATAAAGGGAACGTAATCCTCGTTTTCACTCTTTTGTCCTAAAGTCGGCCAACAGGACCGAAAACTCTTCGAAACAGGCCGGAGAAAGATTTAACTCGTTAACTAAACACCAAAATAATCCGCCCAAGTGGAAATAAAATATCGTGATCAGCTCAGCTTTGAAACAAAGCGCGGATCTCGGCCGTGTCGGGATAAACCAGTTTCTCGCTCGGCCCGCTCTGAAACACGCCGTTCTTGTAGTACGGAGTCTTCAGGGCGAGATCGATTTGCGGAGGAGAAGCAAATCCGCCCCAGAAACAAGGGAGTTTGCTCTGCTTCGGAGGGTGGAACACCCCACACGGCGCAAGCAGGCAATCCAACGTGTCCACATCCCACCATCCTCCAGGTTCCCCCAGATAGGCCGAACCACGTCCTCCCCACAGAATAAGGCACTCATCAGAGACGGGATGCGTATGGGTAAAATCTGGCTCGTTCTGGTTGAAACAGAAATTAAAGCCGCCCGTGCGAGAACCTCCCCCGGGCCAAATTACAAAAACCGCTGGACTGCCCAAGGCTCCGAACAGCGTCCCTCGAAACATATTGAACAAGGCACCTTCCCGCCGAATATCGGCCAACGAGCGGTTCCAGGAGCGTGCCGCCGATTCAGTTTCCCTGTATTTCAAAGCCAGCGGAGCCTTGAGTGTTCCCGTATCCGCATTCAGACCCGCATGAAAACAGGCTTCATGGTTCATCACTCCCATGGCCACATCATAAAATCCCGCCTCGGTATAAAGATCGAACTGGGGCGGGGTGATTTGCGAAACCAGCACTAGGTTCTCCTTGTTGCCCGAGGAGTTTCGAACCGAATGAGAGACTCCTTCCGGAAAATACGCGATATCCCCTGGCTCGACCGAAACCCACCGGCCCAGAAGAAACACCTCCCCTCGCCCGGCCGCACAAATCATAACCTCCTCCGCAATGGTATAGGCATACGAGGCACTCTCCTCCCCAGGCTTCAGTGTCAAAACATGCACGCTTTCCGTCTGAAAGCCATTCCCTGGCCACGCGATCAGCCTCGTGTGAACCCCATGCGTCTGGATGACTACCCCCTCATTGAGATTCCCGATCGC
>JASGCJ010000036.1 GCA_030054195.1 Minisyncoccota bacterium
TCCTCTAATGATTGATTTCGATCATAAAGGTTCTAGGCTCTGAACATGACGATTCTTCTCCTAGCTTTAAACCGTTCATGAACCCCTCCTACCCGTCGATCGAACTTCTGGCCAAACGCGCCAAGCAGCGCATGCCCGGCTTCGCCTACGACTACCTCGCCGGGGGTTGCATGGCCGAAGTGAACCTTCACAAAAACACGAGCGACATCCGTGCCGTGGAGCTCCGCCCCGCCTACTTGCGTGACTACAAAGGTGCTTCCCAAAAAACCACACTTTTCGGCCGCGAATACGCCTCTCCGTTTGGCATCGCCCCCGTCGGCCTCCAGAGCCTGATGTGGCCGAAGTCGTGCGAGATCCTTGCCCGCACCGCGCATAGGCAAAACATTCCCTTTGTCCTCAGCACGGTCACCACCGCCAGCATTGAAAAAGTAGCCGAAATCACAGAAGGAGACTTCTGGTTTCAACTCTACCATCCCGCCGAGGATTCGCTGCGCGACAAGCTACTCGAGCGCGCCGCCGCCGCTGGTTGCAAGACCCTCGTGCTTCTTGCCGACACCCCCACCTTCGGTTACCGCCCCAAGGAAATCCGCAACGGCTTATCCGTCCCGCCGAAGATGAGCCTTCGTAACGTCTTCCAAATGTGCACCCGTCCGGAATGGTCGTTTTCCCAACTGTTTGCCGGAATCCCCCAGTTCGCCACACTCAAGCCCTACATCCCCCCCGGCCTCTCCATGAAGCACCTCGGGCTCTTCATGAACAAAACCTTCAGCGGCCGGCTCACTGCCGCCCGCATCCGCACCATCCGCGACAAATGGAAGGGCAACTTAGTGATCAAAGGCATCGTCAACCCCGAGGATGCTGAGCTCGCCATCTCCCTCGGAGCCGACGGCCTCATCGTCTCTAACCACGGCGGTCGGCAACTCGACCAAGGCCAATCGACCATCAAAGCTACTGCCGCGCTGGCCAAGCAGTTTAAGGGCCGCACCAAAATCATGATGGACAGCGGCATTCGCTCTGGGTCCGACATCGCTGTCGCCCTGGCCAGCGGAGCTGAATTTACCTTCATCGGCCGCGCGTCGATGTATGGCGTGTGTGCCATGGGCTCCAAGGGGGGTGATCAGGTGGTTGAAATTCTCCAGAAGGAACTCCAACAGGTGATGGAGCAACTCGGTTGCGAGGTTTTGGAAAATCTTCCGCGACACCTGATCTGAAGCGCGACATAGACCGGTAGACCTGCCCGCCAGCCGAAAGTCGGGCGTGATCTCAATTCCTCTTTGATTTATAGAGGATAGATGAGCCTCTCTCTCGATCTCGTTCCCTACGGAGGTTGGGCCAAAGCCATTCGGATGCGACGGGACGGATGGGAACTGGTTGCTCCGCTAGAGATTGGTCCCCGCATTCTCCGCTTTGGCCCCATAGACGGACCCAACATACTTTTTGAAAACAAGGAGCAGATGGGAAAGACCGCCTCCAAGGAGTGGATGATCTATGGCGGACACCGCCTCTGGACCGCACCAGAAAACGACCAGTGCTACGCTCTCGACAACGATCGGGTCTCCTTTGAACTCCTACCGGAAAAAGGATGCCGGTTGACTGGAGAAAAAAACGAGAAGTTTGGCTGGCAGAAAAGCATGGAAATTCTCTGGAACCCGGACGGCCTCGTCCAGATCGAACACCGGCTAATGAACTCCACTGGGAAAGCTCTGCCCGTCAGTCCGTGGTGCCTGACCGTCCTTAATCAAGACGGGGTTGCCCTGATTCCTCAACCCGCATACGTACCTCATCCGATCGACCTCCCCAAGGGAACCAAGTTTTCGATGGATGATTACCTGCCCAATCGGAATCTAACGCTCTGGAAATACACCGATTTGGCCGATCCCCGGATTCAACTCGGCCGCAACATGTGGACCCTTTATCAAAAAAATAGGACCAAGGCACTCAAGATCGGCTTCCGCCATACGGAAGGTTGGATTGGCTATCAATTAGGGAAACTCTTTTTCGCCAAATGGATTTCCCATGAGAAGGATGCGACCTACCCCGATCGGGGCTGCAACACGGAACTCTTCACTAACAGCGACATCCTCGAAATCGAAAGCCTTGCCCCGGAACGCCCCGTTTCTGCGAACTCCCACTCTGTCCATACGGAATGGTGGCATCTTGCCAAAGTGAAGTTTTTACCCAACGACATCGCCGCAATTCTCGCTCATTTGAAATCGATCCCCCAACCCCGGGCATAACGCCGAAAGTAGGCCGTAGTTGAATTAGATTCCGTCTTGGCAGATCAAACTGACACCCCCACCCAAGAAGCTTTCCCATTCCCCTTTTTCCTTATGAACACCCACCAAGGCACTGCCCACGGGCGCGTAGAAGTCCTGGGTAACCACACCGACTACAATCAAGGCCTCGTTCTGGCCATGGGCGTTGAATACGCCACCGAAGTAACCGGTTCAAATCGGACGGACGAACGTCTGTTTTTCAAGGCTAAGGATCTGAAGGAGTCGTGGGAAGGGAGCCTTCAGGATCTCTCCCCTTCTCCAAATAAAATGTGGGCCAACTACGTTCTCGGAGTTCTCCAAGGATTGAAGGAGCGGGGAATACCACTGAAGGGAATCAATCTCGAGATCTCCTCTAATCTCCCCATGGGGGCGGGCTTAAGCAGCAGCGCCGCTTTGACCGTCGCCACCCAGCGTTTTCTGCAGAAGCTTTGGAACTTTTCCCTGCCACCCATTGAGATGGCCAAGATCTCTCAAGAGTCCGAACACCGCTACGCCGGAGTGAAGTGTGGCCTCCTCGATCCCATGGCTATTCTCCACGCCAAAAAAGACCATCTTCTGCTTCTGGATTTTCGATCCTTAAAAGTGGAATCCGTCCCTTTCCCTTCCACCGCGAACTTCATCATCGCCGCCTGCGGGGAGAAGCACTCCTTGGTCGATGGCGAGTACAATGAACGCCGAGCCTCGTGTGAGGAAGCCAGCCGACTTCTTGGAGTTTCATCACTTCGCGAGGTCACCCCAGATCGATTGTTGGAATCGAAAGTCAAACTTCCCGATCGGATTTATCGCAGGGCACTTCACGTGGTCGGGGAGACCCACCGGGTTGGCAAAGCTTCTTTCCTGCTCAAGAAAGGCGATATGGCAGGCTTCGGAAAGATTCTGGATGAATCGCACGAAAGCTCTCGAATCAACTTTGAAAACAGCATCCCTGCACTTGACCACCTCATTGAATCATCGAAAAAGAGTCCGGGCCATCTGGGAGCCCGACTCACTGGGGGCGGTTTCGGAGGTTCCACTCTTCACCTAGTTCAGGCAAATCAACAAACAGATTTCCTTTCTACCTTTCAAAAGGAGGTGGAGCGCCGTCTCGGCCATTCGATCGAGTTTTTCGTCACTCGCCCAAGCGGGGTCGCCTAATAAAACAACTCCTACAACATCACTTAAGAAATCGAAAGATGCCGGTTCTGGTCCTGCCACCACTAGCTGGCGCAGACTCGAGCAAAATGCGGCAACGATCAAGCAGGCTCTGGATGCTTTAGAAGGTTCCTAGCGTCTCGATGGGAATCAGTGCGCGATTCATCAGTACATCTTGGCATTTTGTCCTACTTCTTGACTCTAAATGCGTCCACTGAGCCGAATAGATGACTGGTGTCCGAGTAGGGGAATGACAGCAATGTTGCTCCCCAACAGCTACCCGGTAGCGATTAGGGACTCGGTGCTGACCCCCTGATCGGGGCGGAAATGCGCATGAAGTTGCCGTTGTTACGAGAGGCCAGGGATCGAAGAAACTTCTCTTCGGCCGGTTTGGCCAGGAATGCCACCCCGTGAATAGATGGTAGTTCGTAGCCGTCCTTTTTGTAAGTCTTGGCGATCGTTTCCTTGAGATACTCCAAAATGTCATCGTCCTGCCAATTCCCAAGGCTGGGTTGGGCCACCGCTTTTCCTTGGGCTTTTGGCTGCGGAGCGGTTGGCGCGGTAGGAGCCTTGGGCGCATCCGGTAAGCCGGGAATTTTAACGGAATCAACCACGAAGCCCTTCCCCTCGATGACTTTGCCTTTCCCTTTGGCCCGGTTTTCCGCCTCGCGTCGTGCTTTTTCCGTGATTTTGTCGGCATATCTTTCTCGGTATTTCTTCATCTCCTCGTTGTATTCCTCATACTTTTTTCGATACTCCGCAACCTCCTTCTCGTACTTCTGCCGGTCCGCCACGGAGATTTCTGAATCTGCTGTTTTTTTTCGGTACTCCTCACGCTCCTTCTCGTTCATCGCCCTCTGAATGACCGGCTTGCCATCCGTCAGCACAAAAATGGTGTCTGCCCTGCCCTCAAAGGCCGCCGCTAAGCCAAGATCCATGCGACTGGTGCCACCATTCGAAGGTAGTGTGCTGATTTTGGGCTGGTAGTTCCGGGTGAGGTTGCCCCGTTGCGACGTGTTTGCCATGTACCGAGGAAGAAACTTCATGGCGGCCTGTTTGTTTTCCGGCGTGGCCGGAACGGAATTGGGCATAAATAGATCCACTGCATCTCCGTAAAAAGCCACGTTGAAGTTGGTCTCGGGGGACAAGCTCTGGATCATCTGGCCCAGCTTTTCTTTGAGATTCTTGTACCCCTCGATCCCGCCTTTGTCCTGCTCTACCATGCTGTCGGATAAATCCACCACAAAGTATACATTTGTCCCTTCCCCTTTGACTCCGAAGAAATTCACGGACGATGCTTTGCCTGGCGAACGGCTAGCTGGCTTACTTACTATTTTCTCCGATCCAGTTGCGGATGGGGGTGCCAAAACCGGAGGAGCAGCGTTGATGGACATTGACGGGCTTACCATCCCGCTCACAGCAAGAACCATATCTGTATCCGCTGCGGGAGAATCAGATGGGCTGGTGGTCGATTCCACCGCCGTTTCTTCCATCGTCTCCGGAGCTACCTCAGGTGGCGCCTCCATTCCCACATCTTCAGACGGAACCCCGCCCTCGCTGGTAAACGGCATTCGTGGAGTCGACCCCTTGAAAAGGGTGTAGGTTCCGAAAACCAACAAAACTAAAACGTGTGCGGCGGCCGCAACGATGAGGCAAATAGCAAAAATGGTGCGGTGTTTTCCTAGAAAATGGTATTCCCCCGTCTTGGCATTTTTCGCCGGCTTTTGAACGGGCTCTTCAGGAGGTGCTTCCACGGACATGCCTTACCATAAATCCATCTGCCCAAGCCTCAATAACGCATTTAATGCATAAGAGCCGTCCAAGAGTATCCTGCTCGGTTGTTGTACAAAATTCCGATTTGCCAGCTCCTTTGAGCACATCCCATCGAGCGTCACCCACTTATGGGAAACATGGAGGCGGTGGGAGTTGAACCCACGTCTTCAAACCAGATACCACCCGCATCTACAAGCTTGTTGGCAGCTTGATTGTCGGGAGTCCGGTTGCCCTGCCACTGGCCCGTCCTCCGTAGCATCCACGTTGGTTCCTGGAAACAGGTCGGTTGCTCACCCATTTCCAGACCCGGCAAACACGTCACTTCCCCCTAGCCGGGGTCGGAGGAGTAACGTCACAGCACTTTAGGCTGCGAGGGCCAACTCGTTGTTAGCTTTTATTTTTGTGGATCGGCTTTTTAACGAGGCCAACCAATCCGGGCCCTCGGCTTGCCGCAGGTCGCTTCCAGTTTGAATCGAAACCGTGACGCCCCCGGTAATCTTGTTACAATATCACAACTTTCCCATGTTTCCTAAAACTTCTTGCACTCTCCTTTTCTGCCTTGGACTTCTTGCCCAAGGCTTTGCCACAGAATGGGATCCAAAGATGGAGCCCGCCCTCGGTCTATCCTTCCCACTCGAGGTCAAAAACGATCGCGTCGTCCTCTCGAAAGATCTCCTCCTAGCCCCAGATAAAATTCTTCCCGCGGGAACCGTTCTCCGCACCATCTTTCGACCCGTCACCCTGACCGAAGGAGAAAAGAAAACACGCCGCGGCGTTGACGAGGACTCCTTCTCCCGCGTCGCCCCCAAGGTCACCACCAAAGGCCTGATGACCGAAACGGAACGCAAGGTCATGGATCGCGCCTACCAAACCATCTGGACCAACCCAATCGACTTCCGCCGAACTCTCGAACTTTCAACGCCCGAAAACCTTCGCTTTGTTCTCGAACCCGCCCCCGGCTCCTCCCCCCCTGTTGAAATTCCCAACTTCCCAGAGGGCCTATGCCTCATCGGAACCCCAACCCCACAAATCTTGTCCGTCCTCAAAGAAAGCCCCGGAGCCAAAGCCGGCTTCCGCGGGGGCGACACGATCCTCGAAATCGCAGGCCAACCTGCAGGTCAAAATTTGTCCGAGTTCATCACCCTCTACCTCTCCACACGCGAAACCGCCGCCAAAAAACGGGCTGACCTCCGGTTTAAAGTCCGACGCGCCTCAGGGGCAACCGAGTCTCTCGTTCTCCACGTTCCCCCTAGCTGGAACAGTGGCTTCGAAGAGTAACTCCTACACCACGGGTTCTAGCGCAATTCGCTGAATCGACCCCACCGAGCCCGAACCTAGAAAGTTTTCAACCCTTCCAAAAAACGGCCCAGGCTCATCCGTCAGATAAATCTTCAGCTCACCCTTTTCCACAACTTTTGCCTCCGTGCTCTCAAGCGACTTGGCACACGCCTCTGAGGAATCCACCAACGCAACCTCCGATCCTAAAACCTTTCTAAGAACCCCCTTCAGAAGGGGGTAGTGAGTACACGCCAGCACCAGCACCCGAATTTTCTCCCTCATCATTGGCTCGAGATAACGGCGAACAACCTTTTCGGTAACCTCACCCTGTAACCAACTCTCCTCCACGAGAGGCGCAAGAAGAGGCGTGGCTTGAGCCAAGATTTCCCAATCCGGCCGAACTTGACTCAAAGCAGTCTGGTAGGCCCCGCTTGCGATTGTCGCCGCTGTGCCAATCACCCCTACAGGCCCACTGCCCGCTACCTCCAAAGCAGCTTGCACTCCCGACTCAATCATCCCATGCAAAGGAACCGAGACCGACTCACGCAGTTTTTCCACCGCTAAAGCCGAAGCCGTGTTGCAAGCCACCACAATTCGATCCGCCCCATTCTTCTTGAGAAAGTGAATGATCTCCCGGCTGTACATCGTCACCGTCTCTGCCGACTTATTTCCATATGGAACTCGGGCCGTGTCTCCCACATACAGAATATCCCGGCTAGGAAAAGCAGCACGTAGGGCGCGCACCACCGTCAAACCTCCCACCCCTGAATCAAAAACACCCAGTGGCATAATTAATTCCCTTTCTTAACAGGGGTAACGGGAACCGCCCGCCGCACCTCTCCATCAACTGCATTGGTTTGTGGCACAGGAGTGGGATTCTGGGCATTCGTGCCCGTCGACACCACAGGATTTGAAACCGCCACTTTAGGTTTGAATGGAGGTACCGACTCCAAATTCATAACAGGACGGAGCTGCGGGGTTGAAGAAGAAGTCTTTTCCTTGGTCTCAATCGATAACCTCGAGGGACTTGGTGTCATCTCTTGCGATTTTCGATATGCCATGACTCCTTTAAAAATCCACTCTGCCACCTGCTGGCGATACCCCTCCGTACGCATAAGACTGGCCTCTCTCGGATTTGACATAAATCCCCCCTCCACAAGAACTGAGGGAGATCCAGCCAGACGCAGAACCTTAAATCGCGCTCTCTTCACACCCCGATCAAAGGGCGCATTCGTAGTCGAAAGAACTGCGGAGCGATGAATCGCTTGAGTCAGAAGAAAGTTATGATGGTCGTAACTGTTCCCTGGCCAGATCTGATCCTCATCCCCAACCAAACTTCCCCCCGACGATGTGGAGGGAGCATACTGGGGCGAAAGGCTATAGGTTTCCCAACCCTCCGAGGAGCGACTGGAGTCTTCATTAAAGTGAATGCTAACGAAAATGAACCCAGGACGATCTGTGGCTAATTTGGATCTGTCCCCGTGATCTAGGTAACGGTCTTTCGTCCTAGTTAGAATCCAAGGCACATTCGCATCATCCAATAATCTGGCCAAACGCTTGCCCACATCCAAATTGGCCGTTTTCTCACTCAACCCTCGCGCTGCGCGAGTCCCCTCGTCCCCTCCCCCATGCCCTGGATCGATCACCACGCCTTGGACAGGACGTTTCGCAATCTCGGCATTCGGCCTCAAAAGAGGATCAAAGGTTTTAACCAGATCCACTCTCGGCACCAGCACGACATCACTCTCCCGACGCAACGAGTGACTCAACCAGTAGCGCGAGCCTTTCCACTTCATCTCACGACTATCCAAGGTCATTGTCAGGTTTCCGAAAGCAGAACTCATCACAAATGGGCGATTCGGCTCAATCTCCTCAGGCATCTTGAACCCGTAAAACTTGGCGAATGAGTCCAGCGAAACATAATCCACCCTGCCCACTCGGACGATCTCCCACACCTGCTGCGCTTGCAAGGATCCAGCCCAACCAAGAAAGAAACAGAAGATAATTCGGATCATTGTCGACCACACTTCCGATGGTCGATCAACCGCACGTTCCCCACCCGTGCTGCTGCCCAAAGTTTTCCTCCGACAACCTCTGCATACTCTAAACGAATGCCTTTCTGGCCACGCAACGATCGGCGTAGGTGACGAGCAGCCACTCGCGCCCCCTCCCGAGCTGCCTCTCTGACCTTCCTTGACCAAAGAGCCGCAAATATCCGCTCCCTTGCTGTGAGCCTCAGGTTTCTGGAGCTCATGGGCAATCCATCCTTTTCCCGTACCGTGGGATGCCTAAGAATTTTTACGGGCAGATAGAGATCCCGCACGACTCTCTCTAAGACGTCGCACTGCTGACCGTCCTTCTCGCCTAAAATCATCCAGCTGGGTTGCACGATCGAAAGTAGTTTTACGACAACGGTTGCTACTCCACGAAAATGCCCTAGCCGCCTAGCCCCGCATCTTCCCTTAGATCGATTCACCTCTTCCACCCATGTGGATGCGTCTTTTGCATACAAATCATGCGGCCGAAAAAGAACATCCGCCCCTGCTTGAGCGGCAACTTTCATGTCTGCCGCCGTCCGCTTCGGATATGCCACAAAGTCGGCCTTGGAGTTGAACTGGGTCGGATTCACATAAGCACTAACCACAACCCGATGCGCCAGTTTGGCCGCTTGTCGAATCAAGGCCGCGTGCGCTTCATGTAAAGCCCCCATCGTAGGAACGAAAGCAATGGTTTGGCCTCGTTGCCTCCATCCAGACGACGCCTTTTGCATTTCGGCGGGTTTTGTCATAACCTTCATGTCCTAAGGAGCATACAAAATGTCGACCTACCTTCACAACCTCTTCGCCCAAAGAATTGGGGGACCCGGATACGGCCTCAAAGAAGCCCCAATTTACAAGTTCGAGCGAATCAAGCGCGCCAAGCGCGCTGCCCTAGCCGCTCATTCAGGAAAAGAGCTGCTGGATTTTGGAGTTGGCGAACCCGACTCCATGGCCGATTCCAAAGTGGTAGCCAGCTTGGCCAAGGAAGCCTCTCTTCCTGAAAACCGTGGCTATGCAGATAACGGTGGCCCGCGTTTACGAAACGCCGCCGCTCAATACATGAAAGAAGTGTTCGGAGTCTCCCTAGATCCCGAGACCGAAATACTTCACTCGATTGGAAGCAAGGCGGCCCTATCGATTTTACCTGCCACCCTCATCGATCCAGGAGATGTCGTGCTGATGACAACCCCAGGATATCCAGTTTTTGGAACCCATGCTGCGTACTACGGCGGAGTCGTTCACTCCCTGCCCCTCACTCCAGAAAATAAGTTTCTCCCACGACTTGATACGATCCCTCGTGAGATTCTTAACAAGGCCAAGGTTCTCGTCCTCAACTATCCCAATAATCCCACAGGAGCCTCTGCCACCCCTGAATTCTTTAAGCAGGTTGTGGAATTCGCAAAGAGGGAAGAACTGGTCGTCATCCATGACGCCGCCTACACCGCCCTCATTTTCGAAGGCAAACCCCTCAGCTTTCTGTCGATCCCTGACGCAAAAGACGTGGGTCTCGAACTTCATACCACCAGCAAGGCCTTTAATATGACAGGCTGGCGATGCGGTTTTGTTGCGGGAAATCCCCTGCTGGTCAAAGCCTATGCGGACGTGAAAGACAACACCGATTCAGGTCAGTTTTTAGCCGTACAGAATGCTTCCGCAGTGGCGTTCGAAAACCCCCAAATCACTCGCGACACAGCAGCCAAGTACAGCCGCCGAATGGATGCTTTGGTCAAGATTCTGCGGGAGGCGGGTTTTGCCGCCCAAAAACCTGCTGGCTCCTTCTTTCTCTATACCCAAGCACCAAAATCCGCTACCGGCGCGAAAGCACAGAGTTTCGCCAACGGGGAAGCTTTTTCAAAATGGCTGATTGAAGAGCAGCTCGTCTCGACCGTCCCCTGGGACGAGGCAGGTGCCAATGTCCGCTTCAGTGTTACTTTCACCGCAAAGGATCAGAAGGATGAAGATCGTGTCTTGGCTGAACTAGCCTCTCGCCTCAAGCCCTACCACTTTCAGTTTTAGTCCCCCGGCCCCGGATCTTTACCCTCATCCTCCATCCGGTCATGCAGGGACAAAATTTGCGGCAACAGAACCATTGCCGATGTCAGCGTGCAGATAATACCGATGCACATTACAAGTCCTAGAGTGACGAGACCGCGATACTGCCCCACCAACATTGATCCGAATCCGAACAAAGTCGTTAAGGCGGAAAGAATGACCGCCTTTCCCGTGCTGGATTCAAAGATGCGAACCCGTTTCTCCTCACGATACCGATCCATTACATACACTCCGTAAGCAACGCCGATTCCGTGGACCATCGGAAGAGTCACGATGTTTGCAGGATCCAGCTGGATTTTGAACAGCCCCAAGATTCCAAACATCCAAAGAACCCCTACCCCAAGAGGCAAAAGGGTGAGAAGAAGGTCTTCAATCCTACGAAACATGACAAATATCATCACCACGATGATCCCAATGGCATACAACAGGGCCTCGATATAACTCCTCTTCAACAAATCAATGTATTCAAGGTTCATGACCGGAGTACCGGTTGCGGTGGAGGAGACTTTTTCCAGATCGTGAACAAAATCCTCATTTGGTTTTCTTTCCCAAACATCCACAGACGGCTCCACTTCGATCAAAATCTTTCCGCCTTTGGAAAGGTAACGCTCCTTCAGCTCCGGCGGCAGATCACCCACTGAAATTGGACGATCCCCTCGCTGGGTTTTCAGCCAACCAAGATTCTGCGAAATCGATCCGACCAGTTTTACCTGATGCCGGTCCAGCCTTTTTTTTGCCTCCTCCTGTGTGAGCTTGTCCAGTGCAGCCACTGCCCGTTCTAAGGGGGGAATCAGCTTCTCAAAGGTTGTCACCGCCTGTCGCGCGCGACCCGAAAGCCCAAGGTACTGCTTTGCCTGCTTGGCTCCTTCTTGGGAGGACTCCAGGAGAAACTCCAAGTCCTTCTTGGCTTTCGGAACGTCCACGGGTTGGCCCGACCCGGTTCCAAGGGTGATTTCCCCTGCTACTTTCGAAATACGGGCGACCTCATCCATCCGTTTTTTCTGATCCCGAGGTACCAGATCCCCCAAAGTCCGAACCTTGCTGACGGTAGGGAGTTGTCGCAACTGGTCTGCCAAAGTGTCCGCTTCCTGAACACTGTTGGCCACAACCACCCCATAAATGACGGATCCTTTTCCGGTATCGAGCAATTCCCGCGTCAACTTGACCGATTCCATTTTCGGGTTCTGAATATGCAAAAGGTTGTGGTCGAACGTCACTTTTTTGGCTTCTCCCCAAGCAAAAAAACTGACGACAGCGGCAAAGGTCAAAACGATATAGGGATGCGAGGTGATCGACCGATCAAGGTTCCCTCCATAACCGAACTTGAGCATTTTTCCGACTGGAACGTCCCCTTTCCTGTCGCGCCAAAGCAGCAGGGCCGGGAGAATGGAAAGGCTGGCGACCAAAGAAAGCAAAACCCCGGCTCCCGCAATCCATCCCAACTCGGTCAGCCCGATAAAGTCATTGAAGCACATCGCATAAAAAGCGATCGCCGTTGTCCCTCCACCCGTGAGCAAGGCCTTCCCCGTACTCATCATGGTAATCTCAACCGCCTCCGCAGAACTTTTGCCCACGCTCATTTCTTCCTCATAACGCCCAAGAAACTGAATCCCGAAATCAATCCCCAGCCCCAGGATCATGACAATGAAAGCTTGAGAAATAATGTTCAGATGCCCAATCGTGACTGCCGTCACCCCGAGACAAATCACAATGCTGGCCAGTAGCGCGACCAAGGCGAGGAGAGGACGAGAGAATTCGCCGTAAGCAAAAAAGAACATGATCGCAATCAGGACCAGGGTGATCACGGTCGCAATTTTCATGTCGTCCTCGCTTTGCCGCAGTTCATCGTCCAAAAGAACCGGCTCCCCTGTCACCCCCATCGTGACACTGGGGAAAAG
This sequence comes from Minisyncoccota bacterium, assembly GCA_030054195.1. Lineage (GTDB taxonomy): Bacteria > Verrucomicrobiota > Verrucomicrobiia > Methylacidiphilales > Verrucolacustridaceae > Verrucolacustris > Verrucolacustris abundans. The sequence continues at coordinate 12,448 of JASGCJ010000036.1, forward strand.
TGGACGGTTTTCCTTGACCATTTTTTTCACCCGATGAATCACTCCCGAGTAGGGAGTCGGACTTTCCATCTCCTTCTTCGAGGGACGAAGTAGCATCATGATGGTTTTCCCGTCCTCCCCAAGACTCAGGTATTCGTTCTTCAAAAGATCTGTCTCAAATTCGGAAAGTTCGCCCAACCCCCCCTTCTCCAAAGCCTCGGCTGGCGTTTCCAAATCTTTCGCCAAACGCTTCAGATTACGGACGAACTCCTCAATGAACGGAATAAATTCCTGCCAGCTGGAGGATTTTCGAAGATATGGGTCGTTAAATTTCGCAGAAGCCTCCGCTAGAATTCCGTTCAGGTTCAGGGCCTGCTTGTTCCCTTTGACAAGAGCGGCCAGCTCCTCCATTTGCCTCCGAATTCCCGTGAGCTGCTCCTCATTGGCCAGAAGCAAAAGCCGGTCCGCCATCGGAGTGAAATCATGCCGATAATAAATCCGGTCGATCCCCTTCTCTGCCTTGAACTTTTCCGCCAGGGCGTTCGCCGCGCCACGACTGGCCTTTAGATCATCGCTTTTCAGGACAACCACGATCTCATCCCGGACGTCAAATTCGTCTGCATACGCCAGATATTTTTTGAAAACTGGTGATTCCTTACGAATCAAATCCATCGTGCTGTTTCTCACCACCAAACGTGTCCCTGCAATCACCCCGGAAACCACCACCAAGGCCAAACTTACCCAGAGAACCTTATGCTGACTCCGAATCAGAGCCCTCGCCCAGCGCAACAGAATGCGCTCCACTCTTCCCTTCGGCTCTGGAATCGGTCCCATTCGATCAGTTGGCCGAACGCGCCTGCTCTTTTTTCCGATCCCACTCTTCACGGATACCCCGCAAATCCCGTGCCAGTTCTTCCTGAAGAATGGCTGCTTCCTCATGCGCCCCGACTGCACGGGCCCCGGCAATCTTGGTCCCAAGAAAAGTCTCCCGCTCCGCAATCTTAGCCTGATAGGTGGTGTCGATCTCAGCCAAGGTCTTCTTTAAGGCATCGGAAACTTTGCGGGTTGGTTCCTGGGATGAAAGACGCTCCATCGCAAGTTCATAAGCAGACTTCATGAGTTAAATACCTTAAAAACAACTCCTCTCTGCGTCCATCGTATTGTCTCCCGCTTGCTCACCCCCCACCATCTGGACTAGGATATTGAGTGGATTTTGCCTCTCTCGGCCTCTCAGCCTCCGTTCTTCAAGCGACCCAAGATCTCGGCTTCAAGGAGCCTACGCCAATTCAAGCTCAGGCCATACCCATTGCCTTATCAGGAAAAGACATTATTGGCTCCGCTCAAACCGGCACGGGAAAAACTGCCGCCTTTGCCCTCCCCATCCTTCAACACTTGGAAAAACCAGGAAAACTACGCGCGCTCATTCTTGAACCCACCCGCGAATTGGCCGATCAAGTCTGCGAAGCCCTCCAAAGATTTTCGAAACACACCGGTCTTCGGATCGGATTGATTTATGGCGGTGTCGGGTATGGCGCCCAACGGGAACAGATCCAACGAGGCATCGACATCCTCGTTGCCACGCCAGGCCGTCTCCTCGACCTCGTCGGCCAAGGCGACCTTAACTTCGGGAATCTCACGCACCTCGTACTGGATGAAGTGGACCGCATGCTCGATATGGGGTTCCTTCCAGACGTCAAACGCATCGTCTCCCTATGCCCTGAAAAACGCCAAACTCTCTTCTTCTCCGCCACGATCCCTCCCGAAATCGAACGACTTACCCAGTGGGCCTTGAAAGAGCCTGTCACGGTCGAAATCGGTCTTCGTCAATCGGCAGCAGAAACTGTTACTCACGCCCTATACCCTGTCGCGGCCGACCAAAAGCACGAACTCCTTCTCGGCCTGCTTGAAAAAACGCACTACGAAAGCGTCATCGTATTTTGTCGCACCCGAATGGGTTCCGACCGCGTGGCCGGAAGTCTTTCCAACCTCCCCCATCCCGTAGGGGTTCTTCACTCAGACCGATCTCAGACAGAGCGCACGGAAGCCCTTGCAGGCTTTCGCTCTGGAAAATATCCCATTCTTGTGGCGACCGATATTGCAGCTCGCGGACTCGATATCGCAGGCGTCACCCATGTGATTAATTACGACGTGCCTCAGCATCCGGAAGATTATGTACACCGTATCGGTCGAACAGGTCGTGCCGCAAAAGAGGGAGATGCCCTGACCCTCTTTGTTGCCGAAGAACTGCCCCACGTAGAGGCCATTGAACGCATGCTGGGTCAAAAGTTGCCCCGCAAGAAACTGGAAAACTTCCCCTACCGTTTCACCGCACTGTTTGAAGAGGGTCATACCGTGGCCCAGACCCGCATGAGGGGAGTCCGCACCCACCGCGGATACACCTTCGGCGCACGCCGGCGCTAATTTACTTCTTTTTTACTTTCGCCGCGACTTTGAGTCGCAATCCAGTCAACCGAATAAATCCTGTCGCATCATCCTGATTGTAGGCCTTGGTTGGATCCGCCTCCATCGTGGCAATCTCTGGGTTGTAGAGGCTCAGTCTCGACTTTCTGCCTGCCGCGTAGATTCCCCCTTTGTATAACTTCACCCTTACAGTTCCCGTTACACTCTTCTGGCTTTCCTCCACCAAAGCCTGCAATGCCAGCCGTTCGGGTGCGAACCAGAAACCGTAGTATACCAACTCGCTATATTTGGGGATCAAACTGTCCCGCAGATGCATGACCTCGCGATCCATCGTCAGACTTTCCATCTGCCGATGGGCAAAGTGGAGGATTGCACCGCCTGGAGTCTCGTAGACGCCCCGACTCTTCATTCCCACAAATCGGTTCTCCACCATATCCACCCGCCCCACCCCATGTTTTCCACCCAGCTTGTTCAGCGCTCTCATGATACCTAGGGGCGATAGTTTTTTCCCATTCACCGCAATGCAATCGCCCTTTCGGAACTCCAAGGTTACATACTCCGCCTTGTTGGGCGCGTCCTCAGGCGAAACCGAAAGGGTGAACATCTTCTTGTTCGCCGGCGCAAACGCATCAAACCACGGATCCTCTAGAATCCCTGCCTCATAGGAGATATGGAGGAGATTCCGATCCATCGAATACGGCTTTTTGGCAGTCGCTTGAACAGGAATATTCCTCTGCTCACAGTACCGGATCATCTCTGCCCTTCCTGGGAACCGTTTCCGGAACCGTTCGTCCCTCCAAGGAGCAATCACTTCCACATCCGGAGCCAAAGCCGCCGAGGTCAGCTCGAACCGAACCTGATCGTTCCCCTTCCCAGTCGCTCCATGAGCAATGGCCTGGGCTTTCTCCTTTCGTGCAATCTCGACCATTCGCTTCGCAATCAGCGGTCGCGCAATCGAAGTACCCAAGAAATATTGCCCCTCATAAATCGCTCCCGCCCGCATCATCGGAAAAATAAAATCCTTCGCAAACTCCTCCTGAAGATTATCAATGTAGATTTTGGATGCCCCTGTTTTGGCCGCTTTGGCTTTGAGGCCATGCAACTCCTCGTCTTGACCAATATCCGCACAAAAGGCGATCACCTCAGCCCGATATGTTTCCTTTAACCAGGCCAGCAGCACAGAGGTGTCCAAACCTCCAGAGTAAGCGAGAACGATCTTCATAAAAATAGCAGAGCGCAGATCCCCTTTGGGATTAAGCCGCTACCGGTTGGGACTTGCGGGCTGTCCCCTTGATCTTGGCCAAGTGAGGCAACAGCTTTTCCTTCGCCGCCTTCACGCTCAGTCCGTACCGCACCCGTAAATCATCCGGTTTGCCGTGATCCACAAACTCATCGGGCCAACCGATCCGAACCACGGGGGTCGTCATGCCCAAATTGGAGACTTCCTCCAAGATGCCACTTCCAAAGCCCCCCTTGATGACGTGATCTTCGAAGGTCACGATCACATCCGCACTCTGTCCGAAAAGCTGCAATAGGGCGGTATCGATCGGCTTGGCAAACCGCGCATTAATCACAGCCGCCTCGATTCCCTCCTCTTTTTTCAAATC
>JASGCJ010000037.1:0-1149 GCA_030054195.1 Minisyncoccota bacterium
GGAACGGGATCAGCGCTTGGACCTAGTTTGGTGCGACGATTAAAGAAGCAGGGATCGGAAGTGGTGGTGTTCGCAATGACACCGTTTGGATTTGAGGGTCGAAAGAGAAAAGAGAAGGCTGAGTCGGCTTTGAAAGCGTTACGGAATTCAGCTGATGCAGTGTTGGTTTTCGGCAACGACAGGTTGCTGGAGACTTCAATGGCAAAAGATTTAAGGGAGGGGCAGCGTGCATTGAATCGGGCGTTGGCAAAAACGATTCATGGATTAGCCCATGTGATGGAGAAGGGGGGATTGGTGCATTTAGGCGTCGATGAGCTCCGTGAGGCTGTGGGTCAAGGGGTGGATGCGGTTGCCCAATTCGAAAATGCATGGGCAGGAGTAGCCGAGGCCTCAGGAGAGGGCCGGGAGGAGGCAGCGATAGAGGCGGTTGTAGAGGATATCCTTCTGGAGGATGGAAGGGCCTGGAAAGATGGAAATCGGGTTCTGGTGAGCGTGATCACAGGACCTGAGACCTCTCTGCAGGATTTTCATGGTTTGCTTGAAAAAATCCGGCGTCGGCTACCCGTGGATCTGCCCATTTCCGCTGGGGCAGCTGTGGATCCTGAAAGAAGTGAGTCGATTGGGTTGACTGTGCTTGTGACGAGGAGGTGCGAGGAGGTGATGTTGCCAAAGATCGAGGTGGCCTCGAAGTCCTCTGCTGAAATGAGCCAAGAGCCGGCTGAGTCGAAAGCTAAGCGAAGGAAGAAATTTGTAGCTGCCCAAGCCGAATTAGAATTCGATAAAACACCGAGCCGATTTGCGAGGTCATCTCCTAGCGTACGAGGTGCGGAGGATTTAGATCGCCCGACCTTCCAGCGGAAGGGGATTAAACTCAGGGTTTAATTCCGATCGGTGACCCTTTCCTACCCAAGAGTTCGTCTTTAGGTTAGGGTAAAGAATGGCATTTCGGTTTCCATGTTTGCTAGGGCTGATCTTCTTAAGCGGGGCTTTTGCCCAAGAAGGTAGTGTTCCTGTCTTTCGCTTAGGCATCGATGTATTAGCGGATCGGGGTTTTCAGGATTTGAGGGGAAAGCGGGTAGGATTGGTGACGAATCCATCGGGAGTTGATGGGAAGGGAGTGCCGACTTGGCGAAGGTTTCGGGATGCTGA